>DASYPH010000029.1:0-8982 GCA_036006925.1 Gaiellaceae bacterium
CGAGGCTTCCAGCCTCCAGAGTTCGCTTCGTCAACGAGAGGAGCTAGCGATGGTGGACGGGTACGTCGGAACAGTCGAGACCGAGCGGCTCGGTGACTCGCTTTGGGTGCTCAACCTGGCCGGAGAGCACGACCTCTCGACCGCCCCCGCGATAGCCGACGCGTTGCGGCGCATCGGGGAGTGCGGTACGACCGTCGTGGTCGACCTGACGCAGACGTCGTTCATCGATTCGACCGTGATCGGCGCACTCCTCAAGCACGCGGACCAAGACGAGACCCTGCTACTGGTGGCACCGGCAGCCGGGAGGCCCAGAAGGGTGCTCGATCTGGTCGGGATGACGCCTCGCATGCATGCGTTCGAGACGCGAGATGAGGCGCTGCGAGCTGTCCCGCCCGAGGACCGGCCGTAGCCAGAGGTCTCGGCGGTCGATTGCGATCGTGCCACGCTTGATTCCGCGAGGCGTCGCCTCTAGGTTGCGCACATGGCCGGGATCGCAGAGTTTGGCCCGCGCCGTGCGACCGACGAGCGCTTCCAACAGGTGCATGAGGTGCTCGCGGCTTGCCACGCCGAGATCGCCGGGCGCGAGCCCTACCGCACCGCTGCCGAGACGCGTGCCTATCTGCGACATCCGCCGGATAGTGACGAGCGATGGCAATGGATCGGGCTGTTGAGCGGGGTAGCGGTCGGCGTCGCCCAGCTGTCTTCGCTACGAGGCTCCAAGGTCGGACACCTCCAGATCCATGTGCGGCCGGACGCGCGCCGGCTGGGCGTCGGGCGGTCGTTGCTTGAAGCAGTGATCGCCCGTGCGCAGGATGCGGAATTGGGGTCACTGATCAGCCACCACGCCACGCTCGCGGGGTCGCGATTCGCGGGCCGGGCCGGCTTTGTCGACGGCCGCCGCGACGTGCGGTCGGCGATCGCTCTGGGTGAGGCGCACCTCGCCTCGGATCCCGTACCTGGCTATGCGCTTCGAAGCTGGGACGGCCCGGCCCCGAGCGAGCTGCTCGAGTCATACGCCGTCGTGCGCGAGGCGATCAACGATGCGCCGAGCGCGTCTGACGACGACTGGGAGCCGTTTGACGCCGCCCGCATACGCGACCTGGAGCAGGCGGTGGCGAGACGCGGCAGGCAGATCCGCGTCACTGCAGCGCTCAATCCTGCCCGCGACGTGGTGGCCTTCACGGAGCTGCGTGTTGGGGAGGCGGCCGGCTCGGTCGGGAGCATCGAGGACACGGCCGTGCTGCCGGTGTATCGGCGCCGCGGCCTGGGCCGATGGGTGAAGACCGAGTCGCTCGCGTCCCTGCGCCGGGCGCGGCCCGATGTCTGCCTCGTCGCCACCACAAACGCGGAGCAGAACGCCGCCATCCGCGATCTCAACGGCACCCTCGGCTTCGCTGTCGAGTCGGTCTCGACGACCTGTGTACTCAGCCTCAGCCGATGATGCCGGTTCGCGTTTCAGACGAGCGCTGGGCTGAGCTTCGCCAGGCGGCGTTCGGCCGCTGACAGGCGGATCGCGGTCTGAACGAGTCGGGCGCGTTGATCCCAGTCGTCGATCACGGACGCGACGGTTGGGTCAGTTCCGGTGAGCAGGTGTTGGAGCTGACGCTGGTGGCGGGCAAGATTCGTGCTGGGGGCGGTGATCTGGCGGAGGTCGGTGATGACGGATGTGAGATCCGCGACGCTCTGGCGGGTCATGACCGTCGCGTAGTTCTGGGTGATCCCGCTGCGTCGCAGCTCACTCACGACGACCTGCATGGTTGCGATCGTGCTGGTGGCCTTCGCCGTCTCGCGCCTCATGAGGTCGTGGTAGTCGGCTTTGGACGGGTGCGGGGGTGGCTCGCCGGGGGCGGTGCAGCCGGCGACCGTAAGGACGAGGAGGGCGATGAAGACGGGTCTCATGGAGCGATAGGTTGATCGGGCATCGGTGGTGGCGTCGAGGGTGGGGCGGCGGAGAGCAACGGCAGGTCGGTGAACGGGACGGGGCAGAGGATCGCGCCGTCTCTGATCTGTAGGTCTGCGGTCCAGGCCAGGTACCGGGTGTGGTGCTGCGTGCCACCGAACCTTTGGCTGGTCGAGTCGAATCGTTTGAGACCAAACGTGTGGCGCAGGGGGTGGGCCGCAACCAAGAGTCCAAGGATGGCCGGCTCGGGGTCGGGCAGGGTGGTGCGCACGTCGACGACTCCCATTCGACGGCCGGAGGGGTCGCAGACAGGGAGTCTGATCAGATCGGTGTAGAGCAGCTCGGCTCCTGGGCGCGGCCTGTGTCCTTCGGGTCGCCCTGCCAGGTCGCGCAGACGTGGCTCCAGCACAACCTGCGACCGCTGCAGCACGTGGACGTCGTCCCACACGATCTCCCGCCAACGATCGGCATGCCGGAATCCCACATGCGGAGCCAGGCGCTGGATCCGGTCGCCCGCTCCGCCCAGCTGGCGAAGCAGAGCACCGGTGCCGGTCACGATCGGACTCACCACGGCCGCTCCGTTAGCCACGTAGATCCAGACGTCGTCGACTCGGCCAACGTCGTGGCCGTCGAGATCGACGATGCGGTGGTCGATCAGGTCGCGCCCAACGTCCACTAGCCCCCGCCTCCGGTTATCACGACCAACGGCAGCGCGGCAACCGCGCCGATCATCAGTACGGCCAGAAAAAACACGCCCACGGCATTTCCGAATGCACCGTTCGTATGGTCGCCCATGTAGGTTCGGTCGTTTGCCACCAGCAACATCGGCAGAAATGTGAACGGCAGCGCCATGACCGCGAAGATCATGCTGACGACCGTGATCTTGATCGGATCGAGGCCCGTGTAGAGGATTATCACCGCGGCAATGATTGCCAGCGTGTAGGTGGCGGTGAACTTGGGTACGTCGTTGACCGGCCGCGACGCCCCCCACGACCAGCCAAAGAACTGTGAGAGCGCCTGCCCGGCGGATTGTGATACTTCGATCGACGCGCCCAGAACGCATCCGAACGCACCCAGCAGAAACAACGCTAAGCCGATCTTCCCGAAGGCCGCGATCGCGATCAGGCCGGTCTGACTCAGGTGCGCCGGCGAGATCGACAGCGGGTAGACGAACACCGCTGAACCGATCATCAGCCCGAAGGCCAGCACAGAGCCAAGCGACCACCCAAGGATCACGGTCAACCGGTTGACCATCAGGTCCTGCAACGACCAGCCCTCTTCCCGTCCCCCGGACGAGTAGAAGTACCACTCGTACGGACTCATGACGGAACCAACGATGCTCAGCGCGGCCGTCCAGTACAGCACGTGGTCGTCGGTCGGTAGCGACGGCGCGACCAACTGGTGAGCCGCGTTGCCCCAGTCCACGCCGATCCCACCAAAGACGAGCGCTGCCGGAATCACCAACAGCGGCAACCCGAGAAACGACGGCACATCCTCCAGCAGCGTCCAGTTTCCAAACCACTGGAACAACAGCACACCGACGGCGATCGGCACCAACAGCCACAGATACGAGACGTCAACCACAAGCTGCAGCACGAACGCGAGCCCGGCAATCTCGGCGGACAGCGTCAGCACGTTCAGCCCGATTACGGCCAACAACGGCACGACGCCAAGCCGGAAGCCGAGCCGCTCTCTCAACACCTCGAACACGGCCCGCTGGGACGCGAGTTCGATGCGACCGGCCATCTCGGCGTACACCATCGCCCCGACGACGCTCACGGCCAACACCCAGAGCAGCGCAAAGCGGTATGTGGCTCCGGCTGCCGGAAGCGTCACCAGCTCGCCAATGTCCACGAATCCGCCGATCGCCGTGACGACTCCCAGAGCGACCGCCGCGAGCTTCCGCACGTCATCTGCCTACCCGCGAACCCCCCGCCTGAAACGGGTTGAAACCAACCGCCTGCGGGTAGAGCCCAGCCATGATCGACCTGATACCCGGTCACGGCTGGCTCGACCTGGTCGGCGTTGTGATCGTGGTTCTGGTGGCATTCGCCGTCTTCTTTCTCGGCCTGGCGGCCACTGATGCTCGAGTCCGTGATTGACCCGCGCTTTGAGTTGCGGGAATGTGGGCCACGGTTTGCCTCGGGCGAGCAAGGGGTAGAACCACGGTCGTATTGGCTGCCATGCCGGCGTGAACCAGGAGGTCTTCGGATGTCGTCAGAGAAGCAGAAGCAGGCCGCCCGTAAGAACATCAAGAAGGCTCAGGCGGCTCGTCGCCATAAGGGCGGAAACGGCGCGTCGGGGATGTCGACTGCGGAGAAGGATCGGCTCCATGACGCGCAGTTTGCCTTCCCGGAACAGCGTAAGGAACCGCTGAATGACGCCGCTCATGTGCGAAACGCGATCGCCCGGTTCTATCAGGTCGAGAGCGTAACGGACGCAGAGCGTGACGCGGCGTGGAAGCGGATCGTGCGGGCGGCAGACCGCTTCGGCGTCGAGGTCGAGGCGCGCAGCTGGAGAGAGTTGGTCAATAACTAGCGGGCCGATGCCGCGGTACCACGCGAATCACGCCGGAGGCTCGAGGTCGTTGTCAGCGCGTCCGCCGTGCCCCGCGGTCAGCTATGGGGACGCGGTGCGGTGATCAGGAAGGCGCCGGCAACACCTGCACCAGGGGCGTCGGCTGCACCCGAAACGGGCCCGCGAAGGGACGGTCCTGCACGGCGATCATCAGGACCGACGCCGCGATCGCCGACGCGAACAGCGTCATCGCGATGGCCGCCGAGCCTCGGTCGGCGCTGTGGACGAATGCGACCGCAATTAGCGTCAGAATGCCCAGCCCGATCACTCCCGCCCACTTCGCCCAGTTGACGGACGATTCGCTGATGAGGATGCGCTGGCGACGGGCGTCGAGTGCGGTATCCATCGATGAGACGATCTCTCGCTGCGCGACGACCTGTCCCGAGTTGCGGGCCGGGAGGCTGAGTGCGAGCTGGAGCGCGCTCGCCAGCTGGGGCGACGGCTGCAGCAGCGTCGCGTTCTGATGCGCCATCGCGGGCCACTCGCGGGTGATCGTGAGCTGGATGTACGTGCGGATCAGCGCATCCATCCGTCGCTGGTCAGCGCCGGGAAAGTCGCGCGTCAGGAGGTTCACCGTGCGCAGCGCACTCGCCTCCCGGTTGACGGCCACCTGCGCGTTGGAGTTGTCGCTCCACACCTCGGCGGCGAGAAAGCCGATAAGCAGTCCGAAGATGAGCGCCATCGGCGGAAGCAGACCCGGTGACACCGCCGAAAACGACGCTGCTCGCTTCCCGACCGCGAGGCGGGTCACGATCGTGAAGATCGCGGCCGTAACGATCGCGGTCGCCGTGCACACCACGACGGCGAGCAAGCCGATCGAGAGGCCGTGCAGCCAGTCGATCACGCGCGTGGCTCGAGACGCTCCGAGGCGACGAGCCCGACGCGGTGGAGGCGCTCGCTCAGCAATTCCCCGCTCATGGTGTGGGAGTTTCCCGCGTTGTCAAGCTCGCTGCAAGGGGCGTCGACTTGTGCGCCGCTCGTCGGGATGACAGCATGTCAGCTCGAAAGGGGAGTCTGATGCCGTACTCGGGGCCAGCGCTGGATCGACCGGTACTGCTGTGCGATCTGCTCGCAGCGGGGGTCTCGTGCGATCCAGAAGCCGATGCGCTGATCTGCGCGGAGTTCACCTGGTCATGGCGGACGCTCGACCGTGTGACGCGGCGGTTGGCGCAGAGCTATCTCGAGCTCGGGCTGCGCCCGGGCGACCGGGTGGCGTCGCTGATGCCGAACCGGCCGAGGCTGATCGCTCATTACATAGCCTGCTTCCGGGCCGGGCTGGTGGCGACCCCGCTCAACTACCGGTACACCGCCGGCGAGATCGACCATGCGCTGGAGGTGAGCGGTGCCCGCGCGCTGCTCGTCCATGCCGAGCGGGAGCCCGACCTTGACGAGAGCCGGCTGTCCGGGCAGCTGCCGCTGGGAAGGATCGGCTACCCGGGACCGAGCCGCGATGGCGTCTCCTTCGATGACCTGATCGAGGGTGAGCCGACCGCTGCGGCGCCACCGCGGCCGCACCCCTCGCATCCCGCCCTGATCTTCTTCACGTCCGGCAGCACCGGACCTCCCAAGGGTGTCACCCACACTCATCAGACGGTGGGCTGGATGCTCGCGATCGCCGCCGCGGGACTGGAGCTGAGCGCCGACGACCGGCTGCTGGCCGGCTCGTCGTTGTCGCACGTGGGCGCGTTCTACGTCTCGTTCTCCGCGCTCAGCGTCGGTGCGGCTCTTCTCGTCGCTCGCAGCTATGACGGCGATGAGCTGCTGCCGTTGCTGCGGGAGGGCAGGCCGACGGTGTTGTCGATGCTTCCGTCGGCTCTGTTCGCACTGATCCGCGATCACGGCGCTCACGGTGAGGACTTTGCCTCACTGCGGCTGTGCCGCGCCGCCGGCGACTGCGTCTCAGCCGAGCTCGAGCGCGAGTTCACCGGGCTGACGCAGCTGGTCATCGACGAGGCGTACGGACTCACCGAGGTAGGGCTCGCGGCGGTCAGTCCACCCTCCCAAGAGATCCGGGTCGGCTCGGTCGGCAAGCCGGTGCCCGGCGTGACGGTGGAGATCCGCAGCGACCAGGGGAGCGAGGTGGACGCGGGCGGGCAGGGCCGCCTGTGGATCCGAGCGCCGTCGGCTACCGTTGGCTATTGGGACAACGAACCGGCGACCGCAGAGCTGTTTCGCGATGGCTGGTTGGACTCCGGTGACGTCATGCGCGCCGACGAGGACGGCTACCTCTATTTCTGCGGTCGCCGCAAGCAGATCATTGTCCACGACGGCTCCAACATCACGCCGCAGGTGGTCGAGGGTGCCCTGTTCGAGCACCCATGCGTGGGCAGCGTCGGTGTCGTCGGCATTCACGATCCCGTGCATGGCGAGAACGTCCGGGCGTACGTGGCGCTCCGCGACGGTGCGGAGCGTCCGTCGGCGCAGGAACTGATTCGCTTCGCGCGGGAGCGGGTCGGGTACAAAGCGCCGGAGGAGGTCGTGTTTCTGGAGACGATGCCGCGCACCGCCAGCGGCAAGGTCGACCGGGCGCAGCTCAAGCGCATGGCTGAGCCCCAGCAGCCGGCGGCCGGTGCCTGACACCGGCACCCGTCGCTCCGGTCACATACCCGTTACTCCGGGTACTCGTCTTTCCGGAACGACCGCGGTTCGTCTGGTCCCGGCTTCGGTGTTCGCTCCGCCAGGAAGCTGAAGTATGGCGCGACGAACGGGTCGGGGGCCGACACGGTGTAGGTGTGGTACACGGTGCCGTTCTCGCGTGCGAAGGCGATCCAGCTCGGGTTCTCGCGCAGCCCGTCCTTCAGGTCGGCCCCGACCTGGCCTGCCCAGTCCTCGAGCCACTCGGGCGGGTTCTCGGTCATCTCCCTGACTTCGGGGATGCCCTGGGCCTGCTCCTCGGTCAGCGCCAGGCCGAAGTCGAATGCGAAGTCGGTGTTGTAGGTGGAGACGTACGGGAACTCCCAGCCCATCCGCTGCTTGTAGGCCGCCAATCGGTCGATCGGCGCCCGTGAGAAGCAGATCAGCGTCACGTCGTTGTGGTTCAGATGGACGAGCGTGCCGTCGAGTCCGTCGGCCAGGCTGCTGCAGCCCGGGCAGGCGCCGAGCGTGTAGTCGGGTCCGAACATGACGTTGTAGGCGAGCAGCTGCGAGCGCCCGTCGAACAGCTCGGCCAGCGTCTTCTTGCCGTCCTCGGTGTCGAACTCATACTGCTTCTCGACCGGCACCCAGGGCAGCGCCAGGCGCGTCTGCTTGACCTCTTCATTTCGCTGCGCCTGGTCGGCCTCGAGTTTTGCCAGCTCGTTTCGGGCCGCCTGCCAATCCTCGCGAGTTCCGATCGTGTGCTCGGGCATCTCATCTACCTCCTGTTGAACTACCGAGCCAGTGATACCCCAAAACCCATCCGGCATGCGTCGCCCGCTGCGATCGGTCTAGAGCGCCGGCACGCTCGACTCGTACTCGTCGTGGCGGCGCACCCAGAGCGGCGTGCCGGGGTGCTCGTCGCGACCGTTCGGCGTGCGGTCGAGCAGGGCGTAGTAGGGCATCGCGAACTCGAGGCCGCGCGCGGTGCTGACGTATGTCCGATAAACGACGCCGTCCGCGAGCGTGTACGCGCTCAGACCCGGCCCCTCCGCGACGTAGCCGCCGGCGGTCGTGCCGCACATCTCAGCGTTTTGGACGACGGTGACCGGGATTTCGCCTCCCAGGAACGGCTGCAGCTCTTGCTCCGTGTGCATGAAGCCGATATCGCGGTTGAAGTCGCTGCCGCCACTCGACACCCAGTCGATGTCCCAGCCCATCCGCTGCCTGTAGGCGATCAGCTTCGCGAGCGGCCCGCGGGACGCGAGCATCAGGGTGGTGTCCCTGGCCTTGAGGTGCGGCACCTGGGCGGCGAGGGTGTCCGCGATCGAGGTGCAGACGGGGCATCCCGCCTCGTAGGAGGGCCCGAACATGAAGTGGTAGACCACCAGCTGGCTTCGGCCATCGAACAGATCGGCGAGGCTCTTCGTCCCCTGCTCGGTCTCGAAGCGGTAGTCCTTCTCCACCGGCACCCACGGCAGCCGGCTGCGCTTCGCGGCCAGCTCGTCGCTCAGCCGTGTGAGCTGCTTCTCCTCCTTCAGCAGCTCGTCGCGCTGCGCCTGCCACTCCTCCTGGGTGCCGATCCGGTGCTCTGCCATGTCGTGCCTCCTATCGTGTGCATGCGAAAGCGAGACTAGCCGGGCGAGTGGGTTGTCCGCGCGGCCGGGCACAGCTTCGGTTGGTCAAGAGCGGCGGCCGCCGCGGCGCTAGATCCGTCGGTAGCGGGCGTCCGCGATCGAGTACAGACCAAATGCGATCAGACCGCCGGCCACCACGATCAGCATGAACGGGCCGTACGACTGGCGCGCGAGCCGCGCAAGCGCGCCGTCCAGGCCCACGGCCTTTGCGGGGTTGTAGTCAACGGCCGCCTTCAGCACGAATCCGCCGATCAGTCCAAAGGCGACCATCCGAGCGAGGTGGCCAACCACGCC
>DASYPH010000030.1:0-2635 GCA_036006925.1 Gaiellaceae bacterium
CCGGCTGTGCCTCGAGGTCGGGCGTATGCAGCACGAGCGCCTGCGGCTTGAACGTCGGCAGCTCGTCGTCGGCGAGATCGATGAACATCGTCTTCGCGAAGAGCGCGTGATACGGGTGCGCGGTGATCACGCGCACACCGATGCGGTGGTCAGGGTCGGCGCCTGCCCACGCGTCGATCACGTAGATCGCGTCGGCGTCACCGAGGTGCGCGGTCACCTTGTCGCGCAGCCCCTCGAAGCTCGACTCGGCGAGCTTCTGGTTGACCTCGCCCCACCAGATGCGATCGGTCGACGACGGCTCGTCGACGAGGAACTTGTCCTTCGGGGAGCGTCCCGTGAACGTGCCCGTGTCGACGACGAGCGGCCCGCCCTCCGCGAGTCGGCCCTCGCCGCGCTGGAGCGCGTGCGTGTACAGCAGTGCGGTCGTCGGGTTTCGATACGCTCGGCCGGACGCGTCGATCCCGTGCCCGGAGAGATCCACGCGGCCGGGCAGCTCAGTCGTGGTCATCCGGAGCGCCTCCTTCAACGTGTCGGTCAGGCCTGTCATCAGGTGAGAGATCCCCGCCGGCGCCGAACGCGAAGCGGCCGCCGAACGGCTGAATGGTACGGATTCAGCCATTCGGCGGCGGGTCGAACCGTCCTTTCTCCTACGCCGGCTTCGACGCAGCGGTGCGGTCGTCGATGCCGACGAAGTCGCGCTCCTCCGCGCCCGTGTAGATCTGGCGCGGCCGGGCGATCTTCTGCTCCGGATCCTGCACGCCCTCCAGCCACTGGGCGAGCCACCCGGCCGTCCGTGGGATGGCGAACATCACCGGGAACATCGTGGTCGGGAGCCCGAGCGCCTGGTAGATCAGGCCGGAGTAGAAATCGACGTTCGGGTAGAGCTTGCGTGAGACGAAGTAGTCGTCCTCCAGCGCGATCTTCTCGAGCTCGAGTGCGATGTCGAGCAGCGGGTTGCGCCCTGTGACCGCGAAGACGTCGTCGGCCGCCCGCTTGATGATCCGCGCGCGCGGGTCGTAGTTCTTGTAGACGCGATGGCCGAACCCCATCAGACGGCCGTCGCCTCCCTTCACCTTCTCGACGAACGCAGGCACGTTCTTGACGCTGCCGATCGCCGCGAGCATGCGCAGCACCTCCTCGTTCGCACCACCGTGCAGCGGCCCGTAGAGCGCCGCCGCAGCGCCCGCGAGCGCGACGTACGGATCAGCCTTGGAGGAGCCGATCGAACGCATCACGTTCGCGCTGCAGTTCTGCTCGTGGTCGGCGTGCAGGATGAAGAGGATCTCGAGTGCCCGCTCGAGCGCCGGATCGACGTAGTACTGCGACTCGCCCATCCGGAAGATCATCGAGAGGAAGTTGCCCGCGAAGCCGAGGTCGTTGTCGGGATACACGTACGGCAGGCCCTTCGCGTGACGATACGACCAGGCGGCGATCGTCGGGGTCTTGGCGATCAGGCGCACGACCTGCTGCATGCGGATCTCGGCGTCGTCGACGTTGCGCGCCTCCGGGTAGAACGTCGAGAGTGCTGCAGCGACGCTGACGAACATCCCCATCGGGTGGGCGTCGTACCGGAAGCCCTGCATCAGCCCCTTGACGTTCTCGTGCAGGAACGTGTGGAACGTGATCTCGTGCGCCCAGTGGGCGAGCTGCTCCTGTGTCGGAAGCTCGCCGTGGACCAGGAGGTAGGCGACCTCGAGGTAGTTCGAGCGCTCGGCGAGCTGCTCGATCGGGTATCCGCGGTAGCGCAGGATGCCGGCGTCGCCGTCGATGTAGGTGATCGCGCTGCGGACGGACGCGGTGTTCAAGAAGGCGGGGTCGTAGCTGACGAGGCCCGCCTCCTTCAAGGCGGTGGCGCGGATCGCATCGTCCGCGATGGGTGCTTCGAACGACGCGCCGGTGCGACCGTCGGTGAAGCTCAGGGTGTCGGACATGGACGCTCCTTGGGAGTCGATGCCGCGGAGCGTGGACCGAAGGCGCCCCCTCGACATCGGGGAAGCTACGTACCCGCAGTCTACGTCCCTAGATCTGCCAGTCGCCGCCGCGTAGCACCGGTACGCGCTCGCCGTCCGAGGTGACGCCGTCCACGTCGAGCTCCGGCGAGCCGATCATGAAGTCGATGTGCTGGCCGCTCTGGTTCACGCGTGCGGCGTGCTCCGCGTCGACGAGGAACGGGAAGCCGCTTCCGAGCGCGACGTGGCTGGCGGCGTTCTCGTCGAGGAGCGTGTTGTAGAACACCGTGCCGAGCGGCCCGATCCGGCCGTGGCGGTCGACGAGCGCGAGCTCCCCCAGCCGCTGCGCCCCCTCGTCGATCCCGAGCAGCCCGCGCAGGGCCTCGACGTTCTCGTCCGCATCGATCGCGACTGCGACGCCGTCCTCGAACGTGACGCGCAGCCCGCGCACGATCGTGCCGTCGCGGAGCGCGAGCGGCTTGGTCGAGGTCACGTGGCCGCTCGTCCGCAACGGATCCGGCGTGGTGAACACCTCCTCGGTCGGGAGGTTCGGCAGGTGACGCAGCCCCGCCTCGGTGCGGAAGTCGGCGGCCCAGAAGCGGTGCGTCGGCAGCATCCCGATCGTGAGCTCCGTGCCCGGGCCGCGCAGCTCGAACGCGTCGAACGCGCGCGCGGTCAGCCGCTCC
>DASYPH010000031.1:0-23956 GCA_036006925.1 Gaiellaceae bacterium
CGCTCGCGAGCACGACCTGCCGTGCGAGCCTGCGCTCGCCGAGTCGCGTCACCTCGACCGAGGAGAGCGCCGAGAGATAGCCGGGCACGAGAGGCAGAACACACGGCGTGATCACCGAGACCAGACCTGCGAGGAACGCAACGGGCAGCTTCTCAAGCATCGAACCGCGCCAACTCCGCGTCGAGTCGCGCCTCTTCCTCGGGTGCCAACTCCGCCGACGGCCCACCCGGGTCCGCCGGCCGGCTGCGTGACCAGTACCAGGCCGCAGCGCCGAGCCCCGCCGCCCCGATCAGGATGCCGCCGATCGGCAAGACCCACGCGAGCAGGTCGAACCCGTGCGTCGCCGGGGTCGAGAGGACGCCCGGGCCGTAGTTCGCCACCATCTCGTCGAGGATCTGACGCTCGCTCCAGCCCTGGGCGATTCGCCGGCGGATCTCGGTCTTCATCTGCTCGGCGACCGGGGCGTTCGACTGGTCGAGCGTCTCATGGCAGACCGGGCACACGAGCTTGGTCTCGAGAGCGGACTCGCTCGGACGGGACGCGGCGAGCGCCGGCCCGGCCAGGGCGAGCGCGAGCGTCACCACCGCGAGAACTCTCATGCCTGCAACGCGCGCTGGACTCCGGCGGCGAGCGACCGGTCCGTGACCGGGCCGAGCACGTGGTCGACGATGCGCCCACGGCGGTCGACGAAGAACGTCTGCGGCGTCGCGGCGACCCCCCACGGCCCGACTGTCGAGCCCGTTGGGTCGAAGACCATCGGGTAGGTGGCTCGGTAGCGGCGGGTGAACGCCCGTGCCGGACCCTTTCGGTACTCGAGCACGTCGACGCCGACGACGACCACGTCGCGCGACGACGAACTGTCGGCGAACGAGACGAGGCGCGGCATCTCCTGCTTGCATGGAGCGCAGTCCGACGCCCAGAAGTTGATCACGACCGCTTTGCCGCGCAGCGACCTGAGCGAGAGCGACCCGTCCCCGGTAAGCCGCTCGAGAGTGAAGTTCGGTGCGCGCACGATCTGGTGCCGTGCCACCTGCGGGGCGACCGATCGCGCCTGGTGGGTCAGGTGCCACGCGAGCACTCCCGCGAGCACGGCGACCGTCGCGCCCGCCAGTGCGCGCAGCGCCATACGCACGCTCACGAGCGAATCGCCTGCCGGATCGCGGCGTTCAGCCGAGCGGCCGGGATCGGCCCGTCGATGTGCGGCGGAATCACCTTCCCGGCCGCCGTGACGAAGAAAGTCTCGGGGTAGCCGGTCACACCCCAACGGTTGCTTTCGGTGCCGTCGACATCGCGTACGACGCCGTAGTTGACGTCGTAGTGGCTCATGTAACGCCTTGCCGCGAACGTCAGATCCTTCGTGTCGACCCCGATCACGACCGCCTTGCCGCGCCAGCGCGCCGCTGCGTCGCGGAGCGTCTTGGCCTCGAGCTTGCAGTCGACACACCAGGAGGCCCAGAAGTTGACGACCACGACCTTGCCCCGATAGGCGGCCAAGTCGAAGGCCGGCCCCCCTCCGAGGCGAGGAAGCCGCAGGTCGGGCGCAGCCACGGTCTCGCCGCGATCGACCTTGGTGGCGATGCCCTTGTTCTTCTGGTGGGCGACGTCCCAGACGAGCAGCCCGAGCAGTGCGAGCACGACGGCGACCGCGGCGACGCGGACAGCGCTCATCAGACGATGTGGACCGTCGTCCCGATCTCGACGTGGTCGAAGAGCCATTCGGCGTCGGGAACCTGCATCCGGATACAGCCGTGCGAGAGGCTGTACCCGATCGAAGATGGCGCGTCCGTCCCGTGGATCCCGACGCCTGGCACCGAAAGGCCCATCCAGCGGGTGCCAAGCGGGTTGTCCGGACCCGGAGGCACCGGCTTCAGCCCCTTCGCCCAGGAATCCTGCGTGGGCGGGTACCACCACGGGTTCTTCCACTTGACGACGATGTGGAAGGTTCCACGAGGCGTTGGGTAGATCGCCTGCCCGGTCGCGACCGCGAACGTGCGGTGCAGCTTCGCGCTGTCGTAGAGATAGAGACGGTTCGCCGACCGGTTGATCACGATCACGTCCTTGAACGATTCGGCGGTGACGGTCGGTGCCACGCGAACGGTGTGCAGGCGCACGGCCAAGCGCGAATTGGCCGCAAGCGCAGCTGCGACTCGGTGCGTCACCCCGGCACGGTCGAGCCTGCGGCCCACCCGATCCTTCGTGACCAGCGGCCGGTCGGAGCGGAAGACGAGCGACGCGTCGACGGCGGGGCGCGCGAACCGCCGCAGCACCCTGTCGACCCAGGTGCCGAGTTGCGGGCCGCGCACGGCGACGACCAGCTTGACGTTCGTCCCCGGCGCGGCGATGCGGGCCTTCGCGACGGCTGTCGGGATGTAGGCGGAGGAATAGGCGCGCGGGTCCAGCACGAGCTTGCTCCGGTCGACCACGACCGGCAGCGGCGTCGCGAACGCCTGCTGTACGGCGGCAACGGCCTCGGAGGCGGTCAGACCACCGACCTTCACGCCGGCGACGCGAACGGCGCGAGGGATGGTCCCGGAGGGCGCGGTCGTGGTCGTGACGGCGGTCGTCGTCGTCACGACGGTCGTCGTGGCAGCGGTCGTCGTCGTCGTCGTCGACGACGTCGAGGTCGTGATGTCGGCGATCACAGGGCCTGAAAATCCCCCCGCGACCGCCAGCCCGATCACGAAGAGACCGGCGGCGAGCAGGCGTTTCACTGCGCCGGGAGTGTAGCCAGCGTTCGCAGCGCCATCCCCGGATCGTCCGAGACGATCCCGTCGACCCCGGCCGAGCTCAGCCGGCGTACCGTCTGGGCGTCATTCGCCGTCCACGCGAGCACGGGCGCGCCGGCGCGGTGGGCCGCCCGGATCGCGGCCGGCGAGCAGAGCGTGTGATGCAGCGAGATCGTGTCGGCGTGTGCTCTGCGGAGCAGCAGCGGCACGCGGAAGGGCATCGCCTGGCGCAAGGCAGCCGCGCCCAGGCGGGTCAGCGGTGCGGGCCAACGGAAGCTCGCGACGCCGTAGCGGTCGCGTGGATACCCGATGGCGCGCGGCACCGACGGCGCGAGCAGCGCGAGCCGGCGAGTTGTGATCGAGAAGGTGGTCGAGACGAGCGCCCGCTCCTGCATCCCGTGCCGGCGGAGCGTTTCGAGCACCTCCGCCTCGTAGCCCGGCTGCTTGAGGTCGAGGTGAACCCCGAGCGAATGCTCACCGAGGAACTCGAGGGCCGCATCGAGCGTGATCGCCCCCACCGGCACCTCCCGGTCGGAATGCGCGAGGCGGAGATCCGGCCCGATGTCGAACTCGACGAGCTGCGCGCCGGCAGCGATCGCAGCCTGCAGGGCTTCGAGCGTATTCTCGGGCGCCACGGCTGCTGCGCCGCGATGCCCGATCACGAGCGGTGGCCCGTCGCCGCGGCGCAGGTTCACGAGCGCATCGCGCCCGACGATACCCCGTTCGAGCCTCCCAACCCTTTACAATCCGCCCCATGCCCGAGACAGCACGGCAACAACCGGTGTTCGACGACGATACGCCGTCACTCGACCCGCTGGCAATCGAACGCGCATACCGCCGAGAGCGCGCCCGGCGCCGCGCACGAGTCGAACGGCGAAGCGCAGCGCGCCGGTCCGACGTCCGCTTCTGGGTGACGCTCCTCGTGCTGGCGTTCTTCGCCGCCTTCGTGATCCTTGCGGCGTGGCACGAAGTCGGGACGCTCTTCGGCGTTTAGCCGGACGGCCGACCGGCCTCTGGCCCATACTACGAGCCGTGGAACGCCCCGACTTCTTCGACGTCGACGCGCCGGGCGGGACCGCACCCGCGACGGGCGGCGCTCCGCGGCCCGCACCCGTTGGGATCTGGGCGCTCGGCGACCGGATCACGTGGGTCGCGGGCCTCGTCCTCGCGCTGTCGAGCTTCATGGGCTGGTACGCAGGCTCCGGGGTCGGCGTGCACCTGGCCGTGATCGGCTGGCACACAGGCGTGCTGGGCAAGCTCGTCTTCTTCATCGGGCTTGCCGTCCTGGCACTGGTGGCGCTGCGGGAGGCCGGATTCGAGCTGCCGCCGACCATTCCCGAGAGCCTCGTCGTCGTGGCACTCGGCGCACTCGGCCTGATCTTCGTGCTGATCCGGCTGATCTCGATCCCGGACGCAGTCCTACCGGCGAACGGTCGCGGGATCGGCATCTTCATCAGCCTGCTGGCAGCCCTCGGCGTCGTGCTCGGCGGCCTGTTGCGGGCAGCCGAAGAGCTCTAGATTCCGCTGCTCACGTCGGCACGAGCTGCTTCGCGCGCTCGATCAGCTGCTGCGGGTCGAACGGCTTGCCGACGAACCCACGCGCGCCTCGTTGCTCGGCCTCGGCGGCGGATTCGTCGTCGACCTTGCCGGAGAACATGATCACCGGGATCGAACCGTGACGCTCCTGCATGCGCTGCAACATCTGCCAGCCGTCGACGCCGGGCATCACCACGTCGAGCAGCACGAGGTCCGGAGCGGTGTCCTCGATCGCCGCGAGTGCCTCTTCGGCACTTGCCGCTTCACGGACGGTGTAGCCGTCGAGCGAGAGGCTGACCCGGATCAGCTCCCGCAAACCCGGGTCGTCGTCGACGACGAGCACGAGCGGCCCCTCGGTCCGCCCCCCCGGGCCTGAACGGTCGAGGAACGCCTCGAGGTCGCGACGGCGATAGCGCCGGTGGCCGCCCGGTGTGTAGAAGGCGGGCACCCGACCCTGGTCCGACCACTTGCGGATGGTCGACTGCGCGACGCCGAGGAACTTGGCCGCCTGGCCAAGCGTCAGCCAGTCCGGCTCGCTGGTGGGGGCGCGTCTGCCTGGAAAGCTCACACCGCAAAACGTAGCCAACTTGCAGCTACTTGCACCGTTTTCATGGATTCGACACGGTCACAGTGACTGTTTGGCTGGCCGCAGGCGCCAGTGGCAGCGGCTGCAGCGTCCGCACGAGCGTCTGGGTGCCGGCAGGCTTCGACCCGTCGTCGAGCGACTCGCCGACGGCCGCGCCGACCACGAAGGCGACGATCAGGCCGACGGCGACCAGCGCACGTTTCACGGCTCGTAGTCGGCAGCGCCGCGGGCGTAGAGGTGGAACGCCGCGTCCGCCACCGTCCCCGGCTCGTCGGCAGGCGCCGCCTCCGGATCGGCGTCGTCGATCAGGCCGCGAGCCCATTCGTCGGCACCGTCGTAGGCGTCCGCCAGCTCGGCGAGGGTGAACACCTGCCCGACGCGCTGGCGCAGTCCCTTCGAGACGACGTCGACCTGCGACAGGAGGCGCTCGTAGCGCGCACCGTCTCCCGCGCGGTTCTCAACCCGGCGCAAGCCGTCCTCCCACTGCTGGCGTGCGAGCTCCACGTTCACCTCAGGGAGTACAGCAGGAGTCGGGCCAGAGCGACGGCAGCTCCTCGAGCACACGTTCGCCGAGCTCGTATCCCGGGCGCGCGAGGGCGTACGCCGCATGGGCGTGCAGGCACTTGAGGCTGCCGGGACGCGTCGAGCCTCCGATGCCGGCGTCGAGCTCGGGCCGGAGCGCTCGCTGTTCGGCTTCAGCGGCCGCGAGGCTTGCGGCGAGCTCCGGGTCGTCGATGGCGGCGCGCGTCCATCGCTCCACGCCGCCTGCTGCCTCGAGCCGCGAGATCGCAGCCACCAGATGGCGGCACGTGACGTAGAACTGGGTCGGGAACGGCCGCCCGTCTTCGTCGAACGGCGCCTGCTCGGTGACGGCGGGCCGGCCGAAGGGACAGCGAACGGCGACGCGCCGCACCGCGCGCGGGCTCCTGCTGAGCTGCCGGGTGACGACCTCGCGGTCGCGCGGGTCCATCAGTGACGTTTGCGCCAGGTGGGAATGCCCTTGACGATAAACAGTCGCTCGCCAGGTTTCACGAGCCCAAGTCGCCGCGCTTCACGTACGAGCTGGTCGGTCGTGCCCGCCTGCGCGATTCGCCGCTCGAGCTGCTCCTTCTCCGCCCGCAGCGACCGCACGTCCGCCTGGCGCACCTCGAGCTGCTGCTTCGTGTGCAGGTACGTCTCCGCGGGCTTCCAGTAGAGGAAACCGACGAGCACGAGGCCGCCCAGCGCGAGCAACCGAGTCGGCCGGATGCGGATCACGCGAACGGTTTCGCGGGACAGACCGCAAACCCTTGAACCTCGTTCGAACGAGGTTCAAGGGTTCGTTCGCCGCGCCCGACCGGGAACTCGTGAGCCTCGTTCGAACGAGGTTCACGAGTGGGCGGCGAACTCGCGCCAGCGACTCTCCGAGCCGAACGCCTCGATCAACGGCGTCGGATCGACGAACGAGAAGTACGAATCGTGGCTCGAATACGGCCACGGCGTCGTGGACGGGTTGTTCGCGAGGTACCGCGCAAGCCACAGCAGGTGCCGGTCGTCCTCGACCAGCACGGAGGCATACGGCGAGTCGAACACCCGGCCCCGGCGGCCGTGTCGCCGGTTGAAGCCGGTCGCGTAGCGGCGGTTCAGGCGATGAAGCGCCTTCGAGATACCGCCGGCTTCGAATGACGCGAGCAGGTGGTAGTGCGTCGGCATAAAGCAGAACTCGTGGCACTCGAGCGCACCGGCGGCGACGAGCTGTCCGAGGATCGTGATGCCGGCGACGTAGTCGCGCTCGTCGCGGAAGATGTGCTCCTCGGCGTTCGAACGAGCAGCGACGTGATAGAGCCCCTCGGCCTGTTCGCGCGGCGTGCTTCCCATCCCACCGAGGATGGCGGTGCCCCACCCGCGCCGCCAGCGTCCGGCTCCAGCTGGCACAGACTTGTCACACCTGAACCTCGTTCTAACGAGGTTCGAGAGCTTCGCGGCTCGTGGCTCCGGAACGTTCGAACCTCGTTCCGACGAGGTTCGAACGAGGTTCGAGGGTTCAGGCCCCGACGCGACGGACGGCGACGATGCAGGCCATCTCGTCTGTGACGCGGACCTCGGTCGCTTCGAGCCGCGGGTCGAGCAGCAGCGCCTCCCGGGTGGCGTCGCCCGCGACCGGGCGCCCCGGGGTCAGATCGTCCTTGACGAGGATGCCACCAGGGCCGAGCAGATCGGCGACGTCGCCGTACGAGCCTCCGCCGTCGGCAAAGAGCAGGTCGAAGGGCGCGCGTGGGGCCAGCAGCTCGCGCCAGTCGCCCTGCAACACCTCCGCCCGCGTTCCCGCGAGCGCTTCGCGGGCACGCGCAGCGCGGTCTGGATCGAGCTCCACCGTGACGAACGTCGCTCCCTCCTGGAGGGCGGCGGCGATCGCCTTGGCGCCGTCGCCGTACGACGTGCCGATCTCGGCGATCCGCCCGCCCGGCTTGGACGCGACGAGCGTCGCCACCAGCCGCTGCACCTCCGGGATCGAGTAGGCCCCGGCGGTCATGCGATGTCGACTTTGATCACGTTCGTCGAGCCCGGCAGGTTGACCGCCGTGCCCGCCGTCGTGACCACACGATCGCCCGACTCGACGACGCCCGAGTGCAGCGCCGACTCGAGCGCTCGCGACCAGAGATCCTCCACGTCGTGCGTCTGCGGCATCACGACCGACGTCACCCCCCACTCGAGCGCCATCTGCTGCACCGCGGTCTGGTGGTGCGACAGCCCGACGATCGGGCGACGCGGACGAAGCCGGGCGACGGCCGACGCGGTCCGCCCCGTGAAAGTCGGGACGATGATCGCGCTCGCGCCGAGCGTCTCCGCCAGGTCGCAGGCGGCGTTCGACATCGCGCGACCGACCGTTGTCTCCTCACCGGGCTCCGGCATCTGGTGGCGATAACCCATCGACGGCTCGACGGCGCGCGCGATCCGGTCCATCGTCTCGACCGCCTCGATCGGATAGTTCCCGGTCGCAGTCTCGGCGGAGAGCATCACGGCAGACGTGCCGTCGAGGATCGCGTTCGCGACGTCGCTCGCTTCGGCTCTGGTCGGCTCGGCGTGCTCGATCATCGACTCGAGCATCTGCGTCGCCGTGATCACCGGCTTCCCGACCTCGAGGCAGCGCAGGATGATGCGCTTCTGCAGGAGCGGCACGGTCGCGGCCCCGATCTCAACCCCGAGGTCGCCGCGGGCGACCATGATCGCGTCGGA
This sequence comes from Gaiellaceae bacterium, assembly GCA_036006925.1. Taxonomy (GTDB): domain Bacteria; phylum Actinomycetota; class Thermoleophilia; order Gaiellales; family Gaiellaceae; genus PALSA-600. The sequence goes on from DASYPH010000031.1 coordinate 8,065, forward strand.
CTCGATCAGGATCTCCTCGAGCGCGGCGATGGCCTCCGCCTTCTCGATCTTGGCGATCACGCGGGCGGGCGAGCCGTGCTGGCGGATGATCGCCTGCAGGTCGCGAACGTCAGCGGCTGCGCGCACGAACGACAGCGCGACGAAATCGGCCCCGATCCCGAGCGCGAAGCCCAGGTCGTCGAGATCCTTCTTCGTCAGCGACGGGATCGGAATCGGCACGCCCGGGAGGTTGACGCCCTTGTGCGAGCTCACGGGACCGCCGACGACGACCCGGCACCGTGCCCGGCCGTGCTCGATCTCCTCGACCGTCAAGCGAACCAGTCCGTCGTCGATCAGGATGTCGTGGCCGGGCCGCAGGACGTCGCCGATCACCGCCGGCGCCACCGGGAGCTCGTCTCCGGTCGCCGTCTGCTCCCCGACGATCACGATCTCCTCGTCCTTCACCAGCAGGCGCGGCGCCAACAGGTCGCCGATACGCAGCTTCGGCCCCTGCAGGTCCGCGATCAGCGCGAGCGGCTTCCCGGTCTCCGCCTGCACCTCGCGCACCACCGTGGCGCGGGCGGCGTGATCCTCGTGATTGCCATGTGAGAGGTTGAGGCGGATCGCGTCGACGCCGGCGTCGACGAGTGCGCGAACCATCTCGTGCGTCGACGAAACCGGCCCGATCGTCGCGACGATCTTCGTTCTGCGGCGGACAGCGGCCATGCCGCCCAGAGTACTGATCCTCCGAACGGACGACGGGAAATCATCCGCGGCGACGACGACGCGGCGCATCGCCGAGCGTACTCTCGCCTCATGAGCTACCTGATCGACGCCGCCGCACCGCAGCTCGTGGCCGAGGCCTTCATCCGCGGCGAGCGGCGCCGCGAGATCGCGCTCAGCGAGTTCCGCGGCGGCTGGACGGTCGTCTCGCTGGCCGCCCGCCGTGCCGACGTGCTGGCGCTGGCGGAGCTCGAAGAGGCGTTCGCAGCCAGCGGCGCGGTTGTCGTCGCCGCGACCGCGGACGACTGGTACTCAGCCGCCTTCACCTACTCGGGAACGCCGGTGCGGTTCCCGATCCTGACCGGCGTCGCGGAATCGCGTCGCCTGACACTCTTCGTCGATCCGTACGGCGTGCTGCGCCTGATCGGGCTCGACCGAAGCGCGCGCGAGTCGCTCGCGTTGCTGGAGGCGCTCATCCGTGGGGGGAAAGCGCGCCTCGCCGCGTGACGCACGGATCTGGCCCGCGTGGGGACGAGCCAGGTTCGTGCGTCACGATCTTCTCGGAAACGCCTCCCAGCCCGGATAGTGCGCGCGGGGGCCTAGCTCCTCTTCGATCCGCAGCAGCTGGTTGTACTTCGCGACGCGGTCGCTGCGCGCCGGCGCCCCCGTCTTGATCTGACCGGTACCGAGCGCCACGGCGAGGTCGGCGATCGTGGCGTCCTCCGTCTCGCCGGACCGGTGCGACATGACCGCCGTGTAGCCCGCGGCACGGGCGGTTCGCACAGCTTCGATCGTCTCGGTGAGCGTTCCGATCTGGTTCACCTTGACCAGGATCGAGTTGGCGACGCCTCGCTCGATTCCCTCCTGGAGGCGTGCCGGGCTGGTCACGAAGAGGTCGTCGCCGACGAGTTGCACGACGTTGCCGAGCTGTTCCGTCAGCAGCCGCCAGGAATCCCAGTCGTCCTCGGCGGCACCGTCCTCGATCGAGACGACCGGGTAGGCGGCGACGATGCCTGCCCAGAAGTCCGGCAGCTCCTCGCTCGTCTTCTCCCGGCCCTCGAAGCGATAGACCCCGTCACGGAAGACCTCGCTCGTCGCGGGATCGAGGGCGATTGCAACGCGGTCGAGGTGCCCGGCCAGCTCGGCGGCTTCGAGGATCGCCTCGATCGCGGCCTCGCTCGACTCGAGGTCGGGCGCGAACCCGCCTTCGTCGCCGACCCCGGTCGCGAGGCCGCGTTCGGTCAGCACCTTCTTCAGCGCGTGATAGACCTCGGCGCCGATCCGGAGTGCGTCGGAGAAGCTCTCGGCCCCTGCCGGCACGACCATAAACTCCTGCAGGTCGATGGAGTTGGCGGCGTGCACGCCGCCGTTGATCACGTTCAGCATCGGCACGGGCAGCGTCGCCGAGTCGCTGCCGAGCCAGCGGAAGAGCGAGATGCCCGCATCGGCGGCCGACGCCTTGGCGGCGGCGAGCGACGCGCCCAGAATCGCGTTCGCGCCGAGCCGGCCCTTGTTCGGGGTCCCGTCGAGATCGATCAGCGCGCGATCAACCGCCTCCTGGTCGGCTGCGTCGAGACCGCGCAGCACGTCCGCGATCTCGCCGTTCACATGCTCAACGGCCTTCGAGACGCCCTTGCCACCCCACGTCGCGCCACCGTCGCGAAGCTCGACCGCCTCGTGCACGCCGGTCGACGCCCCCGACGGGACGATCGCCCGGCCGACCGCGCCCGACTCGACCGTGATGTCCACCTCCACCGTCGGGTTTCCCCGCGAGTCGAGTACCTGCCGTCCATGCACGCTTTCGATCCTCGTCGGCACTAGCGCTCCTTTGCCTCGTCGTAGTACGCATCCTGCTCGTCGAGCGGAAGTGTCGTCCAATCCTTGCCGGCGGCCCGCGCAAGCTCGACGGCGACCTCGACACGCGCGCGAAAGCGCTTCGACGCGGCCCGCAGCTCGAGCTCGGGATCGACGTTCAGCCGCCGTGCCACGTTGACGGCCGCGAACAGGACGTCGCCGAGCTCCGCGGCGACGCGCGGATCCGGCTCGGTGTCGGTCGCCGGGTCCGCGGCCGGAAGCTCCTCGCGGAGCTCGCGCACCTCGTCGTCGAAGTCGGTGACGGCGCCGGCCAGATCCGGATACTCGAACCCGACTGAACGCGCGCGCAACTGCACCTTGCGGGCGTAGAGCAGCGCAGGCAGCCCCTCGGGTACGTCGTGGAACACCCCGACGCGGCCCTCGTCGTCTCGCTTGATCTCCTCCCAGCGCTTCCGCACCGCGCCCGCGCTGGCCGCTTCGGCCGCGCCGAAGACATGTGGATGCCGGCGGACGAGCTTCGCGGTCACCAGCCGGGCTGCCTGCTCGAGATCGCCATCGCCGCGCTCTTGGAGCGTCAGCGCCAGGAACACGCACTGGAAGAGCAGGTCGCCGATCTCGTCGAGCAGCTTCGCGTCGTCACCGGCGAGCGCGGCATCGGCCACCTCGTACGCCTCCTCGACCGTGTGCGGAACGATCGTCCGGGCCGTCTGCTCGCGGTCCCACGGGCACTCCGTACGAAGTCGCTCAGTCAGCTCCTGGAGCTCGACGAGCGCAGCCGCGAGCGACACCAGCGGGTTAGGTCGTGGTGGTGTTCGTCGACGTCGTCGACGCGCACGGGTCGGGCGACGGTGTGTAGCCGACCTGGTACTTGATCTTGCCGCCCTTGCAGAAGGTCTTCGTCAGGCCGTTGAACCACGTCGTGATCGCCTGATTCTTCTTCGTCTGCAGAAGCTGCTGCTTGATCGTCGGGGCAACCTGCTGCTCAGGCGTCGTCGAGCGGGGATGGACGGTCGAGAGCGGCTCGATCACGAACCAGCCGTAGGTGGAATCGTGGATCGGCGCATGGATCGTGCCGGTCTTCTCGGAGAAGGCAACCTTGTCGAACTGCGGCACGGTCTGCCCCTTCGACACGGTCAGCTTGCCGCAATTGTTCTTGGAGCTCGGGTCCTGCGAGAACTTCTTGGCCAGGGTGCACCACGTCTGGTCGTTGCCGGCCTTCAGCTGGGCGTAGATCGTGTCGGCCTGCTGCTTGTTCTTGACGAGGATGTGGCGCAGGTCGCGCGTCTGGGCCTTCGAGTAGAGTTGCGGGTGCGCGATGTAGTAGTCGTGCGCCTCGCTGTCGGAGACCGACACGCCCTTCGTGACGCGGGCGACGAGCGCCTCGTAGATCAGCTGCGACTTGACGTCCTGGCGAACCTGGGCGTCGGTCAGGTGCTGCTGCGCCAACTGCGTCTTGTACTTCGTGTCGCTGCCGCCGAAATACTGCTTCTTGATCTGCGTCAGCCGCGCCTCGAGCTGCTTGTCGCTGATCTTGATGCCGTCCGACGAGGCGCTCTCGGAGCGCTCGGCCTGCTGCAGCAACACGGTCACGGCCTTGCTCTTCAGCGCCTGGTACTCCGCCGTCCCCTGTTTCGGAAAGGTCTTGCCGAGGCTCTGCTTCGCCTGCGCGATCAGCTGGTCGTACTCAGCCTTCGTGATGTGTGTGTTGCCGACAACGGCGACGTCATCGCCCCCGACGCTGCCGGAGCCGCTGCTCGAACCGCACCCGGCGAGGAGCGCCACGGCGAGCAGAATCGGAACGATGTACTTGGCAAAGGACCGCATAAGGAAGCGCCGGCTTACGCGGCCTGGCGCGCGGCCAGCATAGCAGCGACCAGATCGAGCGCTCCCGCGAATTCGCCGTGCCTTAACGACACTTCACGGTTCCCTGACGAGTAGATCGCGGTGTCGATCGAGGTGCGCAACTCACGTAGCTCGTCCGAGCCGAGCACGACCGGCCCGACCGTCGCGCGGCCGCCCCTGAAGACGAGGTAGTCGGCGCCGAGACGCGCCAGCTTCAACTTCGCGTCCTGGATCGAGAACAGGTTCTCGACGGGCTCCGGCAGCGGGCCGTACCGGTCCTCGGTCGCGATCCGGAGCTCGTGCAGCTCGTCGTCCGACTCCACGAGCGCGATGCGCCGGTGCAGGTCGATCTTGAGCGCCTCGGCGCCGATATAGGCGGCCGGCACGTACGCGTCGATGCGCGCGTCGACGCGAACCGGCCTCGCAACGAGCCTGCGCTGGCCCGACAGCTCGGCGACGGCCTCGTGCAGCATCTCGACGTACAGCTCGAACCCGAGCGCGGCGACATGCCCCGACTGCTCCGAACCGAGCAGGTCGCCGGCGCCGCGGATCTCGAGGTCGCGCATCGCGATCGCGAACCCGGAACCGAGCTCGGTGTGGTCTGCGAGCGTCGCAAGACGGGCGCGCGCCTCGGGCGTCAGCTCACGCGCCTCGGGGTAGAAGAGGTAGGCGTGCGCGAGTACGTCGCTGCGGCCGACGCGGCCACGGATCTGGTAGAGCTGGCTGAGTCCGAGCTGGTCGGCGCGTTCGACGATCAGCGTGTTCGCCTGCGGGATGTCGAGTCCCGATTCGATGATCGTCGTCGACACGAGCACGTCGGCGTCGCCGGAGAGGAAGCTCAGCATCTTGTCCTCGAGCTCCCGCTCCGGCATCTGTCCGTGCGCGACGAGTAGGCGCAACTCAGGGAGGAGTTGCGCCAGTTTCAGCGCCGCTTCCTCGATGGTCTCCACGCGGTTGTGCAGGTAGAAGCTCTGCCCGCCTCGCGCCACCTCGCGCTCCAGGGCGAGCTTGATCAGCTCGTCGTCGTATTCGCCGACAAACGTGCGGATCGGGCGGCGGCCTTCCGGTGGTGTTTCGATGACCGAGATGTCGCGGAGACCGGCGAGCGACATGTGCAGCGAGCGTGGGATCGGCGTTGCGCTCAGTGCAAGCACATCGACCTCGAGCCGCAGCTGACGCAGGAGCTCCTTCTGCGCGACGCCGAACCGCTGCTCCTCGTCGACGATCACAAGGCCGAGCTCCTTCGAGATCACGTCGCGTGAAAGCACTCGGTGCGTGCCGATCAGGACGTCGACCTTTCCCTCGGAGAAGTCGGCGAGGACCTTCTTCACGTCGGCCGGCTTTCGGAAGCGCGAGACCATCTCGACGCGGACCGGGAAGTCGCGATAGCGCGTGCGGAAGGTGTTCCAGTGCTGTTGCGCCAGCACCGTCGTCGGAACGAGCATCAGCACCTGCTTGCCGTTGACGGCGACGGCGAACGCCGCGCGGACGGCGATCTCCGTCTTGCCGAAGCCCACATCGCCGCAGACGAGACGGTCCATCGGATGCGGCGACTCGAGATCTTCCATCACGGCTTCGATCGCCGTTCGCTGGTCGTCGGTCTCGCGGTACGGGAACTCGCTCTCCAGGCGCTCGACCCATTCGTGCTCGACGTCGTAGGCGACGCCGGGCTGTGTCTGGCGCTGGGCATAGAGCTGCAGCAGCTCGCCTGCCAGCTCGCGCAGGTGCGTCCGCGCGCGAGTCTTGAGGTTGTCCCACGCCTTGCCGCCGAGCTTCGAGAGCGTGGGCGACTTCGCATCGGAGCCGATGTAGCGGCTGACCTTTCCGATCTGCTCGTGCGGGACGTAGACGCGATCGTCACCGCGGAAGGCGAGCAGGAGGTAGTCACGCGTGACGCCGGCGACTTCTTTTGTCTCGAAGCCCTTGAGCTGGGCGATTCCGTGGTCCTCGTGCACGACGTAGTCGCCCGTTCGCAGGTCGGAGAAGCTCTGCAGCGCCCGTCCTGGAGACGTCGTTGCGCGCGCCGGGCGCCTGCGGAAGACCTGGGTGTCGGGGAGGAGCGCGAGCCCGAGCTCGCGCCACACGAAGCCGCGGCGGGCCGGCGCAACCGCGAACGTCAGTCCGTCGGGGGCCCGCCCGGGCTCGAGCAGCCGCGCCTGGGAGCGGCGGAGCAGCGCTTGCTGCCGTAGCGCCTCGCCTCGGTGTGGGAAGGCGACGACGATGTCGAGCTCCTGACGCAACAGGCCGGTCAGCTCGTTCTCGGCCTCTGAAAGCCCGCGGGCAGCGAGCGCCGGGCGCTGTGCGTCGAAGGAGAACGGCTGGCCCTGGGGCAAGCCGGAGAGCTCGGTCGCGCCCTCGAGCGACACCGGCGTGAATGCCTCCTCCTCCCAGACGGCCCGCACCTCGTCGGGCACCCAGACGAGATCCGGCGGCCTCGTGAACGGCGCGACGAGGTCGGCCGGCACGCGGATCGGCTCGTCGTCGTCGGAAAGCTCGATCTCCACGAACTCGCCGCGTCGCTCGGCGGCGGGATAGATCGTCGCCGACTCGACCTGGCGCAGCGCGCGCTGCGTGAACGGCGAGAACGCACGGATCTGCTCGATCTCGTCGCCGAACAACTCGATCCGAAGGGGCTCGCGGCCGGTCGTCGGATAGACATCGACGAGCCCGCCGCGCACGGCGAAATGGCCGCGCTCCTCGACTCGCTCGACGCGCGCGTAGCCTGCGTCGGCGAGTTGCGCGGCGATGGCGTCGATGCCCGGCTCGTCGCCCTGCGCGAGACGGAGCGCCGCGGGACGGGCTGGACCGGGAGGCACGCCCTCCGCAAGCGCCGCCGCGGAGACGCACACGAGCCCACCACGCTCGAACACGTCGAGTGCGCGGGCACGCTCGCCGATCAGATGGGGCGTCGGCGAGAGTCCCGATTCCCAGCGCACGCCCCGCGACGGGAACAGGGCCACCCACTCGTCGCCGAGGAACCAGCCGGCCGCCTCGGCGAGGTCGCGCGCATCTGTGTCTTCGGCGAGCGCGACGACGAGCCCACGGCCGAGCTCGTCGTAGAGTGAGGCGAGCACGAGGGGCAGCACGGGCTCGGAGATGCGGGCGCGCGTTGGCAGCGCCACCGCAAATTCCTGGAGGCGCTCCTGGGCGCGTACGCGCTCGACGAGGCTGTAGAGAACTGGCCGGTCCATGACTTTGGGCCGAACGAGGGGTTCGGCCGGGGGTCATCGTACGCCTTCGTCAGCGGTTGTTGATCGTCCGCTGCGCCGCCTCGAGCCCTTCGGCGTCGAGGCGCTCGACGGCATCGGCCGCGGCGGCCACAACGGCATCGGGATCGTCGTGCGGCTCGAAGTTCGCGAGCAGGTAGTCGGCGAGCGGCCTCGGGTCGCCGCGACCCGGCCTGCCCACGCCGATGCGGAGCCGCAGGAAGTCGGGCGTCCCGAGGTGCTGGGCGACCGAGCGCAGGCCGTTGTGGCCGGCGAGCCCGCCGCCGAGCCTGGCCTGGAGACGGCCCAACTCGAGGTCGCCCTCGTCGTGCACGACGAGGATCGCGTCCGGCTCGAGCTTGAAGAAGCGGGCCGCCGCCTGTACCGAGCGACCGGAGTCGTTCATGAACGTCTCGGGCTTGAGCAGGGCGACCTTGTGCCCGTCGATCCGCACTTCCGCGAGGCGCCCTTCGAACTTCGCTCGCCACGACCCGTCATGACGCCGCGCAAGCTCGTCGACGACCAGCCAGCCGGCGTTGTGCCGCGTGCGCGCATACTCGCGCCCCGGGTTGCCCAGGCCGACCACGAGCAGGTCGAGCGCGGTGCCGTGTCTGCGCGGCCACAGCCGCACCCGGCACAGCTCCGTTACTCGGCGTCGCCGTCGGCCGCGGCCTCCGGCTCGCCCTGCGACTCGTCCGCTTCGCCTTCGCCCTCAGCGGCAGCCTCTTCGCCCTCGGCAGCAGCCTCGACGGTCTCGGGCTCCTCCTCGGTCCTGGGCTGCGTGACGGTCGCGAGCACGGTCTGCTCGGGGTCGTCGAGCAGGGTCACACCGGGCGACGCCGGCAGCGCGGAAAGGCGCAGTGTGTCGCCGATCTGCAGGTCCGAGACGTCGACCTCGAGATGCTCGGGCACTTCCATCGGCAACGCCTCGACGTTCAACTCGTTCGTCACCTGTGTCAGCACGCCGCCTTCCTTCACCCCGACCGGCTCGCCGTGCAGCGTCACCGGGACGGTGGCGTGGATCGGCTGGTCGAGCCGGACCTCCTGCAGGTCGACGTGCGTGATCAGGCCGCGAACGGGATCCTGCTGGTAGTCCTTGAGCACCGACGAATGCACCTCGCCGCCGTCGACGACGACGTCGAGCACCGCGTTCAGGCCGCCGCGTGTCGTCAGCGCGGCGCGGAGGTCACGCTCGGCGATCGAGATCGAGACGGGCTCTTCCCGGCCGTAGAGGACGCCGGGGACGATGCCCTGCCGGCGCAGGCGGCGCGCCTCGGCGGAACCGAGGATCGCACGGTCTTGGACCATCAGTTTGACGCGCTCGCCAGCCACGGCGCAGGAGTGTACCGGGTGCAGCGCGACCTTCGCCGCGTGCTGCAGACTTCCGGCGTGTTCGAGCAGCTGCTGCGCGACTGGGACGGGGAGGAGGCCGTGGTCCGCTTCGACCGCGAAAGCGGCGCGTGGATGTTCGTCTGCGTCCACTCGACGGCGCGCGGCCCCGCGTGCGGCGGCACCCGACTGCGCGTTTACCCGACGCCCGCCGACGGCCTTGCCGATGCGATGCGGCTGTCGCAGGCGATGACCGTGAAGATGGCGGTCGCGAACGCCGAGCGAGGTGGCGGCAAAGCGGTGCTCGCCGTGCCCACGCTGCCGGAGGGAGCCGAGCGGCGCGGGCTCCTGCTGCGCTACGCAAAGCTCGTCACGTCACTCGGCGGCACCTACCGCACGGCCGGCGACATGAACATCACGCCCGCCGACCTCGACGTGGTCGCGGAGGCCTGCCCGTGGGTGTATGGAACGACCGGCGCGGGCGGCAACAGCGGGCGCGGCACGGCGATCGGTGTCCTGCACGCGATCCAGGCGTGCGTCGAGCACCGTTTCGGCTCACCGGACCTCGCCGGGCGCCGGGTGCTGGTCCAGGGGGTGGGCTCGGTCGGTCACACCCTTGCGACGCTCCTCGCGGCCGAGGGCGCCGACGTGCTCGTCTCCGACATCGACCCCGAACGGGCGGCAGCGGTCGCGGCCGAGGTCGGCGGAGCGGCCGTCCCGGCAGCGAGCGCGCTTGCGACCGAGTGCGACGTGTATTCGCCCTGCGCCGTCGGGGGCTCGCTGACCGCAACGTCAATCCCGCGCTTACGCTGCGCCGTCGTCGCCGGCTCGGCGAACAATCAGCTGGCCGAGCGTGAGGATGCCGAGCGTCTGAAAGCCGCGGGGATCCTCTACGCACCCGACTACGTCGCGAGCGCCGGCGGCGTGATCCAGCTGCTCGGGCTCGTCGACCACGGCTGGGACGAGGACGAGCTGCAACGTGGCCTCGCCGCAGTCGGCGACACGCTACGTGGGCTCTTCAGTGCCGCCGATGCTGCCGGGATCACGCCGGCGGCGGCTGCCGAGCAGCTCGCGGCGGAGCGCGTCGCCGCTGCGGCACCTCCTTAGCGCTCGCACCAAGCAGACGTTCTCGTGGATGAGAAGCGCGAGAGGCGACGAAAGGACGAGCAGCTGAGAGCTTCCCGATATTTCCTCTTTGCGTTCGGAGCCTGCCCACCCTGTGGCCTGGTCGCGGTCGTCATCGCCACTGTGGCGCTCGACAAGGTCGCGGGCGACAGCCTGGTTGCGCTCGACCTCCTGGTCCTGGCGGGCGTCCCCGCTGCGCTCGCGTCGATCGTCGGGAACCGCGCCAAGCTGACCAGCCAGCAGATCGTCACCGCCTCGATCGGCGCCGCGGGCCTGGCCTTCGTCGAGGCATTCGCGATCGTGCTCGTCGCGATCTCCCACGCGAACTTCGTCAATCCGGCCCTTTGAGGGAGCGGCTTCCGCGGAGAGCGGTCACGCACTCGTCACTGGATCGGTCAACGTCGTGGGCGTGAGGCAGTGGGCGGCAACGACATTCGTCGACGGTGCCGCCGCGTCGGCGAACTCAAGTCGAAGCGGGTCGGTGCCGATACCACGCGCCATGACCGTCCTCAACCGGATTTTCCTCATCTCCGCATTCGTCATTGCCGTCGCCGACGTTGCACTCGCTACCGAGACATCCTCACCGGCCATGTTCATCGGATCGTTGGCCTTGGCGCTGCTCGTCGCGGCACTGGTCCTCCGGCAGCGCCGGACAGCCTTTAGGAAGGCTCAGCGCGGCTCGACGGCGGGCTGAGGCTGCGCCGAGTCCATCGCTCTCGTCAGAACAGTTGGTTCTCGCCGCCGAAGATCGCCGAAACAGAGTCGTCGGCGAAGACGTTCATGATCGTCTCGGCAAGCAGCGGTGCGACCGTCAACACGGTCATGTTGTCGGGCATTGCGATCGGGTCGATCGGCACCGTGTCGGTGACGACGATGCCCGCGAGGTCGGCTTCGCTCAGCCGCTGCAACCCCCCGCTCGAGAGCAGTGCGTGGGTGACGAAGACGTACACCTCGCGCACGCCATGCTCCTTGAGCGCGTTCGCACCGGCGATCAGCGTGCCGCCGGTCATCGTGCTGTCGTCGCCGATGATCGCGATCTTGTCGCGGACGCGGCCGGTGACCTCCGTCACCGAGACCTTGTCGTGCGCGGTCCGGGTCTTGTGCATGATCGCGAAGTCGGCGTCGATCATCTCGGCGAAACGCACCGCCTGCTTGGCGCGACCCGCGTCGGGTGCGACCGAGACGACACCTTCGCCGTGCAGGCCGAGATCGCGAAAATGACGCGCGAAGAGAGGCAGGCTCGTCATGTGGTCGACCGGGATCGTGAAGAAGCCCTGGATCTGACCGGCGTGTAGATCCATCGTCAGGAGGCGGTCGGCACCGGCGAGTTGCAGCATGTCGGCGACGAGGCGGGCCGAGATCGGCTCGCGCGGCTTCGCCTTGCGGTCCTGCCGGGCGTACGGGAACCACGGGATCACGGCCGTGATGCGCTTGGCCGAGGCGAGCTTCGCCGCCTGCACCATCAGCAGCAGCTCCATCAGGTTCTGATCGACCGGGTGGCAGCCCGTCTGCACGAGGAAGAGGTCGGCGCCGCGGATCGACTCGCAGTAGCGGCAGTAGGTCTCGCCGTTGTCGAAGGTGTGCAGCTCGATCTCCCCCAGACCGACGCCCAACTGCTCGGCGATGCGCTGCGCGAGCGCCGTGTGCGAGCGCCCGGAGAACACCATCAACTTCTTCTGCGGGCCGCGTTCGAGCCAGTGGCCGGTCGCCGGCTGCGTCACAGCAGCTTCGGGCGTCTCGAGGCCGGGGAGAACGAGCTCAGTCGCCGCGCTGCCGGGCTGCATATCCCTCCTTGTTCTCCTGGCGCGCCCGGGCGATGCCGAGAGCGTCTGGTGGCACATCCTTGGTTATGACCGACCCTGCAGCGATCCATGCTCCGTCTCCTACCTCGACGGGCGCGATGAAACTATTGTGGATCGCGGTCCTGACGTTGCGCCCGATCGTCGTCCGTTTCTTCGGCTCGCCCGGCTTGTGGGCGTAGTTGGCCGTAATCGCACCGGCGCCGATGTTCGTGTCTTCGCCGATGTCGGAGTCGCCGATGTACGACAGGTGCGGAACCTTGCTCCGGTCGCCGAGCCGCGAGTTCTTGATCTCCACGTAGGTGCCCGCCTTGGAGGAGTCGCCGAGGACCGTTCCGGGGCGAAGGTAACAGAACGGTCCCACGTTCGCGTGCCGGCCGATCCGGGCGTCGATCGCGACCGTGTTCGCGTGGATCTCGGCACCGGCGGCGACGCTCGTCGCCCCGCGCAGAATCGTGAACGGGTGCAGCGTCACGTCGGCCTCGAGCTCGACCGTCGGCTCGATCCAGGTGCTGGCCGGGTCGACGATCGTGACGCCCGCGAGCATGTGCTGCTCGTTGATCCGGTCGCGCAGCACCGCACCGGCGCGGGCGAGCTCGACGCGGGTGTTGACCCCGTCGGTCTCGCGATGGTCGCCGGCGATGTGCGCCGCGACCCTGGCGCCCCCGGCCACGAGGATCTCGATCACGTCGGTCAGGTACAGCTCGCCCTGGACGTTCTTCGGTTGCAGCTGCGCGATCGCAGGCCAGAGCGCGTCGGAGCGGAAGGCGTAGATCGATGAGTTGATCTCGCGGATCTGCTGCTCCTCGGCGTTCGCGTCGGTGCCTTCGGCGATGCGCAGGACGGAGCCTGCCGCATCACGGACGATCCGCCCGTAGACGCGTGCGTCAGGAGGCTCCGCACTGAGGATCGTCGCCGCGGCTCCCTCCCGCCGATGGGTAACGACGAGCTCCCGGAGGAGCTCGGCCGTCAGGAGCGGCGTGTCGCCCGACAACACCAGCACGTCTCCTTCGTGCCCGGACAGGGCAGCTTCGGCGGCGCGCACCGCGTCGCCGGTGCCGAGTGCCTGCTCCTGGACGGCGACGGTGACGCCGCTCGAAGCGAACTCGTCGCGTGCGGCGGGCGAAGCGACGACCACCAGAGGGCTCGCGCCCGCCCCGTGCCCGGCCTCGATCACCCAGTCGACCATCCGGCGGCCGAGGATCGGATGGAAGTGCTTCGGCACGGCGGAGCGCATCCGGGTGCCAAGGCCTCCGGCCATCACGACGGCTGCAACGGTGGTGTCGGGCATGGTGGTCTCGCGTGGATGGCTGGGGCGCCAGGATTCGAACCTGGGATCGCGGGACCAAAACCCGCTGCCTTACCGCTTGGCTACGCCCCATCGAACAGACGGGCCGACAGTCTAGTAGTGGTTCTAGGCCGGCTTCCGGACGAAGAGCAGGACGAGCCCGACGATCGCCAGCAGCGCGATGATCCCGATCGCGAACGCCTTGACGATCGAGAGCGCGATCGGCACGCAGAGGACGAGGAGCTGCGACGCCGCGAGGACCCACGTCACATCCTGGACGAAGGCCGAACGGCGGGTGCGACGGGCCAGCCAGAACAGGCCCACGCTTACCACGGCCAGCGTGACCGCCTGCCACCAGTGCAGGACGTGCGCGAGGTAGAGCAAACCCTCGACGGCAGCGATCCAGAGCGTGATCCGCAGGCGCCGTTCGCGCAACCAGCGGCCCGAATTGGTCGAGCCATGTTCGATCACCTGGCCCCCGGACATGCGTTTCAACCGTACCACGCCAGTGCAGTGAGGCCTGTCTCACGCTCGCCTCATCTAACGCTGGTTCCCTGCCCCCGGTGCGCATGCATCTCGGAGGTTCCGCCGGTAACTCGCGCCTGACCGCGCTGACCGCCATCGTGCTGCTCGTCCTGCTCGCGATCGAAGGCGGGACGTTGCTCTCGCTGCAGACGTTCCTGTCGTGGCACATCGTCGTCGGCATGCTGCTCGTGCCGATCGTCGCGCTGAAGCTCGTGACGGTCGGCTACCGCTTCGCTCGCTACTACACGAATCGTCCCGAATACGTCGAAGCAGGGCCACCGACCACGCTTCGCCGGCTACTCGGACCGGTCGTCGTGCTGGCCACGGTCGGGCTCTTCGCGACGGGCGTGGCGCTCGCCGTGCTCGGGCCGAGCGCACCGTCCGTCCTGCTCCTTCACCAGGCGAGCTTCGCCGTGTGGGTGGCGGCGATGACGGTTCACGTGCTCGCACACGTGCTCGAGCTACCCGCACTCGCCGCGGGCGACCTGCGCGGCGACGGAGTCGGCGGGAACCGCCTGCGAGTGGGCGTGCTCGCCGGGGTGATCGTCGCCGGAGTGGTGCTCGCAGTCGCGACCCTCCCGCTCGTCTCGCCGTGGGTGCACTGGATGCGCGACGCTCGCGGCTGACCGGTCGCGAGCACAATGCGGGCATGCGCGTGCTGGTCGTGGAGGACGAATCGAAGCTCGCCGGGTTGCTCGTCCGGGGCCTGCGCGAGGAGGGCCACGTCGCCGACGCAGCGGGCCGCGGGGAGGAAGGGCTCTGGATGGCCAAGGCGACGGCGTACGACGCGATCGTGCTCGACGTGATGCTGCCGGGCCTGAACGGCTTCGAAGTCTGCAGGGCTCTGCGCGCAGCGAGCGTCTGGACGCCGGTCCTGATGCTCACCGCGCGCGATGCGGTCGAGGATCGCATCGAGGGCCTCGACGCCGGCGCCGACGACTACCTGATGAAGCCGTTCTCGTTCGACGAGCTGCTCGCCCGGCTGCGCGCGCTCGCGCGCCGTGCGCCGGGCGAGCGTCCCGTCGTACTCGCGGTCGGCGACCTTCGCCTCGACCCCGCGGCTCACCGCGCATGGCGGGGCGACAGCGAGCTCGGCCTGTCGGCAAAGGAGTTCGGGCTGCTCGAGCTCTTCATGCGCAACGCGGGCGCGGTGTTGACGCGCGAACAACTGCTCGGCGGCGCGTGGGATATGGCCTTCGAGACACGCTCGAACGTCGTCGATGTGTACGTGCGTTACCTCCGCGAGAAGATCGATCGGCCCTTCGGCTGCGAATCGCTCGAGACCGTTCGCGGCGTCGGGTATCGCTTGCGTGCCGGCACATGAGCCGGCTGCCGATCCGGGTCAGGCTGACGCTCGCCTTTGCGGTCGCCATGGCCCTTGTGCTCGCCGGGATGGGTCTGCTCGTCTATGTGCGCGTCGGCGATGCACTCCTGGCCTCGGTCGATCAAACCTTGCGAGCGCAGGCGCGCGAGGCTGTGACACATGCTCGCGACGAACACGGGCTCGTCGATCCGGATACGGCCGCAGGCACGACGCTCGCGCAGGTTCTCGACGCCCGAGGGGCCCCGACGCGCTCGACGCCGACGAATCTCACTCCGCTGCTCGATCCCGCCCAGGCGGCGCGCGCGGCTCACGGCTCGGTCCACACGACGATCAGGTTGCCGCGGTACAAGGGCGAGTGGCGCGTGTTGGCCGTGCCGAGCGCCGACGGAACCGGTGCAGTCGCGGTCGCGCGTTCTCTGAACCAGCGCGACGAGACCCTCGACAACCTGCTGCGCGAACTGCTGATCGTGAGCCCCCTCGCCTTGCTCCTCGCCTCGCTCGCGGGGTATGGGCTTGCGGCGGCCGCGCTCCGGCCCGTCGAGGCGATGCGCGCGCGGGCCGAAGGCGTGACCGCAAGTGTTCCGGCGCATCTACCCGTCCCTCGCGCACATGACGAGATCTCGCGCCTCGCCGTGACGCTGAACGACATGCTCGGTCGGCTGCACGCCGCGTTCGAGCACGAGCGTCGCTTCGTCGCCGACGCGAGCCACGAGCTGCGAACGCCGCTCGCACTGCTTCGAACGGAGCTCGAGCTGGCCCTGCGCCGGCCGCGCTCGCCGCAGGAGCTCGAGGCGGCGATCCGCTCGGCTGCCGAGGAGACCGAGCGGCTCTCGGTGCTCGCCGAGGACCTTTTGACGATCGCACGCGCCGACCAGGGATCGCTGCCACTCCGCCGCCGGCCAACCGATACGTCCGAGTTGCTGGTCGGGATCGCGGG
>DASYPH010000032.1:0-1549 GCA_036006925.1 Gaiellaceae bacterium
GCTCGGCTTCGCACCCATCACGTGGCGGATCGATGTAGCGCTGTACGACATCGCCTCGGCAGCCGGCGACCAGGAGCGCGCGGCCGAGTTCCGCGAACGGGCGAAGGCCATCGTCGAACGGCTCGCCGCGACCATCGACGAGGAGCCGCTCCGCGCAACCTTCCTGGCGTCGCCGGACGTTCAGGCGGTCACGTCGGACGGTACGCTCGCGCCGTGACCGGGGAGCTCCCGCTCGAACAAGCTGCGGATCGGGCAGGGGTCGAGCCCGCCTACCTGCAGCGCTTGCGGGACCTCGGCATCATCCCCGGAACCGGCACCGTGTTCTCGGAGGGCGACGTGCGCCGGGCGATCACCACACGATCGCTGGAGAACGCCGGGATCTCGGTCGACGTGTTCGCGGAAGCGATGCAGAGCGGTGCACTCAACCTCGACTTCCTCGACTCCGAGGCGTACGAGCGGTTCTCCGGCCTCTGCGACGAGACGTTCCAACAGGTGAGCGACCGAACGAGCATCCCGGTCGAACTCCTCATGCTGATCCGGGAGTCGATCGGGATGGCGCAGCCGTCGCCCGACGACCGGATGCGCGAGGACGAACTCGGCGTCGTCCCGTTCCTGGAACTCCAGGTACACACAGGGTTCAGGACGCCGGCGATCGACCGGCTGATGCGAGTGGCGGGCGATGCCACGCGCCGGATCGCCGAGCAGGAGGCAGCGTGGTGGCGATCCGAGGTGATCGAACCGGGGATGGCCGCGGGCAAAGGCGTCGACGAGATCGGGAACCCCGAGTTGTCGAACACGATCTCGCCGCTCGCTGAACAAGCGCTGTTGTCGATCTATCACGCGCAACAAGCGCGCGAGTGGACGGCCAACATCATCGGCGGGTTCGAGCAGCTGCTGGCGAAGGCTGGCATCCACAGCATGCTCGAGCGGCCGCCCGCGATCTGCTTCCTCGACATCACCGGATACACGCGGCTGACGCAGGAGATGGGCGACGACGCCGCGGCCGAACTCGCGGCGACCGTCGCACGCCTCGTCCAGCGGAACTCCGCGCAACATGGCGGCAAGACGATCAAATGGCTCGGTGACGGCGTGATGTTCTACTTCGCCCACCCCGGACCGGGCGTGCGGGCCGCGCTCCAGATGGCGGAGGCGATCCCGGCCGCCGGGCTTCCGCCCGTCCACGTCGGCATGTCGTGCGGCCCGGTGCTGTTCCAAGAAGGCGACTACTTCGGCCAGACGGTGAACCTGTCCGCGCGGATCGCCGACTACGCCAGGCCGGGCGAGGTGCTCGTCACCCGGTCCGTGGTCGACGCGTCAGATGAGGCCGACATCGGGTTCCGCGAGATCGGTCCGGTCGACCTAAAGGGCGTCGCCGGCTCGACCGAGTTGCTGCTCGCCCACTTGGACCGACGCGTTACGCCGCGGTGAGCACGTCGACGACCGGCAGATCGAACGCCTGTCGCGCACGCGCCGCGACCCGCAACCGGCGGCGGTGAGGCCGTTCGCGCACCGCGAGCACGATCGCGTCGTAGTCGGTAGTCCGCAACGC
>DASYPH010000033.1:0-1549 GCA_036006925.1 Gaiellaceae bacterium
GCTCGGCTTCGCACCCATCACGTGGCGGATCGATGTAGCGCTGTACGACATCGCCTCGGCAGCCGGCGACCAGGAGCGCGCGGCCGAGTTCCGCGAACGGGCGAAGGCCATCGTCGAACGGCTCGCCGCGACCATCGACGAAGAGCCGCTCCGCGCAACCTTCCTGGCGTCGCCCGACGTCCGAGCCGTCACGTCGGACGGTACGCTCGCCCCGTGACCGTGGAGCTCACGCTCGAACAGG
The DNA here is from genome assembly GCA_036006925.1 of Gaiellaceae bacterium. Classification (GTDB taxonomy): domain Bacteria; phylum Actinomycetota; class Thermoleophilia; order Gaiellales; family Gaiellaceae; genus PALSA-600. The sequence goes on from DASYPH010000033.1 coordinate 242, forward strand.
CTGCCGAGCGAGCGGGGGTCGAGCCCGCCTATCTCCAGCGGTTGCGCGACCTCGGCATCGTTCCTGGATCGGGCGACACGCTCTCGGACGCAGACGTGCGCCGGGCCCTCACGGCACGATCGCTGGAGAACGCCGGCATCTCGATCGACATGCTGGGCGATGCGATCCGGAGCGGCACCCTGAACCTCGACTTCCTCGACTCCGAGGCGTACGAGCGGTTCTCGGGCTTGTGCGATGAAACGTTCCAACAGGTGAGCGACCGGACCGGCGTCTCGGTCGAGACGCTCATGCTCATCCGGGAGTCGATCGGGATGGCCCAGCCGGAACCCGACGACCGCATGCGGGAGGACGAGCTCGAGGTCGTCCCCTTCCTCCAGCTTCAGATGGAGGCGGGGTTCCGCACGCCTGCCGTCGAACGCCTCATACGGGTCACCGGTGACGCGACGCGCCGGATCAGTGAGCAGGAGGCCGCATGGTGGCGGTCCGAGGTGATCGAGCCGGCGATGGCGGCCGGCAAGGGCGCCGACGAGATCGCGAACCCGGAGTTCTCGGACAAGGTCACGCCGCTGGCGGAACGCGCGCTGCTCTCGATCTATCACGCACAACAGGCCCGCGAGTGGACCGCCAACATCATCGGCGGGTTCGAGCAGCTGATGGCGAAGGCCGGCATCCACAGCAAGCTCGAGCGGCCCCCCGCTATCTGTTTCCTTGACATCACCGGATACACGCGGCTCACGCAGGAGATGGGCGATGACGCGGCGGCTGAGCTCGCAGCGACCGTTGCGCGGCTTGTTCAACGGAACTCGCTTCAGCACGGCGGCAAGACGATCAAGTGGCTCGGCGATGGCGTGATGTTCTACTTCGCCCATCCAGGACCGGGCGTTCGGGCCGCGCTCCAGATGGCCGACGCGATCCCGGCCGCCGGCCTCCCGCCCGTCCACGTCGGCATGTCATGCGGCCCGGTGCTGTTCCAAGAAGGCGACTACTTCGGCCAGACGGTGAACTTGTCTGCTCGGATCGCCGACTACGCCAGGCCGGGCGAGGTGCTCGTCACCCGGTCCGTGGTCGACGCGTCAGATGAGGCCGACATCGGGTTCCGCGAGATCGGTCCGGTTGACCTAAAGGGCGTCGCCGGCTCGACCGAGTTGCTGCTCGCCCACTTGGACTGACGCGTTACGCCGCGGTGAGCACGTCGACGACCGGCAGATCGAACGCCTGTCGCGCACGCGCCGCGACCCGCAACCGGCGGCGGTGAGGCCGTTCGCGCACCGCGAGCACGATCGCGTCGTAGTCGGTAGTCCGCAACGC
>DASYPH010000034.1:0-3861 GCA_036006925.1 Gaiellaceae bacterium
TGCGCGGGGGAGGATCCACTCCTTGCGCGGCCGGCGTCAGCGGAGGAGGGCCACCGGGCCGCGTGCCTGCTCCTGCCTGCCGGGCCATGAGGGCGTGCAGGAGACTTGTGCTCGCAGTAGTGCTCTCGGCGGTGTTGGTGACTCCAGCCACCGGAGCGTCTGTGTCGTCGCGCCCGCGCACCGCCTACGCGGGCCTCGGGACCTGGCTCGACATCTACGCGACGCCGGCCTGGCGGGAGCCGGAGCGGGAGGTCGCGGCGATGGCTCGGGACGGGGTCCGGACGCTCTACCTGCAGACGGGCAGTTACGGCCAGCGGGTCGACCTCGTGCGCCGGCCCGCTCTCGGACGCTTCCTCGATGACGCTCATGCGGCCGGGTTGCGTGTGGTGGCCTGGTATCTCCCCTCGTTCGCCGACCCTGCCCAGGACGCGCGGCGAGCGCTGGCCGCTATCCGCTTTCGCAGCGCGGCCGGCGAGCGCTTCGACAGCTTCGCGCTCGACATCGAGGCGAGCCTCGTCAGGCCTGTCTGGCTGCGAAACCAGCGCCTGCTTCGGCTTTCCGCCCGCCTTCGGGCGGCCGTCGGCCCCGGGTATGCGCTGGGGGCGATCATCCCCTCCGCGGTCGGAATGCGCAGACATCCCGCCTACTGGCCACGCTTCCCCTACCGGCCGCTCGCCCGCTTCTACAGCGTCTTCCTGCCGATGGCCTACTCCACAGACGCAGGTGTGCACGGCACCAAGGCCACGCGAGCCTACAACGCCGCAGACATCGCCGCCATCCGCACCGCCACCGGCAACCCGCACGTTCTGATCCACCTGATCGGCGGCCTCGCCGGGACGATGGGCCCCAGAGAGACCGCCGGGTTCATGCGCGCAGTGGCCGACTGCGCGCCGCTCGGCTACAGCCTCTACGAGTTCCCCATCACCAGCCGAGCCGCGTGGACAGCGCTCACGGCACCACCGGATGCCGCCGGCAACGCGCCCTGCACCTGACGCCGACGCCTATCGGAGGGCACCGTCGGAGTGGGCGACGATGTATCTGAGCATGCGGCGCATGTTGAACCGGTTCACGTGGCCGGCGTTGGACCAGTCGGAAGCGGTGCCGCCCCAGGTGTGGACGTTCTCGCAATCGACGACGACGAAGTCGTAGCGTGCGCGGAGGCTGCGGAGGTAGTCGAGCGAGCTCGTGATGACGGGGTCGCCGTAGCTTTTCAGTGCGGCATAGACGCTCGGGTAGAGGGCGTTGAAGACGATCACCGGTCGTTCGCCGCGGGCGTTCAGGTACCCGAGCAGGTGCTCGAAGAGCTCGTAGCGCTTCGGGGGGTAGCGTGGGGCGACCGGTGGGTGCTGCTGGATCTTGGCGACGAGCGCGGCGGCTTCCGCCTTCACCTGCTTCACGTGTTCCGGGGACGGCGGCCAGGCTCGGGCGCGTAGCGAGCCGTCCGACCGGTAGCCCGTGAAGGGGTGCTTCGGCCAGTCGACGGTCTCGGTCTGGGTGCTGAGGTAGGGCGTGACTTCCTGCAGGTAGCGTTGTCCGCGGGGGTCGGCCTTCGTCCGGGGGTCGGCGATGTAGCTCAGGAGGCCCGCGCTCACGAACAAGACGTAGCGGCGCTTCTGGTTGGGGAAGCGGTCGGCGGCATAGCGGGTGAAGACCCAGGCGTCGGGAGTCGAGCCGCCCATGACTGCGGCGTTGAAGCCGTCGTGTCCGGTCAGCCGTTGGAGGTAGGAGGGCTCTGCCTGGCGGCCCTTCGAGTCCCCGAGGATGAGGATCTGCGGGCCGTGCGCGAGCTTCGCGATCAGGTCGAGCTTGATCGAGCGGTCGGTGGCCGGCGGCGACGAGGCAGCGCTCGCTCCGGCGGCAAGCAAGCCGACGAGGAGAAGGAGTGGAAGCAGGCGGCGTGGTCGGCGGACTGTCATCTCAGAACTGGAAGTAGATGAAGGGGTGGGGCTGGGAGATGGTCATCACGGCGATCGCGGCTGCGACGCCGACGGCCATCCCCTGCCAGAGGCGCGGCCGGACCCTGATCTGCCAGGTGTTGGGTGCGATGTTGACGAACAGGAGCAGTGCGGCCAGCGAGAGCGCGAACTTGACCGGCAGGAGCGCGTGGAGTCGTACGGCGCCGTCGAGCCCGTGCAGGCCGAGCATCGAGGAGAGCACGTCGCCCGCGACGCCGAGGCTCGGTGAGCGGAAGATCACGAAAGCGGCGCAGACGAGCAGGAAGGTGACGGCGCGGTTCACGGCGGTGCTCGCCGGTGTCAGGCCGGCTCTGCGCAGAACGGCGTGGCTGCCGAGGAAGAGTCCGTGCACGAGGCCCCAGACGACGAAGGTCCAAGCGGCGCCGTGCCAGAGGCCGACGAGGAACATCGTTAGCACGAGGTTGAGCACGGTCCGCTTCGTTCCTCGCCGGGAGCCGCCGAGGGGGATGAACAGGTAGTCGCGGAACCACGAAGAGAGCGTCATGTTCCAGCGGCGCCAGAAGTCCGAGATGTTGACGGCCTTGAACGGCGAGTCGAAGTTCTGCGGGAACCGGAAGCCGAGCAGGCAGGCGATCCCGACGGCCATGTCCGAGTAGCCGGAGAAGTCGAAGTACAGCTGGAGCGAATAGCCCACCGCCGCCGCCCAGCCGGTCAGCAGGCCGAGGTGCGCGTGATTGCCGTAGAGGCTCGAGACGTAGGGACTGAGCTGGTCGGCAATCAGCAGCTTCTTGACGAGCCCGGAGGAGAGGAAGAACGCGCCTCGGGCAGCACTCTCCGAGGTGAGCCTCGGGGTCAGCCGCCTGAGCTGAGGGGCGAGGTCGGTGAAGCGGACGATTGGTCCCACGATGAGGTGCGGGAAGAGAGCGACGAAGGTCGTGTACTCGAGCAGGTTGTGGGTCGCCTCGATGCGTCGGCGGAAGACGTCGATCGTGTACGACATCGAGTTGAAGGTGTAGAACGAGATGCCGATCGGGAGCAGGATGTGCAGGGACGGCAGCGGGGCTCCCAGACCGAGCGCGGCGCCGATCCCGTTCAGCGAGCCGAAGAAGAAGCCCGTGCACTTGAAGTAGGCGAGGATGCCGATGTTCGTCGTCAGCGAAGCGGCGAGCAGGAACCGCCGGCGGGGTTCGCTCTCCGTGCGTGCGAGCCAGAGGCCCGCCACGTAGTCGACGGAGGTGGCGCCGATCAGGACCGGCAGGTAGCGCCAGTCCCACCAGGCGTAGAAGAGCCAGGAGGCTGCGGTCAGGAAGGCGAGCCGCAGCGGCTTCCAGCGCAGGGTCCACCAGCCGATGAGCACGGCCGGCAGGAAGCCGAACAGGAAGGCGTAGCTGTTGAACAGCATTCGCCACCCGCCTCAGCGCAGCACGCCGTGGGAGTGGTCGACGATGTAGCGAAGCTCGCGGCGCATATTGGGGCGGTTGACGTGGGTCGCGTTCGACCAGCCCCAGGGCGTGCCGCCCCACCTTCGGCTGTCCTCACAGTCGACCAGGACGAACCGGAACCGCTCGTGGAGTTGCGCGATCTTCTCCAGCGTCGCGCGGCGGGCCGGGAATCCGTCCGCCTCCTGCGCGGCGAGCACGCTCGGGTAGATCGGGTTGAGCACGATCACCGGCACCTCGCCTCGGTGGTTCATGAAGGCGAGCATCCGCTCGAGGTAGGAGAAGCGCCGCGGATCGGCGAGGTCGTTGCGCGCCTGGGCGAGCGTCTCCCGGTGTGCTTTCACCAGAGCGACCCGCGCAGCGACCGACCGGCCCAGCGACCTGGCGTGCTCGGGCAGATAGCGGAGCGACTGGTTCGTGAGCGACCCGTCCCGGTGGTAGTGAATCCGCGTGTGGCAGGAGGCGAGCACGCACTCCTCGAACACCCGGCCGGACGCCTTCGTGGC
>DASYPH010000035.1:0-13000 GCA_036006925.1 Gaiellaceae bacterium
TTTAAGCCGGTCCCGTGAGGCCGGAAAGGAGTCGAATGTCGCACGCTGCCGTCACGCCGGCGCCGAAGATCCTGCTCGACGACGAGGCGATCCGCCGAACGCTGTCTCGGATCGCGCACGAGATCATCGAGCGCAACGACGACCTCGAGGCAGTCGCGCTGGTCGGCATCCACACGCGCGGCGTCCCGCTTGCCCAGCGACTCCGCGGCTTGATCGAGGAGCGTTCGGGTGAGACGCTCGACGTCGGGCAGCTCGACATCACCTTCCACCGCGATGACGTCCATGTCCAGGCGGGAAAGGCTCCGCGCCGTCCCCAGCCGCTCGTGCGCGACACACGCCTCGAGTTCGAGCTCGAAGGCCGCACGGTGATCCTCGTCGACGACGTTCTCTACACGGGCCGCACGATCCGCGCCGCGATCGACGCACTCTTCGAATATGGGCGCCCCGAGCGCGTCCAGCTCGCGGTGCTCGCCGACCGTGGGCACCGCGAGCTGCCGATCCGTCCGGACTACGTCGGCAAGAACCTGCCGACCACGCGCGGCGAACGGGTACAGGTCGAGCTGGTCGAGGTCGACGAGATCGATCGGGTCGTGCTGACTCCAGGCCCCGAGGAGGTGGACGCATGAGCGACCTGCGCCTGATCGGCGGCGATCTGCTGCCGCCACGGAGCGAACGCCGCCACCTGATCTCGATCGGCGACCTGACGCGGGAGGACATCGAGCGCCTGCTCGCGACGGCTCGCTCGTTCTCGCTCTCCCAGGAGCGCGAGAACAAGAAGCTGCCGACGCTCCGCGGCCGACTCGTCCTGAATGTCTTCTACGAGGCCTCGACGCGGACCTCCTCATCGTTCGAGCTCGCCGCAAAGCGGCTGTCGGCAGACACGCTGACCCTCAAGACGGCCGGTTCGTCGGTTGACAAGGGTGAGTCTCTGAAGGACACGGCGCTCACGCTCTCCGCCTACGACCCCGACGTGATCGTGCTTCGTCACCCCGAAGCGGGCGCTGCGCGCTTCATCGCCGACCTCACCGCTGCACGAGTGGTCAACGCCGGTGACGGGAAGCACCAGCACCCCACGCAGGCGCTGCTCGACCTGCACACGATGCGGGAAACCTTCGGCCGCCTCGAAGGCCTCCACGTTGCGATCGTCGGTGACGTCGCCCACTCGAGGGTTGCGCGCTCGCTCGTACAGGCTCTGCAGTTGGTAGGCGCTGATGCGATCCTCGTCGGCCCGCCGACTCTGCTGCCGGCCGGTCTTGCGGACACGAGCTTCGAGATCGATGCGATTGCCGACGCCGACGTTGTCTACGTGTTGCGGATGCAGCGCGAGCGCATGTTGCAGGGCGCCAACTTCGTGCCCAGCTTGCGCGAATACACGGCCCGCTGGGGGATCACGCCGGACCGTCTGCGACCGGGCCAGAAGGTGATGCACCCGGGACCGATGAACCGGGGTGTCGAGATCGATGCGCGCGTCGCCGATTCCGACGCCTCCCTCGTGGTCGACCAGGTGCGCTCCGGGCTCGTCGTCCGCATGGCCGTTCTCTACGACCTCCTCACCTCGGGCCCGGTCGCCGTCGAGACGGCAGTGGAGGTCGCGTGATCCTCGCTGGGCGCACCGGCGCCGACAACATCGTCGTCCGTGGCGCCCGGGTCCTCGACCCGGTCGAGGGCACCGACGCGATCCTCGACGTGCGGATCGACGACGGTGTGATCGCGCAGGTCGGCGAGAACCTCGACTCGAACGCGCATCTCGTCGTCGAGGGAGCGGGGCGCGTGCTCGTGCCGGCGTTCATCGACCCGCACGTTCACCTGCGCACACCGGGACGCGAGGACGAGGAGACGATCGCGTCAGGCACGGCGGCGGCCGCGGCCGGCGGCTTCTGCGCGATCCTCGCGATCCCGAACACCGACCCCGTGGTCGACAACCCGGACGTCCTGCGCAGCCTGCGTGCGCGCGCAGTCGAGGAGGCCCACGTCCCGATCGGGTTCATGGCGGCGCTGACGAAAGGCCAGGACGGCGCCGAGCTGACCGAGCTCGGGGCGCTCGCCGACGCCGGTGCCGCGGCGTTCAGCGACGACGGCCGCCCGGTCGACGAAGCGGGCGTGATGCGCCGGGCGCTGCAGTACAACGCGATCACCGGCAGGCCGATCGCGGTTCATTCCGAGGAGCGGTCCCTGACGCGCGGTGGGCACGCCCATGCCGGCGCAGTCGCGGCCGAGCTCGGCATCGGCGGCTGGCCGTCGCTCGGCGAGAGCCTGATGGTCGCCCGTGACGTCGACCTGGCCGCCGACACGGGCCAGGCGGTGCACCTGATGCACCTCTCGGCGCACGAGTCGATCGAGCACCTGCGCCGTGCCCAGGCGGCCGGGACGCGCGTCACCGCGGAGGCGACGCCCCACCATCTGTGCCTCACCGACGAGGCGATTCGCACGCTCGATCCGAACCTGAAGATGAATCCACCGCTTCGCACGGAGCTGGACCGCGGCTCGCTCCTCGACGCAGTCCGGGACGGGACGATCGCCGCGATCGCGACCGACCACGCTCCCCACAGCCCCGAGGAGAAAGAGGTGCCGTTCGAGTCCGCGCCGTTCGGGGTGATCGGCCTCGAGACCGCATTCGCGGTGCTCTTCACCGAGCTCGTCGAGCCGGGGCTCCTGCCGCTCGAGACGCTGCTCGAGCGCATGTCGGCAGGCCCGGCTGCGATCTTCGGCCTCGACCGGCCGCGCGTCGCCGTCGGCGCACCCGCCAACCTGACGCTGCTCGACCTCGAGAGCACCTGGCGCGTCAAGGCCGACGGCTTCCGCTCTCGCTCCTCGAACTCGTGGTTGCTCGGTCGCCGGCTGACCGGGCGCGTCCTGCTGACGCTCGCTGCCGGCCGGGTGGCACACCAGTGAGTGCCGCTGCCGGTGTGCTCGTGCTCGAGGACGGCGAGGTCTTCGCAGGCGAATCCGTCGGCGCGCGCGGTTTCGCGTTCGGCGAGGCCGTGTTCACGACGTCGATGAGCGGGTACCAGGAGGTCGCGACCGATCCCAGCTTCGAAGGGCAGCTCGTCTGCTTCACAGCGCCGATGATCGGCAACTACGGCATCGCTGCCGCGCGGAGCGAGTCGTACCGCAGCCATGCGAAAGGCGTCCTGATGCGCGAGGCACGCGGACCGCAGTGGACGGACTGGCTCCACGAGCACGGTGTCGTCGCGCTGACCGGAGTCGACACGCGCTCACTCGTCCTGCATCTGCGCGAGCGTGGGGCGATGCGCGCTGCGGTCGTCAGCGACGGCGCAGACACCGATCAGCTGCTCGCGACGATTCGCACCCAGCCGGCGATGGCAGGGTCGGCACTCGTCGCCGGCGTCTCGACCAAGGAGCCGTACGTGTTCGCGGCCGACGGCGCCGTTCGAATCGCGGTCGTCGACTACGGCTGCAAGCGGTCGATCCTGCGGCGGCTCGCAGCCAGCGGCGCGGCAGTCGAGGTCTTCCCGCACGACGTCGACGCCGACACGGTCGCCTGCTACGACGGCGTACTCCTCTCACCAGGGCCCGGCGATCCGTCGCCGCTCGCCGCCGAAACGGATGTCGTGCGCGAGCTGCTCGGCCGCACGCCGGTTCTCGGCGTGTGTCTCGGCCACCAGCTGGTCGCGCTCGCGACAGGACGCGAGACGTTCAAGCTGCCGTTCGGTCACCGCGGTGCCAACCATCCGGTGCTCGACCGCCGGACGAATCGCGTTCTGGTGACGGCCCAGAACCATGGGTTTGCGGTGGAGACGGCCGACGACGAGAACGTCACGCACACCTCGCTGTACGACGGCACCGTCGAGGGCCTCGACTATCCGGAGCTGCGGGCGCGCTCGGCGCAGTTCCATCCCGAGGCGTCGCCCGGCCCGCACGACGCAGCGTCGATCATCGCGAGCTGGGTCGACGACCTGAGGGCTGCCTGATGCCGCGCAGAGCCGATCTTCACTCGATCTGCCTGATCGGCTCCGGCCCGATCGTGATCGGGCAGGCGGCCGAGTTCGACTACGCCGGCTGCCAGGCATTGAAGGTGCTGCGGGAGGACGGGTATCGCACGATCGTCGTCAACTCGAACCCGGCGACGATCATGACCGACCCGGGCTTTGCCGACCGCACCTACCTCGAGCCGCTCGATCTCGAAGGCGTTGTCGGGGTGCTGCGGCGGGAACGACCGGATGCCCTGCTGCCGACGATGGGCGGCGGCACCGCGCTCAACCTGGCGCGCGAGCTCGACGCCGACGGGATCCTGGGCGAGCTCGGGATCGAGCTGATCGGCGCGCGGATCGAGTCGATTCAGCGTGCGGAAGATCGCGAGCTCTTCAAGCAGACGGTCGAAGGCTGCGGCCTCAAGGTGCCGACGTCGCGCGTCGTCACTTCGAGCGACGATCTGGAGGGGATCTCGCTGCCCGCCGTCGTTCGCCCGGCGTTCACGCTGGGTGGCCACGGCGGCGGTTTCGCCGACACGCCCGAGCAGCTGCACCGCCAGGTCCTGCGCGGGCTGGCCGAGTCGCCGATCTCGCAGGTGCTGGTCGAGGAGTCGGTGCGCGGTTGGGATGAGTTCGAGCTCGAGGTCGTGCGCGACCGGGCCGACAACGTCGTGATCGTCTGCTCGATCGAGAACCTCGATCCGATGGGCGTCCACACCGGTGACTCGGTCACCGTCGCGCCGCAGATGACGCTCAGCGACGATGCCTACCAGGAGCTACGCAACGCGGCGATCAGCGTCGTCCGCGCCGTGGGCGTCGACACCGGCGGTTCGAACATCCAGTTCGCCCGCAGCCGCGTGACGGGTGAGCTGCGGGTGATCGAGATGAACCCCCGCGTCTCGCGGTCGTCGGCGCTCGCGTCCAAGGCGACCGGCTATCCGATTGCGAAGGTGGCGGCGAAGCTCGCGGTGGGCTACACGCTCGACGAGATACCGAACGACCTCACTGGGACGACGCCGGCGAGCTTCGAGCCGACACTCGACTACGTGGTCGTGAAGATCCCGCGCTTCGCGTTCGAAAAGTTCCCGGGTGCCGACCCGACGCTCGGCACCCAGATGAAGTCGGTGGGCGAGACGATGGGGATCGGTCGGACGTTCCTCGAGGCGTTCGTCAAGGCGAAACGTGGCCTCGAAGGCGACTTCAAATGGCAGCCCGAGGGATTGCACCCGTTCTTCGAACGCGAGCTCACCGGGCTTGCCGCCGAGGAAGTGCGCCAGTCAGCCACGCCGCCGGTGTTCCGGCGGATCGATTCGTGCGCCGGAGAGGTCGCAGCCCGCTCGAACTACTTCTATTCGACCTGGGGCGAGCGCGACGAGGAGCCACCGACCGGCACGGTCAAGCGCGTCGTGATCCTCGGCTCGGGCCCGAACCGCATCGGCCAGGGCGTCGAGTTCGACTACTGCTGCGTGCATGCGGTGCAGGCGTTTCGCTCGCTCGGCTACGAGGCCGTGATGGTCAACTGCAACCCCGAGACCGTCTCGACCGACTACGACACCTCCGACCGGCTGTACTTCGAGCCGCTCGACACGGCCTCCGTGCTCGCGGTCTGCGAACGGGAGCAACCCGAGGGAGTCGTGATCCAGTTCGGCGGGCAGACACCGCTGAAGCTCGCCCGTGCGATCGAGGCGGCCGGTTTCCGGATCCTGGGCACGCCGTTCGATGCCGTCGACCTCGCCGAGGACCGCGAGCGCTTCGGCGGCCTCCTCGAGCAGCTCGGCGTGCGCTGCCCCGACTGGGGAATCGCTGCCAGCGGCGCGGCGGCCGTCGACATCGCCGACCGCATCGGCTATCCGGTGCTGGTGCGGCCGTCCTACGTGCTGGGCGGACGCGCGATGCGCGTTTGTCACGACGAAGACCGGGTGCGGATTGCCTTCGCCGGCGTCCAAGGCCCGACGCTCGTGGACCGCTTCCTCGAGAACGCGGTCGAGATCGACGTCGACGCGCTCTGCGACGGTGTCGACACGTACGTCGGCGCCGTCATGCAACACGTCGAGGAGGCGGGCGTGCACTCGGGTGACTCGGCATGCGTCCTCCCGGCACAGTCGCTGACCTCGGCGGCGACCGCCGACATCGACGCGGTGGTCAGACGCCTCGGCCCGGCGCTCGGAGTCGTCGGGCTGCTGAACGTCCAGTTCGCGATCGCCGACGACCAGGTGTTCGTGCTCGAGGTCAACCCGCGTGCCTCGCGGACCGTCCCGTTCGCATCGAAGGCGACCGGGGTCAATCTCGTCGACGCGGCCTGCCGGCTCGCTGCCGGGGCCCGGCTGGGCGACCTCGACCTGCCCGCCGAGCGCCCACCGCGGCAGGTGAGCGTCAAGGCTGCCGTACTGCCGTTCGCCCGGTTCCCGGGAGCCGACCCGGTGCTCGGGCCCGAGATGCGAGCGACCGGCGAGGTGATGGCGAGCGCGAGTGACCTCCCGACTGCCCTCGCCAAGGCCGAAAGGGCCGCCGGCCGCTCGCTGCCGCGCGAAGGAGCCGTGTTCCTGTCGGTGCGCGATCTCGACAAGGCCAGCGCGATCCCGGTTGCGGCCGCGTTCGCGGGGCTCGGCTTCCAGCTCTATGCGACGGCCGGGACAGCCCGCACCCTGGGCGGCGCCGGCCTCGAGGTCGACCAGGTGCGGCGCGTCAACGAACCGGGCGAGGGGCCGAGCGTCGTCGATCTGATCCGCCGCGGCCGCTGCAACCTGATCGTGAACACCCCGGACGGCGGCCCGGAGCCCCGCTCGGACGGCTATCTGATCCGCGAGTCGGCGCTCGCAGCGCGCGTACCGTGCATCACGACGATCGCCGCAGCCACGGCGGCCGTCCACGCGATCGCCAACGCGCGGGCGGAAACGGCTCTCTCGCTGCAGGAACGCATTGATGTCGAGACCGCGGCGCGAGCTTCGTAAGGTCGCCGGGGTCGAGGCGGTCGGGCCGTACACGCTCGTTCGACTCGAGCGCGGCGGCCTCGATCCGGGCCGTCCAGGTCAGTTCTTCATGCTCGAGGCTCCCGGCAGGGTCCTGCCGCGGCCGATGTCACTGTGCCTGGCGCCCAGGGGCGAGTTGGCCTTTCTGCTCGACGTCGTCGGGCGGGGAACGCGGGCGCTGGCCGGTCTCGAGCGAGGCGACACGATTCACCTCCTCGGCCCGCTCGGGAACGGCTTCCGGCTCGACGTGCCGCGGCCGCTCCTCGTCGGCGGCGGCATCGGCATCGCACCGCTGCCGTACCTCTCCGAAGCACTCGAGCGCCCGCCCGCCGTGCTCGGCTTCCGCTCCGAGCATCACGCGGAGGCCGCTGCCCTCGTGCCGAATGCCGAGGTGGTGATCGATCCGGTGCTCGTCACCGATGCGCTGCCGTCCGGACGAAGCGTGCTCGCGTGCGGCCCCGAACCGATGCTCGACGCAGTGCGCGTTCTCGCGCCCGACGCGCAGCTCGCGTGGGAGGCGCCGATGGCGTGCGGCTACGGCGCGTGTTACGGCTGCGTGGTCGAAATCGGCGGCGAATTGAAACGACTATGTGTCGAAGGACCGGTGCTGTGCTCCTCCTGAACGCGAGTGGCTGCCTCGACGCGCTGACAGCGCCGGAGACCGCGCGCGCCTTCGACGCGTTCGTGACGAAGACGGTGACGCCGGAGCCGCGCGACGGCAATCAGCCGGTTCGCATCGCCGAGACGGAGCATGGGATGCTGAACGCGATCGGGCTCGCAAATCCGGGACGCGCGCGCTTCCTCGCCGAGACACTGCCGGCACTGCTCGAGCTGCGCCGGCCGATCTGGGTCTCGGTCGGCGGATTCGAGGCGAGCGATTACGTCGAGACCTGCCGGCAACTTGCACACCACGAGGTGGCGTGCATCGAGCTGAACCTCTCCTGTCCGAACGTCGACGAGGCGCCCGAGGGCGCGGCCGAGATCGTCGCAGCCTGCCGCGCGACGGTCGCCGCAATCCCGCTCTACGCCAAGCTTTCGCCCCATTCTTGGGACATCGCCGAGAGCGTCCGCGCGGTCGAGTCGGCCGGCGCCGACGGGATCAGCCTCGTCAACACACTGCGCGGTGTCGCGCTCGACCGGCACCTGCGGCCGACCCTCGCACGCGTCGCCGGCGGCTACTCGGGACCGGCGCTCAAACCAGTCGCACTCGCGGCGGTGCACGCCGCACGCAGCGCGACCGAGTTGCCGATCGTCGGCATGGGTGGTGTGCAGTGCGGGCGCGACGCGTTGGAGTTGATCGCGTGCGGTGCGACGCACGTCGCACTCGGCACGGTGTTGTTCGCGGACCGCGATGCGCCCGAGCGCGTGCGCGCGGAGCTCGACGACGAACTCGCACGCGCCGGCTTCGCGTCGCTCGGCGAGGCATTTTGCGCGTCGCTCGACACAGTTGCCAATACAGAAAACTAGACTCGACGGGTCCTGGTTGCACCGCGCTGGCAGGTTGGTAGGATGCTGCGCTCATGGTTCCCCAGCAGATTCAGGTGCAAGCGCCGGTTCGCTCACTTGACCAACGGATGGAAGCGCTGAAGCGCGCGAACGACATCAGGGTCAAGCGAGCTCAATTGAAGAAGGACTTGAAGTCGGGTGCCATGTCGATCGAGGAGATTCTTCGCGAGCCGCCCGAGTTCGTCTCGACTGCCAAGGTCTTCGACATGCTCATGGCCGTGCCGAAGTTCGGCAGAGTCAAGGCTGCGCGCCTCCTCAACCAGTGCCGCATCAGCCAGTCGAAGACGGTCGGCGGGCTCTCCGACCGCCAGCGTCACGAGCTGATTGGCCTCTTCAACCGGTAAGCCGGTTTTTGTCGTCACCGGGCCGTCCGGCGCCGGCAAAGGCACGCTCATCCAGCTCGTCCTGCCGCGGTTCGCAGAGCTCGCACTGGCCGTGTCTGCGACGACGAGACCGCAGCGCCCCGGCGAGCAGAATGGCGTCCACTACTGGTTTCTCGACCGCGAGGAGTTCGACCGGCGGGTCGTCGACGGCGACTTTCTCGAATGGGTGGACTACGTCGGAAACCGGTACGGGACGCTGAATTCGGAGATCGACCGGCTGCGTGGCGAAGGCAGGGCTCCCTTGCTCGAGCTGGAGACCGACGGCGCCCTGCGGGTCAAGGCGAGAGTCCCGAGCGCGGTCACGATTTTCGTCACCGCTCCCGTCGCAGAACTCGACCGCCGACTGCGCCAGCGGGCCACGGAGAGCTCCGGCGTGATCGACGAGCGGCTCGCGACGGCCCACCGGCAGCTCGAGCTCCAGGACGAGTTCGACTTCGTCGTCCGCAACGACGTCAAGCAGCAGGCTGCAGACGACCTCGCGGCGATCATCGAGCGGACACTCGATGGTGCCGCTACCATGGCCCGGCCATGATCCACCCCCGCATCGATGAGTTGATGGAACAGGTCGACTCGCGCTACGCACTCGTGATCGTCGCCGCCAAGCGCGCGCGGCAGATCAACAACTACCACCACCAGCTCGGTGAGGGGACGTTCGACGAGTTTGCGCCGCCGCTGATCGAGTCGCGCTCGAAGAACTACCTGACGATGGCCCTCGAGGAGACTGCCGAGGGCAAGATCGTCTACTCGTACCCCAAGAAGTAGGTCACACTTCGGTGAGCGGCGTAGGCTCGACGGAGCCGCCCGAGAGCGAAGGTATTGGCTTCGCCGACTCCGGAGCGGGGAAACGCCGTGTCCTGCTCGGTGTCAGCGGAGGGATCGCCGCGTACAAGGCGTGCGACGTGACGCGCCTGCTCGTCAAAGCCGGGCACGACGTGGTGCCGCTCGTCACCCCGGGAGCGCAGCAGTTCGTCGCCGAGCGGACGTTCCTGGCGCTCGCGCGCCGGCCGGTCGCCGAGGATCTCTACCCGCACCTGACGCAGGCCGACCTGCTGCTCGTCGCGCCGTGCACCGCCAACACGCTGGCGAAGCTCGCGCACGGGATCGCCGACAACCCACTCACCGAGGCGGCGCTCGCACACCGCGGCCCGGTGCTCGTGGCACCCGCGATGAACCCGCGCATGTGGGCATCGCCCGCGACGCGCGCCAACGTGGCGACGCTGCTGGCACGGGGAGTCGAGCTGATCGGCCCCGACGAGGGTGAGATGGCCGAGGGCGAGTGGGGGGTCGGCCGGCTCGCCGAGCCGGAGGCGATCGTGGCCCGGGCGCTGCAGCTGCTCGCGCCGGGGCCGCTGGCCGGGCGGCGCGTTCTCGTCAGCGCCGGCGGGACCCGTGAACCGATCGACAGCGTGCGTTTCGTCGGCAACCGCTCGTCAGGACGCATGGGCGTGGCGCTGGCCGAGGAGGCACGCCGCCGCGGTGCCGACGTGATCCTGCTGGCCGCGAATCTGGCCGTTCCGGCGCCGGTCGGGGTCGAGGTGATCCCGACCCCGACAGCGGAGTCGATGTTCGATGCTGCGCTCGCGCTGCCCGACGTCGATGTGCTGCTCCTGGCCGCGGCGGTCGCCGACTACACCGCGGCCGAGCCGCTCGCGACCAAGCGGGCCAAGGACGCGGAAACGTGGACGGTCTCCCTGGCGCCGACCGAAGACGTCGCCCGCGCGCTGGGTCAGCGCAAACGCGCCGGCCAGGTGCTCGTCGCCTTCGGCGCCGAGCACGGCGAACCCGGGCTGGAGCGCAAGCGCGCGATGCTCGAGTCGAAGAACGCGGATCTCGTCGTCTTCAACGACATCGGCGAAACCGGGATCGGCTTCGACGCTCCAGACAACGAGGTCGTGCTGATCACCCGCGACGCGGAGCGCAGCGTGCCGCGTGCGCACAAGGAAACGGTCGCGAGGGCGATACTCGACGCCGTGCAGGAGTTGCTCTGAGGCTGCGCCGGGCGGCTTCTCCTGCGATGAGCGATGCGTACGAGTTCTTCCGCGAGGGCCAGCAGCGGCTTCGCTCGGGAATGACGGCGCAAGCGACGGTGCCGCTCGAGAAGGCGAAGCGCCTCGAGCCCCAGAAGGCATCGATCCGCGAGGCACTCGGGATCGCCTACTTCCGGCTCGCCCGCTGGGTCGAAGCCGAGCATGAGTTCCGCACGATCGCCGAGGAGCTCGACCCGACCGACGACTACGCGCACTACGCCCTCGGCCGCGCCCTCGAGAAGCAGGGGCGTACGGCGGAGGCAAACGGGCACTACAAGCTCGCGCACTCGATGAACCCGAAGTCCGAGCAGTACAGCTCCCGCATCCTCGACCTCGAGTGAGAGCGGTCGTCCAGCGCGTCACGAGGGCAGCCGTGTCGCCGGGCGGCGCGATCGAAGCCGGCCTCTGCATCCTGCTCGGCGTGGCCGGCGGCGACGACCCCGACGCCGCCGCCCGGCTCGCCGGGAAGATCGCGCGGCTACGGATCTTCTCCGACGCGGAAGGCCGCTTCGACCGCTCGCTGGTCGACAGCGGCGGCGCCGCGCTCGTCGTCAGCCAGTTCACGCTGCTCGCCGACACGGCGAGGGGCAACCGCCCGAGCTTCACCGCTGCCGCCGCGCCGGAGGACGCCGAGGCGCTCTACGAGCGTTTCTGCAGGGAGCTGTCGGCGCTCGGCGTCCCGGTCGAGACGGGTGTCTTCGGCGCCCGGATGGCGGTCTCGCTGGTGAACGACGGGCCGGTGACGATCGTCCTCGATGTCTGAGAAGAGCCAGGTGTGGCGGATTCCTAGCATGGTGGAGAGGTTTCACCGAGGAGGCGAAGATCATGATCAAGGCGTTGCTAGCTGGCGCAGTCGTCATCGGCGCTGTGGTGGTGGCCAAGCGTCATGTACTCAGCCGCGAGGGATTCGACATCGAGAGGTTCGTCGAGCGGATGCCTGACAACGCTCCGCCCAAGTGGGCATTCCAGAACATCACCGCGATCCGCGAGAACACCGACCGGATCCTGGAGCTCCTCGACAGTCAGCGGAAGGCCGACCCAGGTGAGGAATCGGTGCGGTCGGACGAAGGCACCGCCTGAGAGCGGACAGGGCTCAGGGCAACCGCGCCGAGCTTCACGACGAGCGTTTCCGCACGGAGCTGGTGGCGCTCGGCGTCGCGGTCGAGAGCATCGGCGACGCCTGACGAAACCCATCTTTGTGGCAAGTTGGCACAAACTCGCGGGCTCAGCGGTCAGGGCGAGTTCTGCTACCGTTCTTTCACCATTTCGAGCGGTTTTCGGGTGGGCGCGCTGCGCCCATTTTTTGTCTGAGGGGATGGTTTCCAGATGGCGAGTACGCAGTACGAGAGGGAGAAGACACTCCAGCGCGAGGTCGCGCGCCTGGTCGAGGGCGCCCTGCCCGGCGTCGACGTACTCGCGCTCGAGCTGACCGGCAAGGAGCGCTTCTGCGTCTTCGTCGACCATCCGAAAGGCGTCGACCACGCCCTCTGCGAGCGCGTCTCGACCGTCCTTCGCCCCTATCTCGAGAGGTACTCGGTCGAGGTCTCCTCACCGGGGATCGAACGACCGCTCCGTACACGTGACCACTTCGTCCGCGCCGTCGGCCGCCCGGTGCGCGTCAAGTCCGAGACCGGCCGCGTTCGCGGTCAGGTCGTCTCCGCCGGAGAACGCGCGGTGCAGATAGCCGCAGACGGCGAACCGGTGGACATTCCGTACGAGCAGATCGTGCGGGCCAACCTGATCGATGAAGGGAAGTAGAGGATGAGCCAGGAGATCGTTGACGCCGTACGCGAGATCGAGCGCGAGAAGGGCATCGAAAGCGGGACCCTCGTCGCCGCGCTCGAAGACGCGCTTCTCGCCGCGTACAAGAAGACACCAGGGGCCGCGCGGCACGCAACCGTGGTCCTCGACGACCGCGGCGACTTCCGCGTGTTCGCGATCGAGCTGCCTCCCGACCTCGAGGTACGCCTGCTCGACGATGCCCGCGAGCGCGCTATCGACGACCTCGAGCGCATCGAGGAGGAGACAGGCGAGAAGAACCACACGCTGCTCTCCGACGACGAGCTCGAGATCGACTGGACCCAGGTCCCGGACAGCGAAATGAAGCGCGAGGACGTGACGCCCGACAACTTCGGCCGCATCGCGGCGCAGACCGCGAAGCAGGTGATCCTGCAGCGGATCCG
>DASYPH010000036.1:0-4011 GCA_036006925.1 Gaiellaceae bacterium
ATGGAGAGCCGTCCAGGCCGAGCGCCTAGGACAGCTCGGGCAGCGACTGCCTCAACATTGCCGCCTTTGCAAACAGGTCGCTGCGGCGCTTCGTGCGGTCCAGTACCTGAGCGCTCGTGAACCGCAAGGAGTCCGGATCGCCCGACCGATCGCAAGCGCTGACCTCCCTCCACGTCACCGGCGTCGACACGGTGGGATGCTCACGGGCACGCAGCGAGTAGGCGCAGACCGTGGTCTTGACCTGGTTGTTCTGCGACCAGTCGATCAGCACCCTGTCATCTCTGATCGCCTTTGTCATCTTGGAAACGACCAACTCGGGCTCCTCACGCTCACACAGTTCCGCCACCGCCTTGGCGAACGCGCGCGTCCGGGTGTAGCGCGCCTGTGGATCGTTCAGGGGGACGTAGAGCTGTAGACCCTTGGAGCCGCTGGTCTTTGCCAAGGCTTCGAGGTCGAGGTGCTTGAACATGACGCGCAGCCGCAACGCCAACCGGCAGCATTCCACGATCGACGTGCCGGGACCGGGGTCGAGGTCGAAGACCACGTACTGCGGACGCTCGGGGTTCGTATCGGAGCCGATGGTGGTGTGCAGCTCGAGCGCGGCCAGGTTGGCGAGCCACACCAGCGTGGCCGTATCCGAGCACACGACGTAGTCGACGGGACGATCTCTGGCATCGATTCGCACCGTGCGCACCCAGTCGGGCTTGTGCCTTGGCTCGTTCCTCTCGAAGAAGGACGGTTCGGTGACCCCGTCGGGGTAGCGCCTGCGTGTGACGGGCCGGTCTGCCAGATGGGTGAGCATGGTCGGTGCCATCCGCAGGTAGTAGTCGATCACGTCGCCCTTCGTGAATCCGGCAGCGGGGTACATGACCTTATCCAGGTTCGAGAGCACCAGCTCGCGTCCGTCCACCTCGACCGCGACGCGGTGCTTGCCTCGCCGCTCCCCTGCCTTCACCAACCCTGCTAGTCGCATCAGGTGTGATTCCCTCCCCAAGCACACGCAAACCGCGCGGGTGTCAACCGAGGCTGGAACCAGGACTCTCTGATCATCTGGGGAACTGGATCGTATGGCAGAGGGTTCGAAGGATGCCCCGAGCGGCCTCGACCTTGACCAGGCGAGGAATCCCAGTGATCGTGAGCGGTCGACCTGGCTCTCTCGCGCATTCCTCGGTCTACTGGGAGTGGTCGTCCTGCTCGGCCTGCTGAACGTGTTTGGGCAGGTCACAACCACGAGTGAGGCGTCCACCGCCGCAGCGTCCGTTCGAGTGATCGCGCCCACCGACCTGCGAGCCGGCCTGCTCTTTCAGCTGTCGGTGACCGTGACGGCAAGACGCGACCTGCATGATGCGACGCTGGTGCTCGCCAGCGGCTGGTTTTCGGGCATGAGCACCAACGCCGAGGTACCCCAGCCAGGGTCACAGACCGCAAGGGGTGGAGATCCGATCTTCTCGCTCGGCCAGATGCCACGCGGCGATACCCAAACGATCCGCGTCTACTTCCAGGTCAACCCGACCACGGTGGCGTGGCGGCGTGATCAGAGCGTCGAGCTTGACGACGGCGCAGCTCGGCTCTTGGTGGTCCACCGAACCGTCACGGTATATCCCTGATGGATATCGTTATTCGCGCCGCCGTGATCTTCTTCGTGGTGTTTCTGATCACGCGCAACGTCGGACGGCGTGAGCTCAGCATGAGTGAACCGTTCGATCTGATCCTGCTGGTCGTCCTGGGCGATCTCGTCCAACAAGGGGTCACCCAGAGCGACTCCTCGTTAACCGGAACGGTGCTCGCGATCTCGACCTTCGCGTTGCTCACCGTGCTGGTCTCGTTCATTAGCTTCAGGGTGCGCCGCATGCGGTCCGTGCTGCAAGGAAAGCCGTTGATCCTGATCGAGGATGGAAACGTGATCCAGGAGAACCTGCGCCGTCAGCGACTCGCGCTCGACGAAGTGCTCTTGGAGGCACGGCTTCAGCAGGTGGCCGCACTTGACGACATCCGCTGGGCGATCCTTGAAACAAACGGCGCCATCAGCATCATCCCTCGATCCGGCTGAGATCGCAGCCTTAGGCGAGGGGGTGTCTCGAAGCGGCAGGTAGGGCTCCTGATCCGCCGGTTGGTTTGCCGGTGACCGCGCTCGGCTGACGCACCAATCAGATCATCTCTCCGAAGGCTCGTGGCTGTTGGTTGTGCGTGGTCTCACCGGAGAGCCGGGTAGCTGGCCGTGTTCGCTGGTTGCCGCTCTCCCCTGGCGAGTGAATCGTGGCATCCGAAGTGGAGCGTCGACGTCTTCCACGGCCGGCCAGGCGGCCACCAGCGAGCCGATCACGGCACCACCGATCGCGAGCAGAGTCGGCAGTCCGACCAGCCATACGACGATGTCGGATGCGTTGCCGCTGTAGCGCGCACGATCAACCACGAGTACGAAGCCGCCTCCGATCGCATAACCAACTACGGCTCCGGCTAAGATCGCCAAGATGCGGCGGCGAGTACGCGCCGGTGGGTCCTCCCCCTGCGCCTCCGCCCGTCGCACCACAGCATCAGAATCTCGCTGATCTGCGTTTCTCATCTACAAGCCGTGCCCCGCGCGGGGACCTTTCCAAACACGCATTCACTGCGCACCGAGTCCCTAACCGCTACGCTCAGCGCCGTGCGGCTCCCAGAACCAATGCTCCTCCGCTCCGGCCGCCTGCCCACAAGCGGCGATTACGCGTTCGAACCGAAGTGGGACGGCTTCCGTGCGCTACGTCAGCCAGAACGGGCAGCTTCGCGTGAGGAGCCGGCGCGGCTGGGACATCACCAGCCTCGTCCCCGAACTTGCCGACCTCCCGGACGGTCTCGCGGTCGATGGCGAGCTCGTCGCGTTCGGCGATGACGGTCTGCCGAGCCTTCCCGCGGCTGTGCGATCGGATGCTTCACGGCAAGCGGCGGGTCGAGGTGATGCTCGTCATCTTCGACGTGCTCGCGATCGACGGTCGAGCCGTTCACCGGCGGCCCTACTGGGAACGCCGCCGCCTGCTCGAAGACCTCGCCCTGGACGGCGACTACTGGTCGACCACTCCCAGCCACACCGACGGAGAAGCGCTGTGGGAGAAGGTCTGCGAGCTCGGCCTTGAGGGCGTCGTCGCCAAGAAACGCTCGGGCCTTTACCTCTCCGGCCGGCGCGGCTGGATCAAGACCAAGAACCGCGCGTATTGGCGCTACCCGCTCGAAGTAGAGGCCGCGCTAAACCGTATCGCTGAAGGCTCGCTTGCGGAACGCGCGACCGCGTAATGAGAGCGTCCCTTGCCGCACTAGCCTCCGCCATCGATCCCGCGATCATCGCGTTTTGCGCGACGCAGTCGAGTGAGCAGCCGCATCACTCTCCCGGAAGTACGCACAGAAGTCAGTGCGGGGGGCTCGCTGGGGTCGGCGAGCATGGAGCGAAAAGAGGCCATCGCTGGCGAGAATACGCCTCTTTGCAGGAAGAATGAAAATCGGTTCTGCGGTCGAGGGGGATGGGACGAGGCCGTTAGACGCCGCCAGGCTGCGGGTATGTGTCCGGTATGCCGGACGATCCTCTCGATGACTACCAGAAACGCTGAGGGCTGCCGCCCGACTGGACGCGCCCGTGTTCAAACCGGGCGCCCTGATGGACGCGATCGCCGAAGCCATCGACGACACGCGTTGGCGCGATCAGCAACAGGCGACCAGCGCCTAACACGCTGGCATATCCTCCCGCGGAACTGCCCGCAGCGCTTCGTCGTGAGTGTCAAACAGTGGGAGCACGCGGCCGACGCCGACAAGGTCGAAGATGCGCCGTGCGTGGCCGTTTCGAGGCGCGACCACCAGGATGTTCTCGCCTAGGTTGGCATGATTGACGAGCGTGCCGATGACCGTCGAATCGACGAACCGCATCTTTTCCACGTCAACGATCACGGTGGTGCCGGACTCCGAGACGCGCCGGAATGCCTGCGTGATCATCGGAATCGTTGACAGGTCGTGCTCACCGGCCAACTCGACGTTCCATAGCGACCG
>DASYPH010000037.1:0-2143 GCA_036006925.1 Gaiellaceae bacterium
CGATCGCGTGCGTGAGCGGCAGCGCCAGCGCGACGGTGTGCATCCAGTCGGGAAGCTTGTCGAGCGGGACGTTGACCCCGCAGAAGATCAGGAGCACGGCCATCGACAGGTTGGCGATGATCGGGACGTCGCGCATGCGCAGCCCGACCGCGCCGGTCAGCATACCAAGGCCCGTCGATGCGAACGACGCGAGCACCAGCAGGAACGCGATCGCGGGGACCGACGACCACGGCATCCGGAATCCGAGCAGCAGCGCGCCGCCGATGAAACCGGTCGCTGCCGTCACAGCTGCGTTGACGAGCACCGGCCCCGCCCGCCCGAGAAACAGGGCGGCGCGGTTCGCGGGGGTCGCGAGCACCGCCGAGAGCGTCTGCGTCCAACGCTCGCCGTCGATCGCGAAGCCCATCCCGAACAACGCAGCGAGCGACGCCGACTGGACGGCGTTGCCGACCACGAACCATGAGTCCGACTCGAGGTGGGCGGTGCGGCCGAGGTAGGCGAAGAAGACGATCTGCATCGTCGGGCCGAGCAGGAGCGTCGGGATATAGACGGAGGGCCGGATCCACGAGAACAGGGCGCGGAAGCTGATCGCCCCGCCGATGAAGAAGATGCGGATCCAGGTCCTCATGTCAGCGAGAGCGTCGCCCGGTCGCGGGCGAGCCGTTCGAAGTGGTGCAGGAACACGACCGAGATCGCCGCATAGGCGAGGCTCAAGAGCAGACACATGTCGAGGGGGAACACGACGTTGCCCCCGAGCGCAGAGTGGCGCACGGCTCGCATACCCCAGGTGGGTGCGAGCACCCAGGCGATCGGGGTCACCCAGCCGGGCAGCAGCGAGAGCGGGATCAGCATGCCGGTGATCGTCCAGATCGGATACTCGAGCGCCTGCGACAGCGAACTCGCCGAGCGGTAGAGGACGAGCGTCGAGGCCAGCACGAGGCCGAGCAGGCCGATCGAGAGCACGGCCGCAGGGATCGAGATCGCGAAGAGCAGCAGGTGTTCGATGTGCAGCGGCACGCCGAACAGGAACTTGCCCCAGAGCAGCGTGGAGGCGATCGAGTAGACGCCGATGCCGGAGATCGCGACGGTGACCGGGGCGAGCACGAGGATCAACCGCGACGGCGCGGCGACGAGCAGCTCGAGGACTCCGTACCACCGCTGCTGCTGGATCGCCCCGCCGGCGCTGGTCGCCGTCGTCGACCAGATCCCCATCACGGCCGCGCCGAGGGCCGCGTACAAGAGCGACGGCGCCTCGTCGGTCGCCCGGAACATGAGGAAGGCGAGGGTGGCGTACACGAGCGGCCAGACTGCTGCCGCCACGACCATGAACGGCGACGCCGAGAGGTTCTTGAAGTGGAGGACGAAGCCGGTCCAGAAAATCCGCGCGGAGCTCATCTCACTCGGCGGTGACGAGCGAGACATACGCGTCCTCGAGCGTCGGCTCGCGCGACGCGACACGCCCGACCTCGAAGCCGTCGAGCTGGGCGAGGAGCGGCGCGGTTAGCTCGCGCTCGCCGGTCGTCTGCACGACGAGCACCTGCTTCTGGTCGCGCTCCTCGATCGCGACGGCGGTGACGCCTTCGAGTGCTCGCAGCCGGGTCACGGTCGGCTGGTCGACCCCGAAGACCTCGATCTCGGTGACGCGGCCGCCCCCGACGTTGTCCTTGAGCTCGGCGGGCGTACCGGCGCCGACGATCTGGCCCTTCGCGATCACTGCGATCCGGTCGCAGAGCGTGTCTGCCTCGAACATGTAGTGGGTGGTCAGCAGGACGGTCTTCCCGACAGCGACGAGGTCGGCGATCATCTGGCGCAGGTCGCGTGCGCCGACGGGGTCGACACCGATCGTCGGCTCGTCGAGGAAGACGACCTCGGGGTCGTGGAGGATCCCGCGCGCGATGTGCAGTCGCTGCCGCATGCCGCGCGAGTAGCCCTCGACGCGCTCCTGCTCGCGGCCCTTCATGCCGACCAGCTCGAGCACTTCGTCGATCCGGATCCGCTGCGCCTTGCCCGAGACCCCGTACAGCTCGGCGAAGTAGCGGAGGTTGTCGTAGGCGGAGAGACGTTCGTAGAGGCCGCGGTCGCCGCCGAACACGTAGCCGATCCGCTTTCGCACCTCGCGTGCGTCCTGAACGACGTCGAGGCC
>DASYPH010000038.1:0-3602 GCA_036006925.1 Gaiellaceae bacterium
GAGGAGCCGCCCGAGCCCACCCGGCGAACCTGCTCGCCCCGACAAGGGCGGTGGCGGCGAAGACCGGCAGATAGGCAGCCGGATAGAGCCAGCCGGCCCATCCGGCGCCGAAGGTGAGGAGTGCGAACGAGATCGCGCCGATCCCAAGGCGATTCAGGAGCTCGAGAACCGGATCGCCGACGTGCGGGCCTCGTATGAGGACGATCGACCCCAACCCGAGCCAAGAGAGCAGAGTGATCGTTCCGAGAACAACGTGAGCGAGGCACTCAGCCAAGTCCGCTCAACAACTTCGCGACCTCCACCGCGTAGAGCGCCGAGCCGACGACGATCCACACCAGCGCGAGCACATACGCGACGCGAGAGGAGCCACGTGGGGAGCTCTCCTCCGGACCGGACGTCGTCGAGTGCGGAGGCGTGGATTGTCTCCGTGCCGCACGACTACCGCTGATCCCCACCTTCACGCCCCGAGACCGTCCGGCTCGAAGGTACCTGCGGGCGGTGGCTGCCGCAACCGGCGGGCGGTCGTGTCGAGGGAGCCTGCGGCGTGCGGCGTCGCCACGGCGTCGCGATTGCGGTCGGCTGTCGTCTCCTCCGCAGGATCGCCGTCGGGCATGATCGGTTTCGACCCTAGAGCGCCGCCCAGTCTCGTGCAAGAGTCGCCGAGCTCGCGGGACGTGCGGGCGGCTGTTGATCGCGCCGACGGCGACGTTAGGCTCATTGTGGCGGGCGCTGGAGTAGCTTTCATCTCGGGCACTTGAGATTCGCGTACATCATCTCGGCGTATAAGAGGCTGAATCAGCTCTCGCGCCTGGTACGGCGTCTGCACACCGATACGGCGGTCTTCTTCGTCCACGTCGACAGGAAGACGAACGACGGTGATTACGCCGCGCTGGCGGAGGGCTTACAAGATCTGCCGTCTGTCCACTTCCTCGAGCGCCACACGTGCCATTGGGGAGGGTTCGGACACGTGCGTGCGACGTTGAAGGGAATCGACGAGCTGAGGCGGATCGGCACCCCCTTCGACTACGTCATCCTGTTGACCGGGCAGGACTATCCGATCAAGTCGAACGAGCACATCGAGTCGTTCTTCACCTTGGCGAAGGGAAACTCCTTCATGGGTTTCTCGGCGCTTCCGAGCGACTCATGGAGCCCGCGCGGTGGGCTCGACCGGATCGAGTACCGGCACCTCCGCGTCCATGGGCGGCACCTCCGATCACCGTTCAGACGACGGTTTCCGGCCGGACTGAGACCGTATGGAGGAGGGGCCTACTGGTGTCTGTCGCGCGCCTGTATCGACTACGTCGCGCGGTTCGTTGCCGAACGCCCCGACGTCGTCGAGTTCTTCGAGTCTGTCGACATCCCGGACGAGCTCTTCTTCCAGACGGTTGTGTTGAACTCCGAGCTGGGGGACACGGTCGTGAACGACAACCTCCGCTACATCGATTGGACGCGCGGGCGACGACCCGCGATCCTCGGGGCAGCAGACTTCACCGCGCTACGCAACTCCCAGAAGCTGTTCGCCCGCAAGTTCGACGTCCAGCAAGATGAGGCGGTTCTCGACCTCATCGACCGCCACCTGCTGCAGCGCGGCGAGGAAGCGACGATTGCATGGACGAGGTGACGGTCGTCGAGGTCGTCGAGGATCCTTCGAGCCGGCCGAGGGTCGAGAAGCGCTGGATCGAGAACGCTCCCTCACCGAAATGGCTACCGCGGCTCGACCTGGGCGAGCTGTGGGCGTCGCGCGACCTGGTGCTGATCCTGGCGCTCCGGAACGTCAAGGTCCGGTACAAGCAGACAGCCCTCGGCGCGGCCTGGGCGATCATCCAGCCTCTCACCGGTGTCGTGGTCTTCACGATCGTGATGAAGCGGTTGGCCCACGTGCCGAGCCAGGGGATCCCGTATCCCGTCTTTGCCTTCGCCGGTCTCATTCCGTGGGCGTACTTCACGAACGGCGCGACGCAAGCGTCCGACAGCCTCGCGGCTTACCGCGAGCTCGTAACGAAGGTGTACTTTCCCCGCCTGCTTGCCCCCGTCGCGGCGATCCTTCCGGGGCTCATCGACCTTGCCATCGCCCTGGTCGCCCTCGGCGCGCTGATGGCGATTCTCGGAGTGGCGCCCGGCGTGCAGATCGTTCTCTTCCCCCTCATGTTGATCTGGCTCGTGCTGACGACCGGCGGTGTGGGTATCGGGCTTTCGGCCGTCAACGCTCGATACCGAGACGTCCGGAATGCTCTCGGATTCCTGTTGCAGATAGGGCTCTTCGCCACACCGGTCGTCTACCCCAGCACGCTCGTGACGGGCTCGCTGCAGTCATTGCTCTACCTGAATCCGATGGCAGGCGTCGTCGACTGCTTCCGGTGGACGCTGGTCGGGACGCCGCGGCCGCCGGCATCGGCCCTGCTCTCGCTGGTTTCCACATTGCTTGTGCTCTCGGCGGCGATCTTCTACTTCGCGCGTGTCCAACGGCGTCTCGCCGACGTCATCTGAAGCCATGCGTGCCGTTGAGACCGATCAGGTAACGAAGCGCTACCGGATCGGTGACAGCTGGCGGCCGACCCTACGGGACGCGCTCTCGGCGAGCTCGTTGCTCGGCCGGTCGCGCGGCGCGTCGCGGGAGTTCTGGGCACTCCGGGGAGTGAGCTTCAGCGTCGACGAAGGAGAGGTCGTCGGGCTGATCGGCCGGAACGGCGCCGGAAAGACGACGCTTCTCAAGCTTCTGGCACGGATCACCGAGCCGACTTCGGGTGTCGCGCGGATGCGGGGTCGTGTGGGAGCATTGCTCGAGGTCGGTACCGGCTTCCATCCCGAGCTGACCGGCCGGGAGAACATCTTCCTGAACGGCGCGATTCTCGGAATGAGGCGTTCAGACATCCGCCGGCGCTTCGACGAGATCGTCGAGTTCGCGGGCGTCACCAGATATCTCGACACTCCGGTCAAGCGCTATTCGTCGGGCATGTATCTCCGTCTCGCGTTCGCGGTTGCGGCGCACGTCGAGCCAGACATCGTCGTAGTCGATGAGGTCCTCGCCGTGGGCGATGCGGAGTTCCAGAAGCGATGCATAGGCAAGATGTCGCAGTTCGCACACGAGGGGCGGACGGTGTTGTTCGTCAGCCATGACCTGGGAGCAATCGCCCAGATGTGCCCGCGGGCGATCTGGCTCGAAGGCGGGACGATCAAACATGACGGGTCGTCAGCGCGAAGCATCGAGCTCTACCTCGCGGCCAGAGGCACCGAGACCGCACAGGTGGAGTTTCCAGTGGACAGGGAGAAGGAGGTACAGCTGCTGTCCGTCGGGTTGACGGATGAGGCCGGCAATCAGGTCGATGCTCCGGTTCGAGACCGGCCGTTCGGGGTGCAGGTCCGCTTCGTCGTTCGCGAGAACGTCGGCGCTGTCGACGTCGGCATCCGGCTGTTGACGAGCAACGGCGTACGCGTGCTCGAGGAGAACTGGTCTGACAGTGCCGGTGGGTTCGCACCGGCTGCGGGAACCGGGATCTGGGAAGTCTCGCTTCTCGTTCCACCTGTGCTCGCGGCGAACGAGTACACCGTCGGAGTCTCCCTCGCGTCGGCCTACGAGACGCTTATGGATTCAGAAGTACTCA
>DASYPH010000039.1:0-8841 GCA_036006925.1 Gaiellaceae bacterium
CCTCGAGCCCGCGGCGCGGGAGGAGGTCCTGGCCTGGATCAAGAAGATCCGCGGCGGCCAGCGCGTCACGTCGCAGGATCCGGAGGGGAGCTACCAGGCGCTCGAGAAGTTCGGCCGCGACCTGACGGAGGCGGCCGAGGCGGGGAAGCTCGATCCGGTGATCGGCCGCGACGAGGAGATCAGGCGCGTGATCCAGATCCTCAGCCGCCGCACGAAGAACAATCCCGTCTTGATCGGTGAACCCGGTGTCGGCAAGACGGCGATCGCCGAAGGGCTCGCGCAGCGGATCGTCGCGCGCGACGTGCCCGAGGGCTTGAAGGACCGTCGCGTCTGGTCGCTCGACCTCGGGTCGCTGCTGGCGGGCGCCAAGTACCGGGGCGAGTTCGAGGAGCGGCTCAAGGCGGTCCTCGCCGAGATCAAGAACTCGGACGGGCGGATCATCCTGTTCATCGACGAGCTGCACACGATTGTCGGCGCCGGCGCGGCGGAAGGAGCCGTCGACGCCGCGAACCTGTTGAAGCCGCTGCTTGCCCGCGGTGAGCTGCGGTGCATCGGCGCGACGACGCTCGACGAGTACCGCAAGTACATCGAGAAGGACGCCGCCCTCGAACGGCGCTTCGCGCCCGTCTACATCGGCGAGCCCACCGTCCCGGACACGATCGCGATCCTGCGTGGCCTGAAGGAGCGCTACGAAGCACACCACGGTGTGCGGATCCGCGACGCGGCACTCGTCGCCGCTGCCGTGTTGAGCCATCGCTACATCGCCGACCGCTTCCTGCCCGACAAGGCGATCGACCTCGTCGACGAGGCGGCGTCGCGGCTGCGGATGGAGATCGACTCCAGCCCGCTCGAGCTCGACGAGGCCAACCGTCGCGTCATCCAGCTCGAGATCGAGCTCGCGGCGGAGCCGGACGATCGCGAGTCGCTGGAGAAGGAGCTCGCCGAGACGAAGGAACGCCGTGACGGGCTTGCTGCCCGGTGGGCGAGGGAGAAGGAAGCGCTCGAACGGGTCAAGGAGGCGACACGTCGCATCGACGAACTGCGAATGGAGGCCGAGCGGGCCGAGCGGGAGGGCAATCTGCAGCGCGTCGCGGAGATCCGCTACGGCGAGATTCCGGCGCTCGAGCGCGTGCTCGCGGATCGTCCGCAGGAGCATGCGCTCGTCAAGGAAGAGGTCGACGAGGACGACATCGCGATGACGGTCGCGCGCTGGACGGGTATCCCGGTCGACCGGCTGCTCGAGGGCGAGACGGAGAAGCTGATCCACATGGAGGAGCGGCTGCACCGGCGCGTGATCGGTCAGGACGAGGCGGTCTCGGCGGTCGCGAACGCGCTGCGGCGCTCACGCACCGGCCTGCAGGACCCGAACCGGCCGATCGGCTCGTTCGTCTTCCTCGGCCCGACCGGAGTCGGGAAGACCGAGCTGGCGCGCGCGCTCGCAGAGTTCATGTTCGACGACGACCACGCGATGGTGCGGATCGACATGAGCGAATACCAGGAGAGGCATACCGTCTCACGGCTCGTCGGCGCGCCGCCCGGCTACGTCGGCTACGACGAAGGCGGCCAGCTGACGGAAGCCGTCCGGCGGCGGCCGTACTCGGTCGTCCTCCTGGACGAGATTGAGAAGGCGCACAACGAGGTCTTCGACGTCTTGTTGCAGGTACTCGACGACGGTCGGCTGACCGACGGCCAGGGGCGCACGGTCGACTTCCGCAACACAGTGCTGATCATGACGTCGAACATCCGCACGCCCGACGCCCTCCGCGATTTCTTCCGGCCCGAGTTCTTGAACCGCGTCGACGAGATCGTGCAGTTCCATTCCCTCTCGCGCGAGCAGATCGGCGGGATCGTCGAACAGCAGCTCGGACGCCTGCGTGAGCGGCTGTCGGACCGCGGTCTGGCCCTGGATCTGGCCGACGAGGCGAAGGCAGTGATCGCCGAGGCCGGGTGGGACCCCGCCTACGGCGCGAGGCCGTTGAAGCGTGCGATCCAGCGGCTGCTCGAGAATCCGCTGGCCCTGAGCCTGCTCGAAGCGGACTTCACCGCCGGCGACACGATCCACGTCGACGTGCGCGACGGAGAGCTGGCCTTCGAGCGCAGCGTCTCCGCGGCCGCAACCGCGTGAACCTCGTTCGAACCTCGTTCGAACGAGGTTCGAGAGTTCAGCGCCGCGGCGGGAGCGCGACGTCGTCCAGGAAGTCGGCGCCCTCGTGCCGGGGCGGCGCGCCGTAAACGAAGCAGACCAGTTCCTCGTCGGTCTCGTTCCGCATCTGCAGCGGCGTCATCGGATCCACGGCCACGACGCTGCCCGGGCCGAGGTCGACGCGCTCCGGTTCGTCACCGAGCAGCATCGTCAAGGTGCCCGAGATGACGACGAACACCTCCTCCTGGGCGTGATCCTGGTGGCGTCGCCCGGTTGTGTGCGGCGGGTACCGCCAGACCCGCGCGCGTGACTGCTGCAGGCCGGCCTGCGTCGTGATGTCCGCGGCGAGGCGCGTGCCCTCACCTTCCTTCGGCGGGCGCTCGTCCCAGGTCAGCTCGTCGATGTCGGCGATGCGATAAGCCATGACCTGATCCTAGAGCGATACGGTGCCGCGGTGATCCTCGTCATCGCGGCGACCGAGCGAGAGCTCGACTACGTCGAGGGCGCAGCCCCGATCGTCTGCGGCGTCGGGCCGGTCGAGGCCGCGGCGGCGACCGCTCGCGCGCTCGAGACGCGGCGCCCCGACGCGGTGTTGCACGTCGGTCTCGCCGGCGCACGCGGCTTCACCACGGTCGAGGCTGTGATCGGCGACGAGGCCATCTACTCGGACGCCGAGTTGCGCACGTTCGTGCCCTCGAGCGCGCGTCCGGACGCGAGGTTCCTGGCTGCTGCGCGCGCCGCTCTGCCATCGGCCCGCGTGTGCGCGATCGCGACGACGGCCCGCGTTGGTGGCTCGGTGGGGCACGAGGTCGAGGCGATGGAAGGATTCGCCGTGCTGCGCGCCTGCGAGCTCGCCGCGATTCCTGCCGTCGAGGTGCGTGTCGTCGTCAACGAGATCGACGAGCCGGATCGCGCGAACTGGCACTTCGACGAAGGCTTCACGTTGCTAGCCGAGATCGTGCCCGTCCTGCTCGAGGTGCTTCATGCCTGAGCTGCCCAAGGCGCTACCGCCTGCCGAGCGCACGGTCGGGCAACTGATCGCGGAGACGATCCGCGCCTACGGCGACAACTTCTGGCGCGCACTGCCGCTCGGAGTCCCGATCGCGCTCTCGACCCAAGTCTCGCTCGGCCACTCCGCGAACGTTCAGACCATCGTGTTGCTTGCATTCACACCGCTGGTCGCGGCATCGTTCCTCAGGGCGTGCCAGCTCGTGCACGGCACGCCGCCGACCGTGCGCGGCTACTTCCTCGCAATCCTGATCTTCGCGCCCGTGCCGTTCCTGGTGAGGTTGATCGTGTTGCCCGCAGTCGCGTGGCTCGCGCTGTTCGGGCTTGCCGTCCCGGCCTCGCTGGTCGAGCATCTCCCGTTCCGCGCTGCGCTCGAGCGCGGGCGTCGGCTCGCGGTGGCTGACTACGTGCACGCACTCGGCTCACTTGCCGCGGCCGTGATCGTCGTCGGCGTCGCGGAGTTGACCCTGATCGCGCTGCTGCGATCGCAAGGGGAGAGCGGCCAGCGCGTCGCACACGGTCTTGCCGACGTCGTGCTCACGCCCATGCTCTATCTCTGCGGCGCCCTGCTGTATGTCGATCAGGCAGCCAGGATAGGCTCCCGCCGACCCGATCGAAGGAGCCGAGCCGATGCCGATCTTCATCCTGCTGTCGACGCTGACCCAGCAAGGCGTCCAGACCCTCAAATCGAACCCTGAGCGCCTGCGCGCAGTCAACAAGGACGTCGAGGAGCTCGGCTGCACGGTCTTGCACCAGTGGGCCACGCTCGGCGAGTTCGACTTCGTCAACGTGGTCGAGGCGCCCGACATCGCGACCATCGCGAAGGTCTCGATCGCACTTGCGGCGCGCGGCTCGACGAAGATCGAGACGCTGCCGGCGCTCGACGTCGAGGACTTCCTGCAAACTCTCGAATAGCTCGAATAGCTCGACTAGCTCGAATTAGTCCGAAAGGCTCGAATTAGTCCGAAAGGACAGTTGTCACTGCGGCACTCTGCGGCTACGAATCAACGGCTTGCGTGATCCTCGCGTAGACGAGTACGCCCGGCTGCTCGTCGAGCGGTCCGTCGGCGTGCAGCCGGGGTGGCAGGTGGCGATCCGGGCGACGCCGCTCGCCCGGCCGCTGATCGAGGCGGTCACCGAGCAGATCGCACGGATCGGCGCGTACCCGCTGCTGCACCTGTCGTTCGAGTTGATCTCCGGCCCCTTCGCGCGCGAGGCGCCCCTCGAGGTCCTCCGCAAGACGGCGCCGCTCCAGGAGCGAATCTGGCGCGAGATCGACGCCCTGATCTCGATCTGGGCGCCCGAGAACGCGAACGACGGGTTTGATCTCTCCGAGGAGCGGCAGGCGGCTTCCCAGCAGATGACCGCTCCGTTGCGCGAGCGGACGATGTCGATGTCGATCCCGTGGGTGATCGCCGAGTATCCGACAGCGGCCACGGCGGATGAAGCCGGCATGACGTTCGCCGAGCTCGAGCAGTTCATCTTCGATGCCGTGCTGCTCGACTGGGACGCCGAGGCCCGCCGAATGCGCACGATCGCCGACGTCTTCGACGACGCGGACACTGTTCGGATCGTCGGCGCCGCCACCGACCTCACCTTGTCGCTCGCCGGCCGGACCGGCGCCGTCGACGATGGGCACATCAACATGCCGGGCGGCGAGGTCTTCTACTCGCCGGTCGAGGACTCCGCGGAAGGCGTCATCTCCTTCGACGAGTTTCCCGCCGTGTACTTCGGCAACGAGGTCGCGGGAGCACGTTTCGTGTTCGAAGGCGGGCAGATCGTGGACGCGTCGGCGCGCGAGGGTGAGGCGTTTCTGATTCAGACGCTCGACACCGACGACGGCTCGCGCCGGCTGGGTGAGCTCGGCATCGGTTGCAACCCGGGCATTCAGCGCTTCATGAAGAGTGTCGCGTTCGACGAGAAGATCGACGGCACGGTCCATCTCGCGGTCGGAAACTCGTACACCTCGACGGGTGGCAAGAACGAAAGCGCCATCCACTGGGACATCGTCAAGGACTTGCGGCCGGAGGGCCAGATCTACGCCGACGGCCGGCTCGTGCAGGAGAACGGGCGCTGGTCGCTCTAGGAGGGCTTGGCCTAAGGCTCGTTCCACGGTGGCAGTTCGAGCGCCCGCTCGAACGCCGCGCGGTCGTGCACCGGTTCGCCATGCGACACGATCACCCGTTCGAACGGAAGCTCGAGCAGCGCCCGTAGCGCCGGCCGCGCTCGTTCCTCGAGGAACGACGTGGCCCAGATGCGAAGCTCGCCACTGCCCTGCGCAGTCATCCCGTCGGCGAACACGAGTGTTCGCTGCTCCGGCAGCCAGACCGGCGTCTCGTTGCGTCCGCGGCCGTCGTACAGGGCGAGCAGCCCTCCCGGGAGGCGGCTGCCTGGCTCGATCGGCTCGAGCTCGCTCTCGGGGATGTTGCTGCGCCAGAACAGCCAGGGCCCGTATGCGCGCGCGCCGTACCGTCTGACGAACAGGTCGACGTCCCGCACGTGGTCCGGCTTCAGGATCACGACGGCGGTCGGTGGGTGCGCATCGAGACGCGCCCAGACCTCGGCGGCGTCGTCCGGCGGCGCGAGCGGATCGAGCAGCACGACCTCGCCGCCCGACTCGACGCACGTCGAGGTGACCTGCGGCTCCCAGCCGGCCGCCGACCGCCAGTCCGGGTACTCGTGCCGCCAGAGCCAGAGGCCGGGCGCTACATCGCGTAGCTCGACGTCAGGCGAGCGCAGCTCCTGAAGTCGCAGCCGGTTCGGCCGGCGTCTCGCGCCGCAGCTGCACGAAGAGCCAGGCGAACAGGCCCAGGACGAGGATCGCATTCACCGGATGCAACGCCGCCACCCAGCGGCCGAGGCCCGGCAGGATCATCTGAATGAACAGGAGGATCGGGAGCAGGATCGAGACGGTTCGGATGCGCTTGTTCCCGTGCCAGGCGAGCAGCGCGACGATCAGGAACAGCAGCGCCCCGGGAAGCGTCAGAAAGAACCCGAGTGCGCGATGGGGGTCGAGCGTCTTGGAGTTGGCGATGCACTGCGCGCCCGACTTGTCGCAATCGTCGGCGTTCTTGATGTTGTTGAGGCCGAAGATGCCTTCACCAGCCAGGAACACCTGCACGATGATCAGGATCACGTACAAACCCGCGAACCACTTCATCACCGACCTTGCGCCTGCTCTCATGCCGCAGCTCCTTCCCGAGAGGTTTCGCGCGAAACTACTAGACGTTGAGCCGTGTTACAACGGCCGCGATCCGACCGGCGAGGCGCGCATTTCCGACGATCAAATCGCGGTTCGCCCGGAGCGTGCGGCCGTCGCTCTCCCGGTGGAGATAGGAGAGGACGAACGGCGTCACCGCCTGGCCGTGAACCTCGTGTGCGGCGGCTTCGGCGAGGGCTTGTTCGATCAGGGGCTCCACGTCGTCGAGGCTCTCGTCCGGCGGGCGGCCGAGGAGCAGCCCGCCGCCGTCGAGCCGCCAGTGGGCGGCCGCCACACCCGCGGCTTCCTCGGCCGATTCGACGCGTGCGGAGACGCGGGGACCTCCGTGGGCCGAGTAGAAGAGCGGGAGGGTGTCGGTGCGCCAGCCGAGCACTGGCACGCCGAGCGTCTCGAGCAGCTCGGAGGTCGCCGGCACGTCGAGCAGCGACTTGACCCCGGAGGAGACGACCAGCACCTGCGCCTCGGAGAGTGCGCGCAGGTCGGCCGACACGTCCGGGGGGGTCGGCCAGCCGCGGTGCACGCCGCCGAGCCCGCCCGTCGCCATGAACCTGATCTGGGCGGCCCTGCACGCAGCGAGCGTTCCACCGACCGTCGTCGCCCCGACGACGCCCTGCACGACCGCTGGTGCGAGGTCGCGTGGGCCGAGCTTCCGTGCGGTCGCGTCGAACCGGCCGAGCTCCGTCTGCGTGAGCCCGATCACGAGCTCCCCGTCGAGCACGCCGACCGTCGCGGGCACGACGCCCGCCTCCCGCACAGCGCTCTCGGAGGCAAGCCCGACCTCGACGCCTTCCCCCGGTGGAAAGCCGTGGGCGACGAGTGTCGTCTCGAGCGCCACCACACCGTGGCCTTCGTGGAGCGCAGTCGCCACCTCGTCGGCGAACCGAATCACGGCATCGCCCCGAGTCGGGCACAGCAGCGTGCGGCGGCCGCCAGCCCGAGCTCGGCGCCGCCGACGAGAAACCCGGCTGCCAGCGCGTCGCCGGCGCCTGTCGTGTCGACGACCGTCGCTGCGTCGGCGGGATGATCGCGTCCGTCGACCGACAGGCCGCGTGCGCCCCGCTTCAGCACCCAGCGCGTCTCGACCGCTCCAACGACCTCGCGCTCCCGCTCGGTTGCGAAGACGACGTCGGCTCCGAGCTCACGCAACCTCGTTCGGAACTCGTCGTCGACGAGGGTCCAGGTCGAGACGTCGACCGAGACCTGCGCGCCGCGCGAGCGCGCGAGGAGCGCCGCCGTCGCCGCTGTGTCCGCGAGTGGTGGGCGCAGGAGTGAGTAGCCGGAGATGTGCAGCACGTCGCAATCGAACCACGCGCCCTCGAGCTCGTCTGGCGCCAGATCGACGGCTGCGCCGCGGTCGGACGCCATCGTGCGGTCGCCGTCCGACGCGATCGAGACGACGACGCCGGTGCGCCCGCCGACCGGCCCGACGACCTCGACGCCTCGCTCGGCGAGCTCCCGCGTCACCAGCTCCCCCGCCGCGTCGCTGCCGCGTTTGCCGACGAAGCGAGCCTCGGCGCCGAGCTCGCAGGCCCAGGCGGCGACGTTCGCGGCCTGCCCGCCGGCTCCGGTCCGGGTCGTCGCCATCTGGTCGTCACCCGGGACGAGCGGATGCGCGAGCTCGACGATCACGTCGAGCAGCAGATCGCCGAGCGTGGTCAGCCGCACGAGTACGATCGTCGCATGGACGGCACGTCGCGCGGAAGGAGGATTCGCTCGTTCGCGATCGGCGGGCTCGTGGGCGCAGCCGGGGCGGTGGCGGCCGTTCGCCGTTCACCACGGCGACCGAGCCGGCGCGACGCACCTGGGGGACTCGTCGCCTTCGAGGATGCGCCGTGCTTCCTGGAGCTCCTCGGCGAGCAGGCGCAGCGCTACCGGGAGGGTGGGGAGACGACGACGGGGTCGTCGAACCCGACGTAGCGCTCGGTCATGAAGTGCGCGGCCGCGGCCATGTGGACGACGCGCGGTAGCCGACCGCCGACCCGCATTCGGAACCACGCCGGCACGCTTCGGTCGAGAAACGTGAGCAGACCGGGGCTCACCTCGTGGACGTTCGACACGGTCGTCCAGTAGGGCTGCAGCACGTCGAGCGGTGTCTGTGGCGACTCCACGAACGGCTTCCCCGGGCCGCTCCGGTCCCAGCGCCGTCCGCCGATCACGATCGCCGAGCCACCGCCTTTCGTGTGGTACGCGAGCCGGTTCGGGGCGACGAGCGTAAAGCGCGTGTCGATTCCCCCCGTCGCCGACGACGAGAGATGCTCGTCGAA
Source organism: Gaiellaceae bacterium (assembly GCA_036006925.1). GTDB lineage: Bacteria > Actinomycetota > Thermoleophilia > Gaiellales > Gaiellaceae > PALSA-600. The sequence goes on from DASYPH010000039.1 coordinate 8,636, forward strand.
GACCACCGTCCGCGAGTTGCGGAAGGAGCGCGTCACCTGGCGCAAGAGCGCTGTGCCGTCGGGCGCGCGGATCGGCACCGTGAAGGTCACGGTCTGCGAGCCCACGTCGACGGTCACCGGGCCGACGCCGGCGGCTCCCCGGTAACAGCCGCTGCCGCAGGCGGTAGCCGATCGCCCGTCGATGCGCACGGCGCGGCCGTTCACAC
>DASYPH010000040.1:0-2232 GCA_036006925.1 Gaiellaceae bacterium
CGAGGAAGAAGACCGCCAGCCAGGCGACCGGCAGCCCGAGCAGCGCAGGGGTTGTGAGGCGGAGCCGGCGGCGGCGCCGAGGGGCCACCGCCGGTTCCGAAGTCGCGGCTTCGACCGTCAGGCCGCCTTCACCTGCTCCCACAGGTGGGCATACGTCGCGCGGTTCGGGATGTTGCGGTCGAGGTACGCGTTCGGCAGCGTCACCGCCTTCGGGTTCGTCAACTGCAGCGCCTTGAGGAGTGCGCTCGACTGGGGCCGCGCCTCGATGTTCGCGTGCCCGTAGCCGTAGTTGTCCTCGAGCCACTGGCCCGAGCGCTTCGAGCTCCACGCGTCGACGTACGCGTGCGCGAGGTGGGGGCGCGGCGTCCCCTTGAGAAGCATGAACATGCCGACCCAGGCGATCGGCTTCTCCTTCGGGTGCATGTACACGACGGGGAACTTCTTCTTCATCTGCACCCAGTCGTTCGGCCACGCGTAGGCGATCCAGATCTCTCCCGAGCCGAACGACTGCCAGAGGTCGGTCTCGGACGACCAGTTCATGCGGGCAAGATGCTTCTTCTTCTTCAGGAAGTTGACCGAGCGGTCGAGCTCGGCCCGGGTCTGGTTCCACGGGTTCTTCGCCTTGAGGTAGAGCCCGGCCATCGTGATCATCTCGAGGTCGTCGAACCACGCGATCTTGCCCTTGTAGCGCTCGTCGAAGAGGAGCCCCCACGAGCGCGCCTTCGGGTGCACCTTGTCTTTGCGGTAGAGGATCGCGTCGAAGCCCCAGTCGTCAGGGATGCCGTACTGCTTCCCCTGGTACTGGCCCGCCTTGACCATGAACGGGTTGAGGTGCTTGAAGTTCGAGATCAGCTTTGGGTCCCACGGCTGGACGAGGCCGCTCTGGGCGAAGAACTTCACCCAGCCGACGTAGGGCCGGAAGAGGTCGGGGTGGGCGCCCGCCCGGATCCGGCCGTACGCGTTCGTCTCGTTCGTCATGGGCGATGCGAACTGCGGCTTGTTGTGCGGATACTTGTGGACGTAGGCCGCGAACATCGACTGGCCGCCGTCGTTGCCGTATCCCGCCCAGTCCATCACCTGCAGCCGGCCGGACTCCTGCGTCAGCCGCGCGACCGCCGCGTCGGCTGCCGCAGCCGGGCCGGCCACGACTCCTGCTCCTGCTGCGAGCGCCGCAAGGCGCAGCATGTCGGCTCGCGAGAGCCGGCGGTCGAACGGTTCACCCTCCACTTCCATTGACGCCTCCTTTGGAGCGTTGGCCTTAGTAGCTGGGCGGACTGATGACGAACAGAACCTCGGCGGTGTAGTCGCCCGGATTGCTCACGCGGTGTGGCGTCGAGCTTCGATAGTTGACGCTGTCGCCGGTCCAGAGGTCGAGCAGCTCGCTGCCGAGCTGCAGGTGGACGCGACCGGCGATGACCAGTAGGAGCTCCTCGGAGTCGCCGTGCGTGTACGGCTCGTCCCCCGTCGAGCCGCCGGGATCGAAGGCCGCTGCCACGACCTCGAGCGAGTGGAACGGCTTCGGCGTGAGCAGCGCCTTGCGGCCGAGGTGTCCCCACTCGAGCAGCTGTCGCTCCTGCCGGTGGAGAACGTGCGGCCCGGAGTGCGGCTCGCCCGCGAAGAGGTCGGAGATCTCTATTCCCACGGCCGCCGCAAGCCGCTGCAGCGTGGCGACGCTTGCGCTCGAGCGGCCACGCTCCAGCTGGCTGACGAAGCTCTCGCTGACTCCGGCGGCTTCGGCCACCTCCCGCAGTGTCAGCCGCCGCAGCTGCCGGATCGCGCGCAACCGCTCGCCGAGCTCCAGCCGGCTCTCTTCCTCCGCCGCAAGAACCGCTTCAGTCATCTGAAATCTCGGTTCAGAGACATGAAGCGACCCTACGACGGCGGCATGAGCGGAGTCAACCCCCCGAGCCGATCCCGTACGATCGCCGCGATGCCCTGGGACGTCCTGAACGGCGAGCAGCGGGAGCTGCGCGACCTCGTCCGGCAGCTCGCACGCGAGCGGATCGCGCCGCGCGCGGCCGAGATCGACGCCTCCCACGAGTTCCCGTGGGACGTCGTCGAGCTGTTCCGCGAGAACGACATCTTTGGGCTCTTCTTCGCCGAGGAGCACGGCGGGCTTGGCACCGGCACGCTGCTCTCGTTGATCGCGATCGAGGAGGTGGGGAAGGTCTGCGCGACCTCGGCGCTGATCCTCGCAGTGCAGGAGCTCGGCTCGCTCGGCCTCAAGCTCGC
>DASYPH010000041.1:0-11856 GCA_036006925.1 Gaiellaceae bacterium
GACAAGCTCCAGGAGGTCTTCGACGCGCAGGTCGTCGACATCGGCATCTACGACGAGGCGTCCGGTCTCCTGCACTTCCCGTACACGATCGAGCGCGGCGTCCGGTATCCGGATGAGCCGCTCGAGCTGATCGGCTTCCGCAAGCACGTCATTGAAACGCGAGAGCCGCTCCTGATCAACAACGACGCTGCGGCCGCCTCACACCGCTACGGCAACCCGTATGTGCTGAGCGGCGAGCCGGTGAAGTCCGCGCTCTTCGTCCCGCTGGTCGTCGGCGGACGAGCCACGGGCGTCGCTTCGCTCCAGAACCTCGACCGCGAGCACGCCTTCACCGACTCCGACCAGCAGCTCCTCGAGACCCTGGCGAGGAGCCTCAGCGTCGCGCTCGAGAACGCGCGGCTCGTGCACGAGACGCGGCAGCGAAACGCCGAGCTGGCGCTGATCAACAGCGTCCAGGAGGCGCTGGCCGGCGAGCTTGAGCTGCAGGCGATCTATGACGTCGTCGGCGACAAGATCCAGGAGATCTTCGACGCCCAGGTCGTCGACATCGGGATATTCGACTTCGAGGCCGGGCTCATCCACTTCCCCTACGCCATCGAGCGGGGCGTCCGCTTCCCGGACGAGCCCTCTCCGTTGTACTCACCGACGAATCGGGCGCTGCTCGAGACCAACGCGCCCGTTCTGATCAACGACGTGCCGGCCTGGCAGACGGCAAGTGGCGAGCTGATCCGCGTGGTCGTCGGCGAGCCGGCGCTCTCGATCCTGAACGCTCCGCTCGTCTCCGGGGACGGAGTCCGCGGCCGGATCTCGCTGCAGAACCTCGACAATACGGACGCCTTCTCGGAGAACGACGTCCGCCTGCTGACGACGCTCGCCGGCAGCCTCAGCGTGGCGCTCGAGAACGCACGGCTCGTGCACGAGACGCGGCAGCGAAACGCCGAGCTCGCGCTGATCAACAGCGTTCAGGGGGCGATCGCGGGCGAGCTTGATCCGCAGTCGATCTACACCCTCGTCGGCGACAGGCTGCAGGAAGTCTTCGACGCCCAGGTCGTGAGCATCTCGATCTACGACGAGGTGAGCGGGCTTCTCAACTTCCCCTATGTGATCGAGCGCGGTGAGCGCCTCGAAGAGCAACCGATTCCGTTGATCGGCTTCCGCAGGCACGTGATGGAGACGCGAGAGGCGCTGATGCTCGAGGAAAGCACGCCGGAAGTGGCAGAACACTACGGCAACCCGTATGTGCTGAGCGGCGAGCCGGTGAAGTCCGCGCTCTTCGTCCCGCTCGTCGTCGGCGGACGTGCGACGGGAGTCATCTCGCTCCAGAACGTCGACCGCACGCACGCCTTCGGCGAGGACGACCAGCGGCTCCTCACGACGCTGGCCGGCAGCCTCAGCGTTGCGCTCGACAACGCGCGTCTCGTCCACGAGACGCGGCAGCGCGTGGCCGAGCTGGCCACCGTCAACAGCGTCGGCCAGGCGCTCGCGACGAGGCTCGAGCTCGACGCCCTGATCGAGCTCGTCGGCGAGCGCGTCCGTGAGACGTTCGAGGCCGACATCGCGTACGTGGCGCTGCACGACGAGGCTGCCGGACAGATCGACTTCGTCTACTACTACGAAACGGGCGAGCGACGACCCGAGCCGCCGCTCAAGTACGGGGAGGGACTAACGACCCAGATCCTCGACGCCCGCCAGCCCCTCCTGCTCAATCGGCAGGAGGAGTATGAGGGTAAGGGCAGCGTCGGAACACCGTCGATGTCGTATCTCGGCGTGCCGATCCTCGCCGGTGACAAGGCAATCGGCGCGATCAGCGTCCAGAGCATCCGCGAGGAGGGACGTTTCGCCGAGCCCGATGCCCGGCTGCTGGCCACGATCGCGTCGAACGTCGGCGTCGCAATCCAGAACGCGCGTCTGTTCGCGGAGGTCGAACGGCAGCGCGAGCACTTCGAGTCGCTCGTCGAAATCAGCCCGGTCGCGGTCGTCGTCATGGACGCCGAGGAGCTGGTGACCGGTTGGAACCCGGCGGCGGCCGAGCTGTTCGGACATTCGGCGGAAGAGGCGGTCGGCCGACAGGTCGACGACCTCGTCTTCGGCGACGGCGTCCATGACGAGGGGCGGGACATCACGCGCGAGGCCCTGGCGGACGGACGAGCTCATCGGATCACGAAACGGCGGCGAAAGGACGGGACGGCGGTCGACGTCGAGCTGATGCTCGTCCCGTTGACCGTCGACGCGGCACGGGTCGGCTTCCTCGGGGTCTACCACGACATCACGGAGTTGCAACGCGCCCGCGACGAGGCGGAAGCCGCCACCCAGGCGAAGAGCGCCTTCCTCGCCACGATGAGCCACGAGATCAGGACGCCGATGAACGCGGTGATCGGCATGACCGGACTCCTGCTCGGGACCGAGTTGACGGGCGAGCAGCGAGAGTTCGCCGAGGTCGTCCGCTCGAGCGGCGACGCACTGCTGCACGTGATCGACGACATCCTCGACTATTCGAAGATCGAGGCCGGCAAGCTCGAGCTCGAGCATGAGCCGGTCGACCTGCGGGAATGCGTCGAGGGGGCACTCGACATCGTCGCGCCGCGCGCCTGGGAGAAGCAGATCGAGCTGGGCTGCCTGATCGACGAGAACGCTCCGGCGGGAATCGTCGGAGACGCGGGCAGACTCCGACAAGTGCTGCTCAACCTGTTGTCGAATGCGGTCAAGTTCACCGAGGAAGGCGAGGTCGTCGTCCACGTGGACGCAGAGCCCATCGGAGCGAGCTCCTATCGTCTCGCACTCGCGGTGCGCGACACCGGGATCGGCATCCCGCCGGATCGGATGAACGCGCTCTTTGAATCGTTCAGCCAGGTCGACGCCTCCACCACACGCCGCTACGGCGGCACCGGCCTCGGGCTTGCGATCTCGAAGCGACTCGTCGCGCTGATGGGCGGCACGATTCGGGTCGAGAGCGAGGTGAACAACGGCTCGATCTTCCACATCGAGCTCGAGGTGAACGCGGCGGAGGTTCCGGCGCGTCTGGCCGATGAAGGCGCCCTGCCGCAGCTCGCAGGCAAGCGGATACTCGTGGTGGACGACAACGCGACCAACCGTGAAATCGTTGCCCGGCACGCGCGCTCGTGGAACATGGAGCCCGTCGCGGTCGCCAGCGCAGCCGAAGCGCTCGCCCTCGTCGAGCAAGGCGAGAAGTTCGACCTTGCGGTGCTCGACATGATGATGCCGGAGATGGACGGACTCGCACTCGCAGGCGAGATCCGGCGGTATCGCGATCAGCGAGAGCTGCCGCTCGTGCTGCTGACATCGCTTGGCCGGCTTCCAGGCGCACAGTCAGCCGGGCCGTTCGCAGTGCAGTTGGCGAAGCCGGTGAAGGCGTCACAGCTCTACAACGCGTTGCTGAAAGCGCTCGCTCCGCACGTCGAGGCGCAAGCCGCTGAGACCGTCCCGGGGGACGAGAAGCTCGCGACGTCTTCACTTCGGATCCTCCTGGCCGAGGACAACGCCGTGAACCAGAAGGTCGCGCTCCGGCTACTCGACCAGCTCGGCTATCGCGCCGACGTCGCGGGTAACGGTCTCGAGGCTCTGCACGCACTCGAACGGCGGCCCTACGACGTGGTGCTGATGGACGTGCAGATGCCCGAGCTCGACGGTCTCGACGCCTCGCGCCAGATCTGCGAGCGCTGGTCGGCCGAGGAACGCCCGCGAATCATCGCCATGACGGCAAACGCGTTGCCCGAGGACCGCGAGGCGTGCTTCGCGGCCGGAATGGACGACTACGTCGCCAAACCCATCCGGCCCGAAGAGCTCGCTCAGGCGCTCGGCCGTGCGCGTCGGATCAGTGGAACAGGCGACGCCAACGGCGACGGGATGACCCTCGACGCGAGCGCAGTGCAGAGCCTGAGGGAGCTCGGCGGCGACGGATTCCTGGTGGAGGTGGTCGACACCTTCCTCAGCGACGCCCCCGCTCTTCTCGCCACGCTGCGAGCATCGCAGGAGGGAGGCGAGGCGGAGGTGCTCCGGCGGACGGCGCACACGCTCAAGTCGAACGGCCAGACCTTCGGTGCCACGGACTTCTCGGAGCTCTGCCGGGACCTGGAGCTGCGGGCGAAGAACGGCGAAGTGGACAGAACAGCCGAGCTCGTCGAGAGGATCGAGCGCGAGTATGGGGCGCTCGAGCAGGCGCTCGCGGCGCTGCGTCCGGCACCCGCGCGATGAACCCCTCCCCCTCGACCGGCACGATCCTGCTCGCTGATGACAACGCGGTGAATCGGCTCCTCCTCGGACGCGGTTTGGAGCAGCAGGGGCACACGGTCATCTTCGCCGGGAACGGCCGCGAGGCGCTCGACCTGCTGCGCCGACGGCGCTTCGACCTGCTGCTGCTCGACGTCTTGATGCCCGAGCTCGACGGCTACCAGGTGCTCGCGGAATTGAAGGAGGATCTTCACCTCCGCGAGATCCCGGTGATCATGACGTCGTCGCTCGACGAGCTCGACAGCGTCGTTCGGTGCGTCGAGATGGGCGCCGAGGACTTCCTGAGCAAGCCCATCAATCCGGTGTTGTTGAACGCGCGCATCACTGCGAGCCTCGAGAAGAAGCGTCTTCGGGACCAGCAGCGCGAGCTGCTCAGCAAGTTCGCCACGAGCGAAGTCGCCGAGGATCTGCTCACGTCGGGGTTCTCGCTCGGCGGAAAGCATCTCGAGGCATCCGCGATGTTCTGTGACATCCGCTCGTTCACGACGATCGCGGAAGCGCTCGAGCCGGCGGAGACGATCGAACTGCTGAACGACTACTACACGCTGATGATGGACGCGATCGGCGGCGAAGGCGGGATCGTGAACCAGATCATCGGGGATGGGCTGATGGCGATCTTCGGCGCGCCAGTACCCAGCGACGACCATCGCCGGCGAGCGGTCCTCGCCGCCCGCCAGATGGTCGAGTTGATCCGTCTTTTCGACGCGGAGCAAGCATCGCGAGGCAAGGTGCGCATCCAGATCGGGATCGGGATCGCGTCTGGACCGGTCGTGGCGGGCTACACAGGCACGCTCCACCGTGCGACGTACACCTGCGTGGGCGACACGGTCAACATCGCGGCTCGTCTCGAGTCCCACACGAAGGTCGTCGGCCGGCCGATCCTGATCGACGAGAACACGCGGCGCGGCCTCGACGACAGGATCGCACTCGAACCCCAGGGAGAGCTCCAGCTGAAAGGCAAGACCACGTCGGTCAAGATCTACGCGGTGAACGACGAGCAGGCCGTGCACCGCGAGCCGCTCGTCGCCGACGGCGCAGAGGCGAAGCCGCAGCAACTCGCCGGCACGTGAGTGGCCCGCGCAAACAGGCCACTCACGGTGGATTCAAAAACCGCTATTTCGCGGTGAGAAAGCCTTCGAACCGCGACTTCCCGTGACCGTTGGCCGGGGCGACAGCGGCTCCGCGTCCGCCCCCGGAAAGGCCGGCATAGGCGCCCGTGCCACTGATCACTTTCCAGGTTCCGGTCATGACCGCCCAGCCGTCTGGGAGATCGACCCACTCGATCCGATTGCGGACGACAAGCGTCCCCCGCTTGCCCGTGAGCGTCATCTGAGGGTTCTCGACGTCGATGGCCTGCCCGTCGCGCATGATGTGGCGCGTACTCCAGCAACAGAACGCGGGGACGAGGCTGTCGGGCTTGATGGCTCCGGCCGTCAGCGGGGTCAGGACGGATGAATGCTCCGTCAACTGGATCGCGACTCGCTGCTTTGCCGCGACCGGTCCGGCCGCCGCGACGGTCGCCAGCATGGCAGCCGTTGCCACCAGTACTGCGACTGCTATCAGCTTGCTGCTCATTGCTCGTCCTCCTCACGCCAGACAACAGAACATCCGGAGCAAGCATCGGCGCCGGGACTGAGGCGAGGCTGAGGGTGGACTGAGGCGCGCGCGCGACAGCCGGCGTTCAACAGCCGTAGCCGACGTTTTTGGCGACTGTCACCCAGACTCCACCAGCTCCGGCGGCGACCGAGGTCAAGCAGAGCCCACCGTAGAACGGCGCACCCGTGACGGGGATGTCGACAACGCTCTGACGGGTGTGAGCGTCCCACCGCACGACGGTCCCTCCTGGGGTGTCGTACTGCCAGACCGAGCCCCCGCCATCACCCGTGAAGTAGCCGTTCCCCGGCGGACAGCAACCAAGGTTCCAGGCGGCAAGCGTCCGAGGTTCGACGACCATCGTCCCTCCTCCTGCATCGGCCAAGCCGACCCAGATCGAGCCGAGCACGACCTCGGGTCGAGCGGCGCGCTGTCCGAGGTCGACCTGCCCTGTCACGACTCCCGAGCGAGGGTTGATCCGGTAGAGCACCGCGCTGGACGAGTCCACGAGCCAGACGCTGCCCAGACCGGTGGCAAGTCCATCGATCTTCGACGACTCGGGAAAACGCGTCCTCCTGCGTATCGCTCCGGTGAACGGGTCGATGTGCAGCAACTGGTTGTCGCGTGCGCCTTGAACGACGACCCAGACCGCGCCGTAGCCGACCGCGACCGCACGGGGCTGGGCCGGCAGCCGGTAGTCGCGCGTGCCGCGCGGCCCCGAGAACACCCGGGTGAGATACGACCGTCCGCGCGCGTCGGAGCCGATCACCCAGACGCCCGCGGCGTCGGCGACCAGCACCGGCCCCGAAAAGGCACCCTGGAGACCGGCGGCGGCGGCGAGTCTCGTCGTGTGTCGAACGGCGTCGGTTGCGGGGTCGATCTCCGTGACCGACGGACCGGTCGCGTTGTACACCCAGACGCTGCGCCCGCTGACGGCGGTCGCGTCCGGGCTCTGGCCGACGCTGGTGACCGCACTGACCGCGTTGGTCGCCGGGTCGAGATGGACGAGCGTGTTTGCCTTGACGGTCGGCGGCGCCCCGTCGGCGCCGGTGCCGGTGCCTCGAACCACCAGAGCGGTCACCAACACTCCGGCGAGGACGACGAGCGTCGCAACGGCTGCGATGACAGTCGGCCTCCGCGGAAGGGCCGGCGGTCGCCGGAGCCCGAGCGCCTCCTCGGCCGCGGCGATCAACGCGGCGCATGTCGTGTAGCGGTCAGCGGGCTCCTTGGCCATCGCCTTGCCGACCACCGCATCGATCGCCTCGGGTAGTTGAGGGCGGCGCTCGCTCGCGCGTGGCGGCTCCTCCTCGAGATGGGCCCAGGCCACAGCCAACCGCGAGCCGCGGGCAAACGGAGTCGCGCCGGTCAGACACTCGTACAGGAGGCAGCCGAGCGAGTAGATATCGGTGCGGCCGTCAACCGACGCGCCTTCGATCTGCTCGGGCGCGAGGTAGGCAGGCGTGCCTACCGAGCGGCCCTCCCCAGGGGGGCCGCCCTGCTCGTCGAGCCGTCGCGTCAGCCCGAAGTCGGCGAGATAGCTGTGCTCGCTGACGTCGAGCAGCACGTTTGACGGCTTGACGTCCCGATGGACGAGCCCCTGGGCGTGCGCGGCGTCGAGAGCGCTCGCCACCTGACGACAGATGGCGACCGCGCGGGACGGGTCGAGCGCCCCCTCCGCCTGCAGGAGCGCCCTCAGATCCGTTCCCTCGACGAGGCGCATCGCGAGGTAGAGCCGCCCGTCGATATCGCCTGCGTCGTGGATCGGCACCACGTTCGGGTGCTCGAGCAACATGGCCAGCTCCGCCTCGCGCGAGAAGCGCTCGCGAAAGCGCTGATCGAGCACCAACTCGGGCGACATCAGCTTCAGCGCGACCGTCCGTTTCAAGCGAAGGTCGAAGGCGCGGTAGACGACGCCCATCCCACCCCGGCCGATCAGCTCGTCGATCCGATAGCCGACGAACTCGGAGCCGATCCGGATCTCTGTGTGAACGCTCACGGCTTCAGCCGACCTCCCGATTGACCCTACGCGGCCCCGCGGAGGCCCGCAAACGATGCTCGACGCCGGCGCTGAGGCGCCGCTGAGCTTCAGCTGAGGCGACGAAGCGAGTGTTAGCGTCGGCGCCGAGACGACAACAAGACGCGGGAGGAGCAAGAAAAGTGGAGTTCCGCATCCTGGGACCGCTCGAGGTGATGGGGCGCGACCGCGTGCTCCCGCTCGGCGGCATGAGGCAGCGGACACTGCTCGCGCTGCTGCTCACGCGCGCGAACGAGGTCGTCTCCGCAGACCGGCTGATCGACGAGCTCTGGGGCGCACACCCGCCGAAAGCAGCCGCCAACGCACTGCAGTACCACGTCTCACAACTCCGCAAGGCACTCGCCCCACGCGAGGCGATCGTCACGCACGACCCCGGTTACGTGATCCGGGTCGGCCCGGACGAGTTCGACCTGCTCCGCTTCGAGGCTCTGGTCGAGGAGGCGCGGCGGGCGGCGCCCGAGGTTGCAGAGCTTCGACTGCGCGAAGCTCTCGACCTCTGGCGGGGGCCCGCGCTGGCCGACCTCGCCGAACAATCGTTTGCGCTCACCGAGATTCCCCGGCTCGAAGAGCTCCGCCTGGAGGCACTCGAGCGGCGGTTCGAGGCCGACCTCGCGCTCGGCCGCTACGCCGAGCTCGTCGGAGAAGTCCAGACGCTCGTCCGCGAGCACCCACTCCGCGAGCGGCTGCGGACCGTCCTCATGCGAGCGCTCTACGGCTCGGGGCGCCAGGCGGAGGCGCTCGAGGTCTATCGCGAGACTCGGCGGCTGCTCGTCGATGAGCTCGGCATCGAGCCGAGCCAGGCTCTGCAGGAGCTCGAGCAGGCGATCCTGACGCAGGACCCGGCCCTCAACTCAGCGGGGACGCCCGCGCCGCCACGACAGCGCGCAATCATGGTCGTCGCAATCGACCAGGCGCGGCTGGACGACCTCCTTGCGATCGCCGAGCCGCTCGCCCGGCGGCCTGCGCGCGAGCTGATCCTGGCCCGCCTCGTGCGGGACGGCGCTGAGCTCGTGGCTGCGAGCGCCGCACTCTCGGGACGCCGAGACGCGCTCGCCCAGCGATGCGTCGCCTCGCGCATCGCCGCCTACACCACTGACGCGCTCGGAGCGGACATCGTGCGGCTCGCCACAGAGCACGAAGTCGATCTGATCGTCCTCGATGCTGCGTCGGAGCTCGTCGAGAGCGGACGTCCCGACAGGGAGCTCGCGGCTGTCCTCGAACGCGCACCCTGCGACGTCGGTGTGCTCTCAGGGACTGGAAGCATGGCCGCCGGAGCTGTCGTGACGCCGTTCGGCGGGGCCGAGCACGAGTGGGCCGCGATCGAGGTGGCCGCCTGGCTCGCCCAATCGCTCGGAACAACGCTTCGGCTCGTCGGAACCGAAGCGGATCCCGCTCTCGGACGCCGCGACGCCAGCCGGCTGCTCGCCCGCGCCTCGCTACTCGTGCAGCAGGTTGTCGGAATCGCCACCGAGCCGGTTCTCGTCCCGCCCGGCGAAGAGGGTGTCCTCGCAGCCTCCCGCGACGCCCGCCTGCTCGTCGTAGGCCTGTCCGACCGCTGGCGATCCGAAGGCATCGGCCACACGCGACAAGCCGTCGCAATGCAGGCCGAGGTGCCGACCCTCTTCGTGCGCCGTGGCCTCCGGCCCGGGGGAGTCGCGCCGAGCGAGACGATGACACGCTTCACGTGGACGCTCGGGTCGGAGGACGTTGCCCCGTGATTCCGGCTACTACCTACCCGTGCAGTTGATGGTCTTCTCCCGTTGCCTCAGCTGGGTGGCGATCGGAGCGACGGTCGAGCGAAAGCGAGCCGGAGCTACATGGGTTGCAACCAGCCTCGCGTGGCGCATGAAGAAGTCGGCCGGCCAGCCGGCGTACTCGTCGCCAAAGTGATGCACCATCCGGACGAAGCCAGGGCGTGCGCGCGTCGCGAGTGTGAACGACCGGACGACACCAGGCTCGAGGCCGGCACCGACGACATACCGTTGGCGATTCCGCGTGAACACCGTGAACTGGGAGTAGAGGCGCGCACGACGACCCGTCGCCCAGCGGCAGTCCGCCGGCCCGCCGCCCGCGACACAGCTCACCTGGCGAATCAGAGGGCGGCCCTCCAGCACCACCCGCTCACAGCGAGCCACGGACCAGAACCTCGGCTGCGGCTTCGGCACGGCCCCCGCTGTACCGACCGCCAGCGCGCCGAGGCCTGATACCACAAGCAGCGCTGCCACGAAACGGATCACGTTCATCCTCGACTCCTTCTTTCACCCCGACGAGACCAACCGAGCTACAAGGCTGCGCCGCGACACTGAGGCAACGCTGAGGGGGCGCTGAGGGTGAGGAAGCGAGGAGCCGGTTGACCTCCGCGCGTACGCGACCGCGACGGCCTACATGCCCATCGCGTGGTACCCGGAGTCGACGTAGAGCGTCGTCCCGGTGACGTTCTTCGCGGTCTCCCCGAGCAGGTAGGCCGCGGCCTCGGCGACGTCCGCCGCATCGACGTGCCGGTGGAGCGGCGAGCGCTCCTCGACGATCGACTCCATGGTCGGGAACCCCGCGATCGATCGCGCAGCGAGCGTTCGCACCGGACCGGCCGAGACGGCGTTGACCCGGATGTTCTTCTCACCGAGATCCCAGGCCAGATACTTGACCGACGAGTCGAGCGTGGCCTTCGCGACCCCCATCACGTTGTAGTGCGGAACCGCTCGCTCACCACCGAGATACGTCATCGTCACGATCGAGCCGCCGCCTGCAGCCTCCATCAGCGGCTCGGCCGCGCGAGCCGTCGCGATCAGCGAGTAGGCGCTGACGTCGACGGCCATCCAGAAGCGGTCGCGCGGCGTGTCGGTGAAGCGGCCCTCGAGATCCTCGGCCGCCGCGAAGGCTACGGAGTGCACGAGGATGTCGAGCTTCCCGCCGAACGCTGCGCCGACCTCGCCGAAGACGCGCTCGATCGCTGCGTCGTCGCGCACGTCGAGCTCGGTGACGAGCGGGCTCCCGACCGTCTCGGCAAGCTCGCGGACGTTCTTCTCGATGCGCTCGCCCTGGAAGGTGAACGCCAGGTTGGCGCCGTCGTCGGCCAGCCGCTTCGCGATCGCCCAGGCGATCGAGCGCTTGTTGGCGACACCGAGAACGAGTGCGTTCTTTCCCGCAAACATCGCCAGCGACTCTAACCAGCTCGGGTACTGTGCGGTGTCTTGCGCCGCCCACTCGTCCTCTTGGTCGCGGTCGGGCTGGTGGCAGCGACGTCTGCTTCGGCGGCGTTGACGCCGATCCGCCGCGAAACGCGCGAGAGCTCCTCGCCGCGCGTACGCGCCGGGACGATCACCATCCCGCCGGCCCATCGCCGCGGGCTGACCCGGGTGATCGTGCGCCTCGCCGCGCCGCCGCTCGCATCGTTCGGGACGGAGCGTGCCGTCGGGGGCACGCTCGCGGCGACACGTCTCGACGTTCGCACCCGAGCCTCGCGCTCGTACCTCGCGCACCTCGAAACACTCCAGGCTGCCGCTGCGGCTCAGGTGCGCACGGCGATCCCACAGGCACGGATCCAGGAGCATTTCGGGATCCTGCTCGACGGATTCGCAGTCGAGCTTCCCGCTGCCTCGCTCGCACGGCTGATGGGGCTGCCCGCAGTGAACCGTGTCTATCCGAGTTTCACGTACACGCGCACGATGGACCGCGGCCCGTCGGTCATCCATGCCACCGATCTGCAGGCGGCGACGGGCGACAAGGGCCAGGGGATGAAGATCGGCATCGTCGACACCGGCGTCGACACGTCGAACCCGTTCCTCGCGCCGGCAGGCTTCTCGTACCCGCCCGGCTTTCCGAAAGGCGACAAGCGGCACACGACGGCCAAGGTGATCGTCGCCCGGGTCTTCCCGGGCCCGGTGCGCGACAGGCTGAGCAACCAGGCCTTCGATCCGACGGAGCCACACGGCACGCACGTCGCCGGCATCGCAGCCGGCGACGAGGGGACGAACGCACCG
>DASYPH010000042.1:0-2354 GCA_036006925.1 Gaiellaceae bacterium
CTCTGCTTCGTGCGCGATCCGGACGGCTATCGGATCGAGCTGATCGAGAAGTCGTAGCGCGGGTGCTTCTGTACGACAGTTCGGTCTTGGGCAACTGCTACAAGGTTCGCTTCCTGCTCGTGCATCTTGGTTTGCCTTACGAGCGGCGCGAGGTCGACGTGGTCGACAGGTCCGATCGCCCAGAGCTCCTCGGCGGCCTCAACCCGGCGCTGCGCGTCCCGACGCTCGTGCTCGACGACGGACGCCCGCTCGCGGAGTCGAACGCGATCATCTCCTACTTCGGCGAGGGCACCTCGTTCGTGCCGGCGGGCCGCTACGAGCGGGCGCAGATGCTGCAGTGGATGTTCTTCGAGCAGTACGAACTGGAGATAACAATCGCGGTCGTCCGGTTCTGGCTCAACTACTCGGGACGGCCCGAGGCGTTTGCGGATCAGATCCCGGCCAAGCGCGAGCACGGCTACCGCACGCTCGACGCGATGGAGCGGTACCTCGGTGACGGGAAGAACTGGTTCGTCGGTGGCGCGCCGACGCTCGCCGACCTCTCGCTCTACGCCTACACGCACGTCGCGCACGAGGGCGGTTTCGAGATGGAGCGCTACCCGGCTATCCGGGCCTGGCTCGACCGCGTTGCCGCGGTGCCGGGCCACGTGCCGATCGGCGCCTGAGCCGTCACCGCTCTCGACGCTCGTCGTGCGACACGTCCCTCAGCTTCGTTTGGCACCCACCGCCTTCTTGATCTGCGCGGCACCACTCGACGGCGTGAACGTGCTCGTGTGACGGTCGTCCCAACGGACACGATAACGCGGCGGCTCTCCGCTCACGACCTCTTCGATGACACCCGTCCGCGCGGGCTGGCCCGCGCGCTCACTCTCCACGACGATCCGGTCCCCGGCCTTCGCTTTCATCTTCGCCTCCTCGCCGCATGTCGATCGCAACGTCTTCTGCATGCGTTCACGGCCATAGATTGAACGAAGTGGGACGGGTCGTGCCGATCGACACCTAACGGCGGTCGACGCCCGTGGCGAAACGCCTTGTCCGCTGTGACAGGTCTGGGAGCAGTAGACCACGAGCCGGCGATTGCCGTCGTGCGCTTCTGGCTCGCCTACTCGGGGCAGCGGGAGCGGTTCGCCGACCGGCTCGAGGAGCGGAAGGCGGCGGGCTACCGCGCCCTCGGCGCGGTGGAGCGCCACCTCGAGACGGGGCGCGAGTGGCTCGTCGGCGACGGCATGACGCTTGCCGACATCTCGCTCTACGCCTACACGCACGTTGCGGACGAGGGCGGATTCGAGCTGGGCCGGTACCCCGCGATCCGTGCGTGGCTGGAGCGGGTCGCCGCCGTTCCCGGGCACGTGCCGATCTCCGCGTAACTCGTTCCACTCTTTTTCCAAAGCCGTCTCACACCTGTTGCAGGTGCCTCGCTAGCGTCGTCGTCATGACACGCAAGGCAACGACGCCGTGGGGCCCGGCCGAGATCCTCGAGGAGGTGAAGGTCTCGCAGTGCGCCGGGAGCAAGACATTCGCCTCTGTCGTTCAGCTGCTCGAGGCGGGCAGCGGCGAGGCGCTCGTCCGGATCGCCTACACGACCGGCGGCACGGCTCGCCGGGGGCCGGTCACGCTGCGGTTGCGCGACCTGGAGCAGCTGCGCTCGAAGCTGGCCGAGGGGTCGCCGCTCGCCGTGGCGTTCGGGTGGGGCGGAGGCGACGCCTAGACGAGAGCCGCAGTCGACAATCGAGCTGCATCGACGAGTGACCCGAGAAGGGCGGCGCCGTCGGACGAGCCGAGCAGCGGATCGACGGCGTGCTCGGGATGGGGCATTAGGCCGAGGACGTTCCCTGCCTCGTTGCAGACGCCCGCGACGTCTGCAACGGCACCGTTCGGGTTCTGGCCCGGCCCGTAGCGGAGCGCGATCTGCCCCCTCGCCTCGAGGTCGGCGAGCAAGGCGTCGTTGGCAAACCAGCAGCCTTCGCCGTGCTTGACCGGGAGCGTCAGCTCGGTACCTGCCGCTGCGCGAGTCGTGAACGGGAGGTCGTCCCGCTCGACGCGGACGCGGACGTCGCGGCAGACGAATGTGAGCGACGCGTTCGGGCGCAGCACGCCGGGCAGCAGGCCGGCCTCCGTCAGGATCTGGAAGCCGTTGCAGATCCCGAGCACGAGTCCCCCTTCGGCCGCGAACGAGACGATCGAGCGCATGATCGGCGAGAAGCGGGCGATCGCGCCGCAGCGCAGGTAGTCGCCGTACGAGAACCCTCCCGGGAGGACGACGGCTGCCGTCTCGGCAGGAAGCTCGGCCTCGTCGTGCCAGACGCGCTCGGCCCGGGCGCCGAGGCGCTCGAGTGCGGCCGTGGCGTCACGGT
>DASYPH010000043.1:0-18473 GCA_036006925.1 Gaiellaceae bacterium
CTCCTCTCGCCGGCAGACGAGCTCACGAAATCCCGGTGAGCGTGCGGCCGCGCCGGCTGCGAGCAGATCCCTGAGCGAACCGTGCGATGTTTCTGTTCTTCGTTTTCACCAGTCGCGCGCTCCCGGCAGCCGGTCGTTGTCTCGTTCGCGCTTGGCGACGACCCCCTCGAGCCCTCGCTCGCACACGGCATGGAACAGGGCCTGGCCGTCGTCGAACGTCGCGACCGCCGCACATGCTGTGAAGCAGTCCGAGCGGCGGGTGTCGCGCAAGTGGTGATTTGCGCCGGAGTGTGTCGCCGCTAGGTCGGGATCACGCCGAGCTGCTCGCAATGGGTATTGAGACGCCCAGATGCCTTACGGCGTTAAGCTCGGCACTCCTGGACCAGCGTTAAAGGAGGCGAAGATGCATGCGCTTGTCGTGCGCGTGACCATCCACAATGCCGACCGCACTCGGGAAGTCCTCAATGGCCAGGTTGTGCCGCAGGTTTCGGGCGCGCCCGGTTTCAAGACGGGGTACTGGACGTGGTCGACCGGCGCTGAGGATCTGAACGGACTCTCAATCATCGTGTTTGACTCGGAGGAGAACGCACGGGCGGCGGGCGATCGGATCAGCGCGATCGCGTCGGCTGCGCCCGACGACGTCACGCTCGATGGCGTCGAGGTCAGAGAGGTCGTCGCTTCGGCCTGACGAGGTAGTCGATACCGGATCGTCTTCGCGGCTGCACGGGCGGCTCGTCCGTGCGGTCGCGAACGGCGTGCGCTCCTGCCGGCCGGCCGGGAAGCAGACGACGTCGCCGACCCGGAGGACGGACTCGCCGTCCGGAGCGCGAAGCGTCACTTCGCCCGCGACGACGATCAGCCCCTCCTCCTCGGCCGCCTCGAAGTGGTACGGCCAGCTGCCGTTGCCGGGGTCGAGCTCGTAGACGCCCATGCCCGTCGCAACCGCGCCGACCGCGGGTCGTGGAGCACGAGATCACCTTCGCTCCGGGATTCACGCTGACGCTCGGATGGGAGGGGAGCCGCCCGATGCGATCGACTCCGGCTACCGCACTGCATCGGGCACGTTCGCGGTCAGCCTCGAACCGACGGGTGCGCGGCTCGACGGAAGGCGAGATGTGTCCGTGGACGCCGACGCGCTCGAGCACTTCCACATGTCGCTTGCGCAGCTGCTCGACGCGCTCACAGGGTCGGCGACACTCGAACCGACGCTGGGCCTCGATGGTCGCGGAAGCTTTGCAATCACGATCACGCTCGACCACGGGAAGGGCAATATCGAAGGATTCCTCGCCACCGGCTACTACGAGGCGCGCCTGAGCTTCGCCGGCTACGAGATCGATCAGTCATATCTTCAAGAGACCCTGCGCCAGTTCGGCTCGGTGCTTGCAGATCGGTGAGACAGCCGTGCGGCCAGGCGTCATTCCGGAACGCTGGCCCAGGCGAGCGCAAAGACGCGAGGCAGCCGGTCCCTTAATCGGGTCGGACGTAAACCTCTAGCCGGTTGCCGGAAGGATCGTCGAAGTAGGCGGCGTAATACCCCGGCCCGTAGGGCATCTCCTTCGGCCCGCTCAGGGTTGCGCCCGCCTCCTGTGCAATCCCGGCGATCCGATCGACCTCGCCTGCCGACGTCACCTGCAACGCGATCCTGGTCGCGTTTGCCGTGTGCGCCGGGTCTTCGGTTACAGCGAGATAGGCCGCGTCCGGGGATGGACCGGTTGTCGCCCAAACGTTCCAATCGCCACCGTGGTGGCGCTCGCTGAAACCAAGCGCGGGAAGCAAAGCGTCATAGAACAGTATCGCCGCTTCCAGATCGCGGACGCGGAGGTCGATATGCCCGAAGGGGTTCATGGGCCGAACCGTAACGCTCTGCGTCCCGCCCTAGACGAGGACGAGCCAACCTTCAGGCGTCATTCCCGAACGCTGGCGCAGCCGAGCGAGTCGTGCGGTTTGCCGTGGCGACCGCGAAGTAGATTGCGCCGTTGCTGACGGTCCACCACGTTGTTCGCAATTTCTTTGGTGATCCTCGTCGCTTCGCGAGGGACGATCGTTGGCGGTCTCCGTCATCGCCTCGGCAATCCGGGCCGGAACAAGGCCCGTCCTCGAACAGGCCGCGCTCGCCCAGCAAGGTGCGACACGCCGGCTGTCAGGACGACAAACCGCGATGGACTGACGTCAGGCACTACGTGGGAGCATCGGATTTTAGCGGCGGTTCGGACCTGTGCACGCTTGCACAGCGCGGGCCATGCGCGGGGTCGACGAGAAGTGTCGCATGATGGAGAGACCGGTCTGATGACAGGGGCGCTCGCAGGCCTTCGCGTCTGACCTTGCCCGAGGGCGTGACGACGAAGACCTCGGCACATGAGCCGGCGAGGACGCGCGACATCTCGAGGACAGGCTGCCGCGGGAGATACCACTCGAACGGAAGCCGGTAGCGATACGGATCGCCATAGACCAGGATCGGCCTCGACGCGTTCCAACCGTGCCGTACGAGGGAACGAGCCATCGCGTCATAGGCGGGAATCCGTTCGGCGGTCGACGTGACGCTGGAGAGCGCCATCGAGCCTACGATTGCGGCGGCGGCCACCACTTTGAGATGGAGCGAGAGCGTGTCGAGGAGCGCAACGGCGAGTACCGCGACGTAGGCGCCCACGCCGACCAGGTTGCGAAGGTCGAAGATCGGAACGCCGGCAGCCCACGCCGCGGCTGCCGCGGCGATCGGCCCGGAAGCGAGGGAGACCACGAGCCGACCCCCCGCCGAACTCCGGGCGAGGTGGATCCCACCGATCGAAAGGGCACCAAGCGCCGAGACCGTGAGCGCGAGCCCGACCGGGGTGTCGTTGTAGGCGTAGGTGAAGAGGCGCAACGGGACAGCCGCGACGCTCCGCAGCTGGAACGCTCCGATCCAACGGAAGCGGCCGTGGCCATATTGGGTCCACAGCACCGGGGCACTTAGCGCCGCGAACGCGCCGCCGACAAGGGTGGCGACGGTGCTGCGCCGCCGAACGTGGCGGGCACCGGGGTCGAGCCATAACCACGTGAGTACGGCGCCGACCGAGAACGCAAAGAAGTAGTGCGTCAGACAACCGGCCGCAACGGTCGCCGCCAGACCGACATCCCAACGCCGTGACGGATGCTCGAGCACCTTGAGCACCGACAGCCCGAGTGTGACGGAGAGGAGAGCGAGCAGCTCATACGCGCGAAGCTCTGCACCGTGCACGACGAACTCCGCGCCCAGCGCAGTCATGAGTCCAGCCGCAGTCGCGAGAGGTAAAGGGACGAAGCAGCGCGCGAGTTTGACGACAGCAGCCGCGAACATCGCACCAAAGGCAACCGAGAGTAGTCGTTCGCTCTGCAGCGGCATTCCAACGCGGTGAGCGAGCCACACGATGGCGTACCAGAGCGGCGGAGTGGACTCGGTCTGGCCGACCTGGTGAAGCATCGCTTGAAACGTCGGCTGGATGACGATCCGAGCCGACGCCACCTCGTCCTCCCAAAATGGCCGCCCGTACACGCCGGGAAGTCGTACCGCCGCTGCAATCGCCCCGACGAACAGCATTGAGAGCCAGGGCCGCTCCCGCTTCAACTCGTTCGCCGACACGAGGCGACGATACGCCGGGCGACCCGCCGCAATGGTGAAGAGAACGTGAACGCTGCGCTAAGAGGAGACCTAGCGAGCGAACCGCCGCGCAGCCAACTTCCTCTGCCAGAAGCAGAACATCGTCGGGCAATGACGACGGAAACGAGTGGATCCAGCCGACGCCAAAGCCAAGGCCTGACGGGCGCAAGCGGTCGGACAGCGTCACAAGCGTCGGCTCACCACCACGGGCGACGAAGATGCCGTTCAGCTCAGTTCCATCGACGAACTCCTCGAGCATCGCCCGGCCAGATCGTGAGAACCCAAGAACGTCCAAGAGCGAGCGCCGCGCCTGATCGACCGATTCGATTCGGAAGACGCCGCGCTGTCCGCCTGAGTCGACAGGCTTCAAAACAGCCGGAAAGGTGATCGCCGCACACGCCGCGCCCACGTCCGTGTCAGCCGCCAAGACGACGTGCCGAGGCTGCGGAACGCCCGACGCCTCGAGCCTCCGGCGCATCGAAGCCTTGTTGGTCATCACCTGCGCCACCTCGACGCCGATCCCGGGCAGCCCGAGTCGCGCCGCGATCGCGGCGGCCGGAGGAACCGCACGATCGGTCGAAACCGCAAGAACGCCCTGCACGCCGAGACGCGACCCGATCTCGATCACACGATCGAGGTCGGTGAAGTCGACGTTCTCCGCGACGTCACAGAACGGAAAGGCGATGGCGTTCCGGTCACCATCGACAGCGACGACCCGATGGCCCACCTCCTGCGCATAGCGAATCGCGGGTAGCTGCGACACGCTCGCTCCAAGAAAGAGCAACGTCGCCAAGGTCAACCGTCAATCATCAGGCGCCATCCGTTTCACGATCTGGACTCCTCCACCATTTCGGCGCCTGCCACCAAACTGCCAGCAAGTATCACTGTTGACGCTGTCGTCGGGCGCCCGCATTCTCCGACGAGCAGCCTCGGGATGGCGGCGTGTACGTGCGGCGGCCGCTGAGCTGTCCAGGTCAGCCGGTCGGGTTCCTATCTGTCCGGCATCCGACCAGACAACGTCCCCGACCCAACATCTTTGTCCCGAGGGTCATCGCCTCATACGAACCGCGTTAGCGTCAACTTGATCTTGGTCTAATCGGTCTTGCTCTTCTCGCGCGAGGCCTCTGCGCGATGCTCGCGCGGTCGTCAAGCTACTCCGAAGTGACGATTGGACGGCGCGCGGTCGCGAGGCGGCACGTATCGCCTGCAGGGCTCGCTCTCGGCGTGGTGATCGCCGCTGCGGCGGCATCGCGGTTGTCGTGGCTGAACCTGATGGAGTTCAAGGGTGATGAGGCCGAGGCGTGTCGGCTCGCGCTGCATGCGCTTGGGTATTCCGAGCCTGGTGTCGGCCGCTTCTTCCCCACTCAAGGTCTGACCTCGAGTATCGGCGTTCCCAACCCGCCGCTCTTCGTCTATCTGATGGCTGTTCCGCTCGCGATCGTCCGTTCGCCGCTCGCCGCGGTCAGCGCCGTAGCTGCGGCGAACGTCGCGGCGGTCTGGGTGTCTTACGTCGCCGGCAAGCGTTGCTTCTCACCGTTCGTAGGCCTCGCGTCGGGGGCTCTGCTTGCTTTGTCGCCGTGGGGGATCGTGTTCTCGCGGAAGATCTGGGCGCAGGATCTGCTGCCGTTGTGCACGACGCTCTTCATCTTGGAACTACACGCGCTACTCGTTCGACGGAAACCGGCCGCCGTGTTCTGGCTGTTCGTGATCACCGCGGCGGCGACGCAACTGCATTTTTCTGCCTGGGTCCTCACGCCGATCCTCGGCGCTGCGCTCCTTCTTGGCCGCGAAGCGATTCAGCGGCGGTGGCTTCTTCTGGGGGCCGCATTCGCGGCGGTGCTCTACGCGCCGTATTTGTTCGAGCACGCCGCCGCGATCTATCGTGTCTCGGGCCATCGAGTCACGTACCACGCCCCCGGGATCGGCGCGCGCTTCGAGGCCGCCGCGCGGTTCACGTTCGCGATCGTCGGCGGCGACAAGATGTCGGTTCTGCTCGGATCACAGTCGGCGATCGCCGCACCGTTGTCCTTCGTGCTCGGGCCAGCCGCCCTCGTCGGGCTGGTCGCCGCCTCACGCAGCAGCCAGGAACGATCGCTCAGGCACGTACGCGTTTTGCTCGGGGCGTGGTACCTGCTGCCACTTGTTGCCCTCTCGATTCTTCCCGTCCATGACTACATCCACTACTTCATCATCACGTTGCCGCTGCCGTTCTTCGGCATCGCCTTCCTGATCGAGAGAGTCGCGACGCGTCGGAGGCTGCTCCGAGGGCTCCTCCTGACCGTCTGTCTCGCCTGTTTTCTGACGCTCGACAGCCGAACGTTCCGGACGATCCTTCGCGACGGCGGCGCGCCTGGCGACTACGGGATCGCGTACCGCTACAAGAGCGAGGCTGTCGACGCGATGCTCGACAGCGAGCGCGGCCGTTCGTTCGTGATCGGCACCGATCGCGACTTCAGACCTGTGCGTCGGCTTCGCGACATCCGCTTCTTGATCTGGAACAACGACCCAGCGGCGCCGGCCCCCAACGAGCCCCCCGAACACGGGTACGTGATCGTCCGCGCAGCGAATCGTCTGCCGCCACTTCTGACGAAAGATCCTCGCCGCTCCTCGTACCATCGCACCGTCCTCGGCCCGCTCGAGCTCATCACCGTCCCGCTACGCGCAAGGCCCTACTCGGTCGCCGGGTCGGGCACGGCGACTGGATCGTGGTTGAGCAGCAGGTGACTCGGACGGGCTGCAGACGCCCGACCGCTGACACCCGCGAGCACGAGCGCGAGCCCGCCGCACCCGAGGACGAAGAACGCCGCTTGCGTCAGGCTCAGCCCGACCCAAGTCAGCACGTTGCTCGCGAGCTCGAGATGCAGCCGCTCGTTTCCGGCGGTAAATGTCGTCCAGAGCTCTCCCCAGACCGTGTGGCGATAGCTGAGATTGCCCGACCAGGACCATGTCAGCTGCAATGTCGTCGACGCGATCAGCGACACACTTGCGAGCAGTGCTGTCAGGCGGGGAAAGCGCGAGTACGCCGGACCAAGACCGATGGCCAGAAATGGAAGTGCTGGAATCAAGAACCGCGGGCCTGGTGACGTACCTCCATACGGCAGGAAGTAGCCGAACTCGAGCAGGAGAAAGCCGAACACGATCGCAGCGGACACGAGCGCCTCACGGAGATGACGTCGACCGAGCAAGACAAGTCCGACGAGAGCGGCAACGCTCACCGGACTCACGACGAGCAAACCACGGTCTGAGAGCAGCACCTGCTCGACCGAGGCCCAGTGTGGAACGGAGATGCCGAAGAACCCGGAGGCCTGACTCTTGGCGTACTTGTTCGCCACGTAGCGGTATGAGAGATGGAACGGCGACCCGAAGGCGGCTCGGTCGTAGCCCGCGAGCAGCAGTCCGCCTGGGAGCACGCCGACGGCGTAGGCGGCGACGTTCCGCAAGCCTTTCAACGCCACATAGACCGCAAGAACGACGACAATGATCAGCGTCTGGTACTCGACCACCATCGCCAACCCAGCAAGCAAACCGGCGAGGCCGTAGCGACCGCGCCATCCGAGCAGGAACGCGCCGAAACCGAGTGCTGCGGCGGTGACGTGGCCAAACGTCGTCGCCGCCATCGCTCCGACCAGCGTCGCGAGCGCGAACGTGACGAGCACAAGACCGCCCCGTCCCGGCGAAAGCCCTTCCGAAAGCCTCCCGACCGCTAGGGCGAGCAGGACAAAAGCGACGCCGCCTGTGAACAGCCGGATCAACCAGATCCTGAAGTCGCGAATTGCGTTCCAATGCAACGGCGGAGGAAGCGACGTGAGCCACACCGAAGGAACCGCGAACAAAGACATCCCCGGGGCTTTGTCCGAATAGGTTTGACCGTCATACCGGGCGCGATCCAAGGCATTCCCCGCACACGAACCGATCGTGAGACGACCCGCGAGCGCCGAGCGGGCCAAGCACAACCGCGAAACGTCCTGGCTCGAGGCGACATAGATCGGCGTCAGCGCCGCCAGCGCCACAAGCAGAAGAAGCAGGCGCTCGTGCCGCGGCTTCCGCCACGGCGCATTGGAACTACGGCCAGGAACGCGGAGCATCGCTCGGAAGAAGGAAAGTACCGAGAACCGACCGAGCACGAAGACCGACACCTGCAGACGGCGGCTCGAGGGCCGGCAACAAACCCGACGCGGTCGCATTGGTCGCCCGTACACACCGCAGAACATCAGCGAGGGCGGCATCGAGGAAGCCGGAGTCCGCGCCGGGCTCGGGAACGGGGTCCGGGCACACACGCTACGCCACAGCTTCTGCACCTTCATTGCCGAGTCGAGCATCCCTCCGAATGAGGGCGCCGCGCTCACCGGGCACGACCTGCAGACGTGGTGGAAGAGTTCCGTCCGACCGCGCCTCGACAAGCAGTCTCGCGCGGATTCCGTCGAGAACTGACCGCTCTCGGTCTCGGTGTCCGTGTGGAGGTTGACCAAAGGTTGGCCAGCGGCTGATTTCGCCAGGGTCACTCCGAGTCGTCTAACGAAAAGGCTCGCTTTTGCTGGCCCTTTAAGAGCCCTCTGACGGACTCGAACCGACGACCCCCTCCTTACCATGCGCTCCGAAACCATCGCCGTGGGTTGCCAACCGTTGCCGATCGGCCTGTTTGAGCCGTTTTCGACGTCCTTGCATTTGCGACCGGTTGCCACTGGTTGCGCCCGCAGGGCTCCATAAATGCTCCATCCCTGCGCCCCCAATCTCTCATGGGTAAAGGCGCGCGCTCGCGCAGCCGAGAATCTCGATTTCAGTTCCGCCCTTCCAGGCGGAAGGGACACTTGCCCGCCCCCGACGGTCAAACCCTCTGGCGGCGACCGATTGGGCGTCGGGGACGTCGACCTCGTCGAACTGATCTACTAGATCCCATGAGCGAGGCCGACGTGAAGCTCCTCGTCGACAGCTACCGAGCGGGTTGGTTCAGCCACGACGTCGATGCGATCATGGCGCTCGTTACCGCCGACATCGTCTTCCATAACTTGACCACGGGCGAACGAGTCGAGGGCGCCGGGGCGTTCCAGGCTCTCGTGTCCGGCATCCATGAGCGCTGGCCCGACCTCCGCTTCGACGAGCACGCGGTGTACATCTCGGCGGACACCGGAGTGGCGGAATGGACGGCGACGGCGACGGCGAGCGACGGGCGCCGCCTGGAATGGGACGGGATTGACGTCATCAACTGCCGCGACGGCCTCATCTCACGGAATGCCGTCTACTCGTCCGGCCACGCGCCGCGCGTACTCGACCCATAGACCGAAGTCGGCGCGCTGGCGGCGACGGCGGGCATGGAACCGCCAAACCCGATCCGGCTCGCGCCGCGCACTTCACCGGCTATGGCCACTAATTCGGGATCAACCATCTAGGCGTGAGCCGCGCCGCGCGCCACCCAGGCCCTGGCCGAGACTACGAACGGGGGTTCAGGCAGCCTCTCCCTGCAGAGGTCGCGCAATGCCGTGCGGCGATCGGGTTCGAGGCTGGCGACGTGCGCACCCGACGGGGCGACGCCGAGCGTGAACGGCTCCCACCAGTCCTCGAATGTGGCGTGCTCGACGTCCACTGCGACGGCGCTGTCGACGATGTCGCTGATTCCAGCCGCGCGAAAGAGGCCGGCCAGGTGGCCGGCCCTGCTGCCGGGGCAGACAGACCCAGTCTCGACCTCAGGATCGAGCGCTTGGGCGGCAGCCCAGAATGGACCGATCGGGCCGCCGTCGGTGAAGTCCCACACGCATGCGGCGACGATGCCGCCGTCCCGCGTGACCCGCGCCATCTCGCGGAGGCCTGCGACCGGATCGTCCATGACGTTGACCACGAGCTGGGCGAGCGTCGCATCGAAGCCGCCTCCGTCGAACGGCAGATCCTCAGCCGGCGCGCGGATGACCTCGACTCCGGGATGGCGGCCGCGCAGGGCCGCGACGAATTCCTCGGACGGGTCGACCGCCGTGACCCGTCCCGGCCCGGCCCTCCGGACGAGCTCAGCGGTCAGCGCACCGGGGCCGCAGCCGACGTCGAGGACCCGGCCGTCGAGCGGGAGTCCGGCGAAATCGGCGAAGGGAACCGCCAGCGGCCTCGAGTAGCGGCCCATGAACCGGTCATAGGCATCGGCATCGCTCAAGGTCACTTCTTCTCCTTCGGCGGCAGCGAGCGCGCGAAAGCGATGCTCCGCATAGCCCAGGGCTCGAGCGCTCGCTTCGTGGAGACCGCCTCGGCATCAACTCGGAGCCAGCCCTTCATCTCGCGTCCGCGCATCTCGAATGGTCGCGCGCCGGGCTTGGCGAGGAGCGCCTCGGTTTCCTCCTTGGAGCAGTGGATCATCAGGCCGCCCTCGCCGCTGACCCCAACCGCCATGTGGCCGTCGATCATGAAGCCGATGCCGCCGAACATCTTCTGCTCGCTGTAGCCGTCCTCGGAGGCGATCAGCTCACGGATCCGGTTGGCGAGATCCTCGTCGTAAGCCATCGTGACAATCATGGCGCATCGGGCCTTGACGCCGATAAGCGCGGCTTTGCCTGCTCGCCCTCGGCGCCGGGGTTGGGCATAACGCCGAGATCGGTCAGCCTGGCCCGTGTTTCGGCGCCCGTCTGTTTCTAGACTTGTGTCGTGGTGGAAGCACCTGGGCTCGCGAAGGTTCGTCTCGCGGAGGTGGTCGCGTTGCTGTCGCTTGGGACGGATCTCGGGTTGGGGCAGCCGATGGAGCACATGATTCGCGCGTGTCTTTTGGCGTTGCGTCTCGCTGACCGGCTCGGTTTCGACGATGGGGAACGCGGGACGCTGTATTACTCGGGTCTGCTCGCATGGGTTGGCTGTCATACGGATGCGTATGAGCAGGCGAAGTGGTTCGGCGACGATCTCTCGCTGAAGCGGGACGCGCACTATGGCTATGACTTCGGCCGGTCGAGGCAGGCGGCGGCGTTCATGTTGCGGAACGTCGGCGGGCCGGGGCGGCCACTGGTCGAGCGCGCACGGGTCGGAGTCGCCTTCCTCGGCGACGGACGGCGCGCCATCGAGAGTCTGGCCGAGAACCACTACCGGGCGACGGATGAGCTCGCCCTCCGACTTCGGTTGAGCGACGAGGTGAGGGAGAGCTTGCGGCAGAGCTACGAGCGCTGGGATGGGAAGGGCCCGTACAAGTTGAAGGGCGAGGAGGTTGCGCTTTCGTCGCGGCTGATGAACCTCGCCGACGTCGTCGAGGTGTTCCAGCGGACTCGCGGTCTGGAGGCGGCCATCGGTGTTGCGCGTGAGCGCAGCGGCACGCAGTTCGACCCGGCGCTTGTCGAGCTCTTCTGTGAGCGAGCGCCGGCGCTGTTCGAGGAGCTGGACTCGGCAACGGGCTGGGCGGCCGTGATCGACGCAGAGCCGTCACTGGGCAGGGAGTTGAGCGAGGAGGAGGTCGACGAGGCTTTGGCCGCGGTAGGTGTGTTCGCCGAGCTGAAGTCGCCGTGGACGATGGGGCACGCGGCAGGCGTCGCCGCGTTGTGCGCCGCCGTGATCGACGAGGTCGGCCTTGCGGCGCCGGAGGCGGCGCTCCTGCGAAAGGCTTCGTACGTTCACGATCTGGGGAGGCTCGGTGTTTCGAACGCGATCTGGGACAAGCGGGGGCCGCTCAGCCCGTCTGAGGTCGAGCGTGTCCGCCTGCACCCCTACTTGAGCGAGCGGATGCTTTCGTTTTCCTCTGCGCTGGCGCCGATTGGTGCGCTCGCCGTCCAGCATCACGAGCGGCTGGACGGGTCCGGTTATCCGCGCGGGCTTTCGGGCGGGATGATCACACCCGCCGCACGACTCCTCGCGGCGGCCGATGTGTATCAGGCGCTCACGGAGCCTCGGCCGCATCGGCCGGCCCGGACCCGGGAGGAGGCGGCGGACATCGTTCGCGCCGAGGTGAGCGAAGGCCGCCTCGACAGCGATGCCGCGGGCGCGGTACTGCGTGCCGCCGGGCACCCCGTGCCGCGCCGGCGTCAGGGGCCGATGGGTCTCACCGCCCGCGAGGTCGAGGTGCTCCGGTTGCTCGCGCGCGGCCTCTCGAACAAGGAAATCGCCCGGCAGCTGGTCATCTCGCCAAGACCGCGGGCAGCCATGTGGAGAACATCTATGCCAAGACCGGCGCCTCGAACCGGGCGCAGGCAAGCCTGTTCGCCGTCAAGCACGGCCTGCTCGCCGACGCCTACCCGTAGGAAAAAGATCCGGCGAATGCCGGATCGACCGGAGCGAGCTCTGCTCCTACGCTCGGCACATGGAAACCACGGTTGAGCACGGGCACGTGATCCGTGCGAACGGAATCGACATTCACTACCTCGAGCAGGGAGCCGGCCGGCCGCTTCTGCTCCTGCACGGCGGGCTCGTCTCGAGCAGCCTGCGCTGGGCCGGCGTCCCGGTCTCGTACGCGTCCCACCTCGACACGCTCGCGAGCCGGTTCCGCGTGATCGCGCCCGACACGCGCGGCTGCGCATACACCGCGCACACCGGCGGCGAGGCGGTCTCCTTCGCGCTTCTCGCCGACGACGTCGCCGCACTGA
This sequence comes from Gaiellaceae bacterium, assembly GCA_036006925.1. Classification (GTDB taxonomy): domain Bacteria; phylum Actinomycetota; class Thermoleophilia; order Gaiellales; family Gaiellaceae; genus PALSA-600. Next base: position 12,148 of record DASYPH010000043.1, read on the forward strand.
TCGACGCACTCGGGCTCGAGCGGCCGCTCGTCGCCGGCTTCAGCGAAGGCGCGATCACAGCGACGATCCTCGCGATCCGCAAGCCCGAGTCGGTCGCGGCGCTCGTCAACCACGCCGGCCACGACTTCTTCAACCCGCAGGCAAAGAGCTTCCCGATCATGCGGCAACTGTTCGGAGGAAGCACGGACGCCAGCCAAGCCGACCCAGATGCGGTCGAGCGGTTCTTCTCGCAATCGGAGCCGATGCGCGGCATGTTCGAGCTGATGAAGCAAGACCAGGATGAGGCGCGCGGCGCCGGTTACTGGCGTACCTACGTCGAGCTAGCCTTCGACCGCACGACCCGCTGGCCCGGATACGCCTTCGACGACCTGGCGAGAATCGCAGCGCCGACCTTGATTCTCTGCGGCGACCGCGACCAGTTCTGCTCCGTCGAGGAGGCCGCCACTGCTTACCGGATGCTCGAGGCCGGCGAGCTGGCGATCCTGCCGAACAGCGGCCATCTGATCACCGAGGCCGGAGTCGCGGCGATGGTCGAGTTTCTCGACCGACACAGCGCAACATGACCGAGATTCGGGTCGTCACTGACAGTCCCCTGCCGGCCGAGCGCGTGCTCGCAGCCGCCCGAGACTTCTCGCTACGACGAGCCGAGGTCTTCCCGGCGGTCAGGATCGAGCATTTCGAGGTTCATGACCTTGGCCACGACTGGGCCGACGTCACCGAAGGCACGCCAGCCGGAATCGGGATCAACTGGGAGCGCTGCCACTACGACTGGTCGCAACCAGGCTCGGTGAAGGCGACGGTCACCAGCTCCAACGTCTACGCCGCATCTGGCAGCAGCTGGGAGCTGCGCGCGACGCCCACGGAGTCCGGCAGTCGGGTGGAGATGATCTGGCGACGCGAGTTCACGTCGAGCTCGCGCGGCCGCATATTCGGAACGCTCTTCCGGCTCATCGGCAAACCCATCTTCGGCCGGTACGCGCGCGAGACACTCGACAACCTTCGCCAACTCGAGCACCCGGGCGATAGCGCGTTTCAAACCGGCTAATTCGAGATCAACCATCCAGGCGTCGAGCCGCGCCGCGCGCAACCCAGGCCTTCGCCGAGCCGACGGACGTTGGTTCCGGCAGCCTCTCCCTGCACAGCTCGCGCATTTGCCGTGCGTCGATCGGGCTCGAGGCCGGCGACGTGCGCACCCCCGACGGTGCGACGCCGAGCGTGAACGGCGCACGGTAGTCCTGCTACCTGAGTTGTCCACTGTCTGGTGACGCCCCGGCTGCTGTCTTGCTGATCTGCGATCGGCTTCTTCCCTGCGCCCCCGATCGCGATCTTCTGCGGCTTCTGCTCTGCGGGCTTCATGGCCCCGACGTCATCGTGCACGCGTGCCCAGGACACGGCGTCCACTACGGCCGCATACGGGTGGCGCCCACCGAGCAATGATGCGGCGCGAACCGGGTATCAGGTGGCGTGTCGACGCGCCTGGACGCACCCACGAGCCTGAGCACAAAGACCAACACAGCTCGCGTGCGCCAGATGGCCAGGACACGTTCGTCGTCGGGTGCTGATCCGATGACGTGCGTGGGATCGGCTCGGGAGCCGGTCCCACGCACGTCAAGTCCAGCCGACCGTCGTGGGTCAGCCTTCACCGCGAAGCTCAGGCTCGCGCGCCCTCGACCGTCTGTGCCATCGAGACGTCGTAGAGCGCGACGTTCGCGATCTGCTGGTCACTCATCTCGGCGCTCCGTTGACGGAGCTGATCGGCTTCTTGCGCGCTCGCGCGCATCGAGTCCCCGCTGTCCCAGAGCGTGATGATCGACACGCGGCCGTTGTCGCGGTCGGCGAGTCCGATCGCACCGACGTTTCCGTTGATCGCACGAACCTTCGGCAGGGTGTCACTCCGCGTCTTGTCCATGCCTGCATCGATCGCTTCAGACGGCCCTTCGAGCAGGCTGACGCGAGCAGCCTTCGCAGCGTCGACGTCGCCGTCGTAGATCAGGACCTCGTAGTAGTGGACGCTCGTGCGCTTGCCGCGGACTTCCTCCGGAATCGTGTCGCCTTGGCGGTCGAACCCGGCCTCGGCGGCCTCGACTGCCTCGCGGCTGTCGAAGAACGCGAAGAACTTGCGCTTCCTGGCGCCCTCCTCGTCGAGAATGAGGGCGCTGGTCATGCCATCAGGCGACACCATTTCGCCCGACGACATCTGCTCGGCCATGAGCCTGTCGATCTTCTCCCTGTCCGCACCCTCGAACGTTGCGACCCGTACCCACATGTGAGACCTCCTTCGTCGATGAGCCTGTGAGGCGAATCTGATCGAGGCTCCGCCTCTTCCGGTGTTCTATGACGGCTCTGCGAGTTCGTACGTCGACCAGCGCCGCCTTGATTAGTGGAAGAACACACCGTTCTGCTCCGTGCCGACCGCCGGAGTCCCTACGTTGGACTGTCCGGTTGCATCGGAGCTATAGACGACGTCGCCGGCGTCGTTGCTCGCCGTGAAGCTGATGGTCGCCGGTCCCGTCACGTAATGCCCCATGAAGCCGAATGTCGTGTCACGCAGCTCGACCGGATCGCCGTGGCCTGACCAGCGGACCTCGAAGCTGACCCGCGACGGCACCGGATCCGGGCCGGGTATTAGCCCGAGTGCGTGCAGGATGTCGTGGAAATCCAGGACCTTCAGGGCGTTCACGCGAAGACGCGCCTCGCCGGTCGACGGATCCACCTTGATCGCGCCCGGCTCGATCGGGATCGTCCAGAAAAGCCCCGACGGAGCGATACCAGGCTCGAAATCGTGCACCTGCTGCGACGGATCACCGACGGCGCCCGCGAACAGGTCAATTCATATGAAGGCAAACGCGCCATGTCGGCTGTTGCCCGCCGCGTCGACGTAGACGCCCTGCATGAACCGCATGTCAGTGTCGAACGTGTACGGCGTGCCGTCGCTCCCGTGAGCTGCGCCCTGGATTTCGGCACCGCCGATCGTGCCGTTGAAGTCGTTGATCGTCGACATCTCGAACGGCGGAAACGGCGGAAGCACATGGACGAACGGATCGGCCGGCACCGGAGACAAGTCGCCGGAAAGCCCGCCCGGAATCGGCGTCGGATCGCCCGGCTTCCCGCGTCCAGACGCGGAGGCCACGAACACGATCAGCGCGAGGACGACAACGATCGCCACGGCGCAGCTTCGCCGCACCCAAACCCCCCGCGAAGAACCTGCGCTCATGTCCAGCCCTCCCGGTTGCCGCGACCCTACTCCCGCATTTCCGAGATTGCAACCCGGTGTCCATGAGCGCGGCAGCCGCAGGCACCCCCGCCGCGGCGAAGAGCGGCATGACGCGGAACAGGCATTTCGAACAGAAGTCTGGCTCGGACACCTGGGCGCAACAGGCGACGCGATCGTCGGCGCAATCGCGAGTGTGCTGATCAACAACCTCCCGGCGACAACGCTCCTCTCGGCCGAGAGGCCCGAGCACCCACTGCCGCTGCTGATCGGGCTCAACCTCGGGCCCAACCTCCTCTTCACCGGCTCGCTCTCCACCTTCCTCTGGTACCAAGCGGCCCACGCAGACGCGGCCTGACGCCTGAAGAGTCACGAGCGGCACGGAGGCACCAAGCCTGACGACGGCCCCTGACAGACCGACCAAACGAGTCTCACAGACGCCTGAAGGGGTAGCGTCGTCTCGTGACGTTCTCGATCGTTGCGACTGATCCGAGTTCCGGGCAGGTCGGTTGCGCGGTTCAGTCGAAGTACTTCGCGATCGGTGCCGTGACGCCGTGGGTTCGCGCCGGTGTTGGCTCGGTCGCGACGCAGGCGATGGGGGTCGTCGCGCGCAATGGCGAGCGGGTGCTATCGGCCCTCGCCGCCGGAGTTGATCCGTCGGAGGCGCTCGAAACGGCGCTCGCCGCCGACATTGATCCTGAACTCCGGCAACTCGGAGCCGTTTCCGTCGATGGACGCGCGGCTGCATACACAGGGACGGGGTGCATCGAGTGGGCGGGCCACCTTGCCGAGCCGGGGTTCGCGGTGCAGGGAAACATGCTCGCGAACGCCGAGGTTCTTCCAGCCATGCGACTCGCGTACCTCGAAGCCGACGGGCAACTGCCTGAGCGGCTAATGGCGGCGCTGGAAGCCGGTCAGGCTGCGGGAGGTGATCGCCGCGGGCAACAAGCGGCTGCGCTCGTCGTTGAGCAAGTTGGAGCGGCTGAGCGATCCCGTGAAGGCATTGATCGCGTCTGCGACCTGCGCGTCGACGACCATCCAGAGCCGATCATCGAGCTTCGCCGCTTATTGACTCTGTGGAAGCAGCGGCAGGCTGAGCGTCAACTCTGATCACACCGCTTGCCTGCGTCAGTGTGCCGGAATGACGCCAGAGTCCGAGAGGTGGGCCGAGTCCGTTAGCCGTTTGCGAGGTGGTCGATGATCCGGTCTGCGGCGTCGTTTGCCGAGGTCGCGGAGAGGTCGATCGTCAAACTGTCGGCGGCGGCGAGCGTCGTGAAGTTGTCGTACTCGTTGAGCATCTGTTCGAGCGTCGCCGGATCAGTGGGCTTTCCGTGCTCCTTACGGCTGTCGGCAAGAACGCGCTGGAGCAGCACCTCGCGCGGCGCGAGCAATTGGACGAACACGACGGTGCCTCCCGCTTCCTCGTAGGGCGCGACGATCTCGGCGACATGCTGTTCGTCGCCCGGCGCGAATACATAGGTGTAGATCAGGTCGACGTCTTCCGCGGCCGCGGCCGCGACAAGGTCGCGTCTGAAGCGCCCGACGACGCCCCAGAACGTCTCGCCCCCGAACGGCAGCACCTCTGTCACCGCGTCGATGGTGATGTGGTTGTGGAGGATCCTGAACGGGAGCCTGTCTGCAATCGCTCGGGCGACCGTCAGCTTCCCAACAGCGGGCGGGCCGTAGAGGAACACGAGACGCGGCGCTGCCACACGCCCAAGTATGCGGCCGAACCGCGCTGACGTGCGCCAATGTTCCGGAATGACGCCCGAATCGAACCTGTCCTAGAGTGAAACCCGTGGACCGGGCACAGCGTGTGGAGCACCTTCTGGAGGTAATGCTCGACCGCGGGTCGCGTGCATTCGATCGTGCAGATGCGGCGCAGGAGATTCGTTGGGCGAACGAAGCCAGGAGGTCGACGAGCGGAACGTCCTACACCTGGTTGACCCAATCCCGTCGGAATGGCGGAGCGCACGGGTCGTCGCCGCGCTGATCGAGGTCTGCACCGACCGTCGGAGTACGTCCCGCTCTGGCTCGAGGCGGCCGAGGAGCCGGGCTATATCTGGGTCGACCAAGGAAGTCCATCAGGAGCAGACCCCGCGCGACTCCACCCAGGCGCGCGGGCCAACGTCGAGCGCATCCTTCAACACGCGTCGCCGTCGCAGCCGTAATGCCGCGGCCTGCCCGAGCGTTCGCGAATGTCCCCCGACGGGCTAGGTTCTGTGGCGATTGTTGATCGGCAATTCTGTAGCATGAGCGGCCTGTGACGGTCGGACCCGATCGGCCGATTCGGCTCGAGCCGGTCGATCGTACGGCGGCCTGACGCCGACGGCGCTTGGCCGTAATCTGGATGTCCTGCAGGTTCCGGTAAGAGACCTGCGCGCGTTGGTCGTCTCCCACGGGCACGCAGACCATCACGGCGGGCTTGAAGCGCTATTCCGGCGGTATGGTCGGCGGCGCCTCCCGCTTGTCATCCATCCCGAGGCGTGGAGGGAGCGCAAGATCGTCTTCCCGACCGGGACCGAACTTCAGCTTCCGCCGCCGAGCCGGCGCGACCTCGAAGGCGAGGGCGTCGAGGTGATCGAGGAGTCTGGACAGACGCTGCTTCTCGACTCGACCGTCGTCATCTCCGGCCAGGTGGAGCGGCTCACCGCGTTCGAGCAGGGCTTCCCGATCCACTACGCGCATTCGGATGCGGGTTGGAAACTCGATCCGATGATCTGGGATGACCAGAACGCGATCGTCAACGTGAAGGACAAGGGTCTCGTCATCGTGTCTGGCTGCTCGCATGCGGGGGCGGTGAACGTGCTGCGCAACGCGCAACGGCTCACCGGCGTGGAGCGCGTAGCCGGCTTCATCGGCGGCCTTCACCTCACCGGTGGGATCTTCGAGCCGATCATCGCGCCGACCGTCGACGCTTTCGTGGCCGCAGGGGTCGGCTGTCTCCTGCCCGCACACTGCACCGGCTGGAAAGCCGTTCATCAGCTCGCGCGCGCACTCCCCGAAGCCTTCGTGCAACCCGCGGTCGGAACAGTCGTCACGTTCTAGGAGCCATCATCCCGACGAGAGCTCTCACGATCCCACACCCGGCCGCGCTCTGACGGCAGCCCGCTCC
>DASYPH010000044.1:0-3669 GCA_036006925.1 Gaiellaceae bacterium
GGCAACGAGGACGCGGCCGCCGCGGCAGAACTCCTGGAGCAGCATGGGGGCGCAATCGTCCAAGTTGGCACCCGGAGGGTGGCCGCGGCGTTCGACCTGCCAGGCTCCGACCTCGACGCGGTGCGGGCGCTGGCGGCTGCCGATCGGCTGCGGGACGTCCGCACCCGACGGGTCGCCGTCGATCGAGCGGTGGTCACGGCAGACCCGACCCTCGGAGCGATTTTGGAGAGTGCGTCGCCCGGAGACGTCGTCGTAGGCGAGGCTTTGCTTCCCTTGATCGCTCATGCGGTCGAGGTCGTTCCCCTGCCGCACGGAGCCGCGTATCGAGTCCTGCAACTCGACCGGAACGCCGACGCCCTCCCTCGACGATTCGACACCCCGTTTGTCGGCCGGGAACAGGAACTCGACCTGCTCGCTGCCTCGTTCAACGGCGTTCGCGAGCGCGGAGCTCCTGAGTTGCGGGTTGTCGTGGGGGAGGCCGGGATCGGCAAGACAAGGCTTGCCAACGAGTTCCTCGCACGGGTCACTCGGCGTGCGAAGGTCGCGAGTGGGCGGTGCGTCGCAGGTGAATCCGCGAGCGAACTGGTCGCAAGTCTCGCGAGTTCGCTGGGGTTTCCCGACGCAGAAACACTGGCTGGTCAGCCGGACGCGGCACGAGTGCGCCAGGTGCTCGAACGGCAGCGTGCCGTCGGTCCCGGCGACGAGCTTTGGGCGCTCCGCCGATTACTCGAGGCGGCGGCGTCGGAGATCGGGCTCGTCGTGGCCGTCGACGATCTGCACCGCGCCGAGCCCACAACACTCGATCTTGTGGATTACATCGTCGGCTGGGCGAGTGCGCCGATCCTGTTCATTGCGCTCGGCCGGCCCGAGGTCCTCGATGATCGGCCGGAATGGCGGGCGTCGGCGGTCCTACTGGAACCTTTGCGAACGCTCCACGTAGAGCAGCTGGCTACGGCACTTCCGGAGTCGAATCGCGTCGTGCCGGCTCGTCGCGCCGCGGCCGTGCACGCCGCCGAGGGAAACCCGTTGTTCCTCGAGCAACTGATTGGCTGGGCGGCGGACGAACAGAGCGCCACGCTGCCGCCCACCCTCGACCTGCTGATCGACAGCCGCCTCGAGACCTTGCCGCCGCAGGAGCGTGCACTCCTCGAGCGCGCGGCGATCATCGGAGAGGAGTTCTCGCGCAGCCTGGTGGAAGCGACAACGCTGGAGGAGGAACGCGGGGCGGTCGCTCGAGGCCTCCTGGCGCTCGTCCGCCGACGCCTGCTGCGAGCAGCTACGCCGGCGATCCCAGGTGAGGATGGCTTTCGGTTCACCCATGGGCTCATCCGAGATGTGACGTACGAGCACATCGCGGTAGACGAGCGTGCTTCGCTCCACCTTCTCGTCGCTCGCGCGCTCGAGTCGGCTCCTGTCACGGACGATGCCCTGATCGGCGAGCATCTTGAACGGGCCGCCGGTCTTGGCCCCGACATCGCAAGCGCCGCCGGGCACCGCCTCGGTATCGCCGGATTCGGTGCCTTCACACGCGGCGACTGGTCGGTCGCGATCGACCTGTTGACCCGCGCGCTCTCGCTCCTGAAACCGGGAACCAGGAAACTCGAGCTCGAGGGAGCGCGGGCCGCGGCGCTCAAGTTCGCCGGACACTCTGAAGCAGAGAGTCTGCTCGAGGACGTCGCGGTCCGCGCGGAGCGCGCCAACGCAGCGGTGGTGAGACTGCGAGCGCGGGTCGAACAGGTGTGGCCACGACTCGCTCGCAGAGCGATGACGGTCGAAGAAGCGCTCGAGATGCTGGAGACGGCCATCACCGGTCTCGAAGCGGAGGGCGATGACCTCGGTCTCGGCCGTGCTTGGGATGTCGTCGGCGTCGTCAACGGTGCCTATCGCTGGTCGAGCCTGGCGGAGGCGGCCGAAATTCGTGCTCTCCACCATTACCAGCGCTGCGGATTCACGCTTGGGCCGCTGGGAGTGCGACGCGCAGCAGCGGCCTATCTTGGAATGCAACCGGTTCCCCTCGCGATCGAGACGTGCAGCACCCTTCTCGCCGATTCTGCGTCTCCGCTCTGGGAGAGCTTCATCCTGCCGTTCCGCGCCGCGCTCTACTCGATGGACGCGCGATTCGCCGAGGCGCGGAACGACCTCGCGACCGCACGTGAAGGTCGAGCGGAGTTCGCCGACCCCAATAGCCTTGCCACCTCCTGGGCGCTACTTGCCGCCGAGGTCGAACTCCGAGCCGGCTCGATCGACGTGGCGGAGCGGATCCTCGCCGCTTCGCTTTCGACGCTACGCGCGACAAAGGACGCCGAATGGCTCGCCACCAACACGGCACTCTCGGCAGAAGCGGCTGCGGCGCGCGGCGACGGCGCTCACGCGCTGGCGCTGGCTCTGGAAGCGCTCGATCTCGCCCCAAAAGGGCATCTCACTTCCGAAGTGCGGGCACGGCGCGCGCGGGTCAAGGCACTTGTACTCGTCGGCCGAGGGGACGAGGCCTTCGCTTGCGGAGCCGAAGCACTCGCGGCCCTACAGGGCGCCGAAGCACCGAACGAACTAGGAGAAACGCTCACCGCGGTGGCGGCCGCCGCCCTGATGGTCGGCAAACCGGCGGCAGCGGCGGCCTATCGCGAGGAAGCTGCCCGACAATTCGCGCAGAAGCGAAATCGAGTCGCACTTGCGAGGCTGGGGATCAGCCCGTCGGCACTGGTCGATTAGCAGTCCGTTAGCCGCGCGTTCCACGCTTCCTAGGCACATGGGGCATTTCCCCCGTCACCGACGACGACGTTCGCCTGCCGCTTCGGCCGCGGCGACGAAGGTCGCGTTCCACCCGGAATGAGAGGAAGCAAACGATGAAGAAGCGAATGCCGAGCCCTGCGCTCGCAATTTCGGCTGTTGCGCTGTTCTTCGCGCTGGCAGGCGGAGCCTACGCGTCGGGAATCGTCCCGCTCGCGCGGCACGCGATCACAGCCGGCACGGCGAACAACGCCCTCAAGCTCGGCGGCAAGACGCCGACCCAGATCAAGGCGTCGCTCCGCGGAGTCCCCGGACCTACAGGAGCCCAGGGCCCGGCCGGCCCCGCCGGCCCCGCAGGCCCGAAAGGTGACACCGGAGCCCGAGGTCCAGCAGGTCCGACCGGCTCGACAGGCCCACAAGGCCCGCAGGGCCTGAAGGGCGATGTCGGCTCCGGGTTGCAGATCGTCGGCACCGTCGCAACGCCGGGCGATCTCCCAGCAACCGGCACTACCGGCGACGCCTACCTCGTCGGCGGAAACCTGTATGTCTGGACGGGCGCGGCGTGGACGAACGCCGGACCGGTTCAGGGACCGAAGGGCGACACCGGCACCACCGGCTCGCAGGGACCACCAGGGCCACAGGGGCCCCAAGGCCTGCAAGGCGCGGCAGGCACCGCCGCAGTGACCATTCACACCGTCAGCTACTCGCTCAACGCCACCGGAACAGCCGGCGACACGAATGTCGTGACGGCAACCTGCGGCGCGGGCCAGAAGGCGGTCAGCGGAGGGTTCGACAGCAACGGCAACGTGTTCAACGAAGACACGTTCCCGACAGTCGCTGACGACGGTTGGTCGATCTTCCTCGTCAATGGCGACTCCACGACCAGCTCCGGCACGGTCTACGCGGTCTGCCTCGGCTGAGTTGACGCTCGCTGCCCGGCCC
>DASYPH010000045.1:0-2913 GCA_036006925.1 Gaiellaceae bacterium
GGCGGCTACGTCCTGGTGACGGTTCACCGGGAGGCGAACGTCGGTCGAGAGCGGCTTGCCCGCATTGCCTCGGCGCTCGACGCGCTCGAGCTGCCCCTCGTCTTCCCTGCGCACCCACGCACACGCGCCGCCCTCGAGGACGTCCGGCACCGGTTCGAGATCGTCGAACCGCTCGGGTTTCTCGACTTCGCCTCGCTCGCAGCGCAGGCGCGCGTCATCCTGACCGACTCCGGCGGCGTCCAGAAGGAGGCGTACTGGTACCGAGTTCCGTGCGTGACGATGCGTCCGAGCACCGAGTGGGTCGACACGGTGGCCACAGGGGCGAACGTCCTCGTGGACGACGACCCGGAGGCGATCGTGCAGGCGGTGGCGGCGGCGCGGTTCCCCGATTCGGCGCCGCAGCTCTACGGCGACGGGCACGCGAGCGAGCGGATCGCGGCGGCTCTGTACGCTTCCCGGCCGTGACGGTGGAGGCAAGTCAGGCCACGCGCACCTACGACGTGGCCGTCGTCGGAGCGGGCTACGTCGGGATCCCTCTCGCGCAGACGTTCGCCGACTCGGGTCGGCGCGTCCTCGTGCTCGATGTCGTCCCGCAGCTCGTCGAAGCGCTCAACGACGGGCACAGTCACATCGGCGACGTCCCGTCAGAGCGGCTCGCGCCGCACGTGAAGTCCGGCCGGATCATCGCCACGACGGACTACGAGCAGCTGCGGCAGGCGGCGGCGATCCTGATTGCTCTGCCGACGCCGTTGACTCCGCAACGCGAGCCGGACCTGACCTACGTCGAGCGGGCCTCGCACGCCATCGGCCAGGTCCTCCAGCGCGGGCAGGTCGTCGTCCTCGAGTCGACCACCTACCCAGGCACGACACGGGAGGTCGTGAAGCCGATTCTGGAGGAACGCAGCGGGCTCGTCGCAGGCGAGGACTTCCACCTGGCGATGTCGCCGGAGCGCGTCGACCCCGGCCGCACCGACTGGACGACGAAGAGCACGCCGAAGATCGTCGGCGGGTTGACGCCCGCATGCACGGAGGCCGCCGCAGCCGTCTACCGTGACGCGGTCGACACGATCCACACCGTGTCGACACCCGACGCGGCAGAGCTGACGAAGCTGCTCGAGAACATCTTCCGCTCCGTCAACATCGCGCTCGTCAACGAACTCGCTCAGCTGTGTGACCGGATGAACATCGACGTGTGGGAGGTCGTCGGCGCAGCGGCGACGAAGCCGTTCGGGTTCATGTCGTTCCAACCCGGCCCCGGCCTCGGCGGTCATTGCATCCCGCTCGATCCGTACTACCTGGCCTGGAAGGCTCGCGAGTACGACTTCGCGACGCGTTTCATCGAGCTCGCCGGCGAGGTGAACAACAACATGCCGTACTTCTGCCGGTCGGTGATCTCGCAGGCGATGAACCACGGCCTGCAGAAGTCGCTTTCGGGCTCGCGGATCCTGATCCTCGGAGTGGCGTACAAGGCCGACATCGGCGACACACGCGAGTCGCCGGCCGAGAAGCTCGTCGAGCTGCTGCGGACCGCCGGCGCCGACGTCTCCTACCACGACCCACACGTGCCCGAGTTCGAGGGCATGAGCGCCGTCGCCCTCGACCCCGAAGCGTACGACTGCGTCGCGATCGTGACTGCGCACACCTCCCTCGACTACGCGGCCATCGTCGAGCGCGCGAACGTCGTCGTCGACTTTCGCAACGCCACCAAGGGGATCGAGAGCGAGAAGGTGTGGAAGCTCTAGTTCGCGTCGCCCAGGCCGGGCTCGGCGCCTGGGGCGCGAACCTCGTCCGCAACGTCGACGAGGTCGCCGACCTTGCATGGATCTGCGACTCCTCACAGGAGCGCCTCGACGCGCTCGCACGCCGCCACCCGGGGGCGCGGACGACAACGAGCTTCGACGAGATCCTTGCCGATCCCTCGATCGAGGCCGTGGTCGTCGCTACGCCGGTGCCGACCCACTACACGCTGGCGCGCGACGCGCTCCAGGCGGACAAGCACGTCTTCGTCGAGAAGCCGCCGGCGATGCACGCAGACGAGATGGTCGACCTCGTGCGCCTAGCCGACGAGCGCGGCCGCGTCCTCATGCCGGGCCACCTGCTCCTCTACCACCCAGGCGTGCGCAAGCTGAAGGGGCTCGTCGACTCCGGCGATCTCGGCGACGTGCTGTGCGTCTACGGGAACAGACAGAACCTCGGCACGATCCGCACGAACGAGAACGCGCTCTGGTCACTCGGCGTGCACGACCTCTCGGTGATCCTGCACCTGATCGGCGAGGAGCCGGACGAGGCGTGGGCGCACGGCAACGCCTTCCTGACCCCCGGCGTCGAAGACGTCGTCTTCTGCTACCTCCACTTTCCGAGCGGGAAGATCGCGCACCTCCACCTCTCCTGGCTCGATCCGCACAAGATGCGAAAGCTGACGGTGGTCGGGCGCGACAAGATGGCCGTCTTCGACGACATGGAGCTCGAGCGCAAGATCACCGTCTACGAGAAGGCGCCCGAGCAGCCCGCGCAGACCTACGGCGAGTGGCGCACGCGCACCGGTGACATCTTCAGCCCGAAGATCGCGAACGACGAGCCGCTCCGACTCGAGATGCAGCACTTCCTCCGCCTCGTCCGCAACGGCACCGACGGCACGGAGGCCCGCGACGGGCTCGCCGTCGTGCGGGTGCTCGAGCGGCTGACGGATTCGCTTCGTGGCCGCTGATGCGCTACGCGCCCGGTTTGGCTGGAGACCTCGCAGTGATCGGCCCGTCGTGATCCATCGCAGCTATCGAGCCCTTGGCAGCTGAAATACACCCATCCGCCGTCGTCTATCCCGGCACGGTGCTCGGCGAGGGCGTGAAGGTGCTCGAGCACGCCGTCGTCGGCAAGCAGCCGACGCTCTCGCCGCGCTCGACTGCGAAGCGCGAG
>DASYPH010000046.1:0-1822 GCA_036006925.1 Gaiellaceae bacterium
CCCGCGATCACGGAGCTTCGCCCCACGCGCACCGAACCGCGCAGATTGATCCCCGTCGCACCCCAGATCAGCGTCAGCGCAACCATCCATTCGACACGCGCGCTCAACCCCGGCACGAAGTAGCGCAGATACTGATTGAACAGCACCGGATAGATCGCCATGTCGACGAGCGAGTACATCCAGGTGAGCCAACCGTTCTGGAAGGCCCAGAATCGGCCGAACGCGCGATCCACCCAGCGATAGTAGCCACCCTCCTCCGGAAGCATGCTCGCGAGCTCGCCGACGATGAGTACTTCTGGAATCGACCACACGAACGGGATGACGAGCAGGATCAACAGCCCGACCCCGGGGCCGACCTCGTGGATCAGCGTCTCGGTCGTGTACGCGCCGCCGGACGTTGTGAAGTAGAGGATGAAGACGAGCGAGATGGTACCGAGACCGCGGCGAAGAGCCACGCGGTCAGCGGGTCCAGACGGCGATCAGGCCGCACCACTTGTTGCCGCCGCTCCCGGAGTATTGCAACGGAATGCTGGCGGGCCCCGCGAACACTTCGATGCCGTGAATCTCTTCAGGCTTGGGAAGTAGGCGAAGGTCGAACGCCTGTCCTGAAAAGGCATTCATGACCATGCCGTCGACCATCACCTTCAAGTAGCACTTGGAGAGCGACCCGTCGGGATTGGGGTTGTTCGACCGCGTCGACTCGACGGTCACGCTCAGGCTGTCGACGACCCGGATCGACGATACGGCCGTCAGCATTTGCCAGGCGTCGACCGGATTTCGCTTGACGATCTCGTCGCGGGTAAAGCTCGCCGTGGCCGTGTGGTTGAGACGCCGAGTTTCGAATTCATCGAGACGCCGAAGTCCAGACAATCGTTGGTCGCCAACGATCCGCACCGTATCGAGAGTCGGGAGCGAAACGGTGCTGAGGATGATCGGGACCGTGTTTCGCCCGGCTTCTACCGTGACGGCGAATCGGCCCTGTTTGAAGCCGACGTGCTTCGCCCGCACGACGAGCAGCCCGGGCACAACGTCGGGGATGAGTGCCCGACCGCCTGGTCCGGTGACGACTGTTCGCTTTTCCCCCTCCCCGACAAGCTCCACCGTGGCGTCGGGAAGAGGAGAGCCACTCAGCTCCGTGACTGCGATCTCGACCAAGGCTCGCGGCCGCGTCAGGCCAGCCGCGATTTGCGCTTCACGGTTCAGCGCCGGAACGACCTGATGGACGACCAAATCAACGGCCGCAAATTCTCGGCCCTTCTCGAGATCAACGCGACGCAGGTCCGATCCCGAATCCGTCACGACGTGCACCGCGAGCCCCGTCTCTCGCGGCACGCCGCACACCCGCCAATAACCCCCGTCGTTCGTCAGGGCGCCCAGCGTCTTCTCGCTGTAGCCGATCTGTCCCCCGGCCACATAGAAGTTCCCTTTCCACGTCACAGTCACCGCCGCGCCTAGCAAGGCGCGAGCTCGCTCGTCGCGAACAGTGCCGTGCAGCATTCCTTCGCCGTTGCCGACGGGATCGCGCCGACAGGCCGCGAGCAGCGCGTCTCGCGGCGGTGGAAGGTTGAGCGAATCGACATGAGTATCCTCTCGGGTGTCAACGTCACGGACCACGGGCGGCATTCCGAGCGAATCCATCAGCGGTGTCGACAGGCGCGCTCGGTAGCGACCGGCGAGCACCGGCGAGAGCCGAATCAGGCCCGACGAATCAGCCGTCGCAGCATAGTCGGTCCCCTCAAGCATCAACGTCGCCCCGCCGCTGGGCACGAGCGCGTCGCGTGACACGACCTGGAGCGTGATCGACGGGCCGGTCGCTTGATGG
>DASYPH010000047.1:0-2159 GCA_036006925.1 Gaiellaceae bacterium
CGTCATGCTTGTCGAGCTCGAACGCCCGGACGACCCGCTCGACCGCCTGGCGCAACGTCAGCTTGCCGTCCAGCACGCCGACGACCTCGGCCACTTCTGGGTCGAGCTCGAACTCGACGTGCGTGCCCTCCTCGAGCGCCAGGACGGTCTCGGGCTCGCGCTGTCCCGGCTGCAGTATTCGGTCGATTCGCACCTCGCGGGCCAGCGTGGCCGTCTCGTCGAGGAGTGCGTCGGCGCTTGCGAGCTCGGCGAGGCGCGCATGGGACGCGAACGCCCGCTCGATCTGCTTCCCGGCGAACTCCAGCTCGTCGGCCTCGGCCGAGTCGAGGCGGATCGTGTAGCGCTCGCCCGCTCGCCGGTGGAGCAGGACCGCACCTTCGCTGATCCAGCCCACGCCGAGCTGTTCGAAGTAGGCGAGCCATTCGTCGAGCGCGGCCCCGTATGCCTGCGGGTCCACCGCCAGGTGCTCGTTCCACCCCGCAGCGTGGGCCAGCGGATCGGCGCCCTCGAGCCCGAGCACCCAGGCGTCGCAGCGGGCGCGCGCCAGCCAGCCGACGACGCGCTCGTCGGGCTCGTGCTCCGACTCGGCGACCCAGCTGACCAGCAGCGATGCCAGCCCGTCGTCGGCGAGAGCGGCCGCCGCCTGCTCGACGACGCGGTGCGACAGCTCGTCGGCCGGGAAGCCGCCGTCGCGGTATTGCCAGCGCGACTCGGGCGAGACGACGTAGGGCGCGTTGCAGGTGATCAGGTCGAATTGCTCGCCGGCGACCGGCTCGTAGAGACTCCCGAGCCGCGTCTCGACGTTGCCGAGCTCGTTGAGCGCAGCGTTGATGGCTGTGAACGCGAGGGCGCGCTGGTTGACGTCGGTCGCGATCACATGGTCGCAGTGCGCGGCCGCGAGCAACGCGTGAATGCCGTTGCCCGTGCCGACGTCGAGCGCGCGACCTGCGCGCCGGCGCGGGGTGAGCGCGGCCAGCCAGGAGGCGGTCGGCGTGTACGGCGCGACGAAGCCGACCGGATCGTCGGCGCCGCGGGCGAATCCGTCGAACGCCATCAACAGGCCCTCGACCGGAACGATGCGTGCCCGCGGCCGCAGCTGCGCGCCGTCGAGCTCGGCGAGGCCCAGCGCGATCAGTGCGTCCACGCCGCCGGAGGTGAGCGAGAGCCGAGCGTCGCCCACAGCCACCGGCAGCTGCAGGAGACAGAGGCGCAGGCAGGTCGCGAGCGGCGAGTCGTCGAGGCGCCGCGCGTGGACAGGCACCTCGTCCGCCTCCGCTGCCGGCCCGTCGTCGCCGAGCCGCTCGACGACCGCCTCCTCGTCGTAGCCGGCGGCGCGCAACGAGTCACCGAGCCTCGCGGCCGCGCCGACGTCTGCGATCGGGTCGAAGCGCTGGCTGCTCAGGTGCTCAGCGGAACGCGTCGAGGCCGGTGAGCGTGTTGCCGACCACGAGCGTGTGCACTTCGTGCGTGCCCTCGTAGGTGAGCACCGACTCGAGGTTGTTGATGTGGCGGATCACCGGGTACTCGAGCGTGATCCCGTTGCCGCCGAGAATGGTGCGAGCCGTCCGCGCTGCCTCGATCGCGCCGCGGACGTTCCCCATCTTCCCCATGCTGACGTGCTGGGGCAGCAGTGTGCCGGCGTCCTTCATGCGGCCGAGATGGAGCGCCACGAGCGTGCCGCGGTTCACCTCGAGCGCGATCTCGGCCAGCTTCTGCTGCGTCAGCTGGTAGCCGGCGATCGGCTTCCCGAACACGATGCGCTCCTTCGCGTACTCGAGGGCCGACTCCAGGCAGGCGCGCGCAGCGCCTTCGGCACCCCACACGATTCCGAAGCGGGCTTCGTTGAGGCACGAGAGCGGGCCGCGCAGCGACGTCACCTCCGGGAAGCGGTTCTCCTCGGGCACGCGCACGTCGCGCAGGACGAGCTCCGACGTGATCGACGCGCGCAGCGACAGCTTGTGCTTCATCTCCGGCGCGTCGAAGCCGGGGAACCCCTTCTCGACGAGGAAGCCGTTGATCTTGCCGTCTTCGGTGCGAGCCCAGACGACTGCGACGTCGGCGATCGAGCCGTTCGTGATCCACATCTTCGTGCCGTTCAGGATCCAGTCACTGCCGTCGCGTCGCGCGGTCGTGCGCATCGAGCCGGGATCGGACCCCGC
>DASYPH010000048.1:0-22172 GCA_036006925.1 Gaiellaceae bacterium
GACTCCTGTCAGAGACGAGTCTGACCAGACCGCGGCCTGCGCCCGCGCTGACGCGCCGGCGGTCGACCAGTCTTTCCCTGTTTGCGAAGCAGGAACGTCGGTCCGCCGCAATCCGGCACGGCAAACGGTGTTTCGACGAGCTCGGCACACTTGCGTTCCATCCGTGTGCCACTTCTGTGTGTCAGACACGAGTCTGACTGCAGTCAGACTCAGGGGTCTCGCCCACGGCCCGGGGATCGCCGCCCGCGGGACCTCTGCTTCCCCTCTCGTCCGGCAACCCCCGGCGCAGGCAGCGGGACGGGGTTGTGACGCGAAGCAATCAGTGAATGCGATCCGATCGCTGCCGCGGCCGGGCTCCATCCGGCGGGAGGCGACGTGCGAACGGGCAAGGCGCGCGAACGCAAGCGAGCCCACCGAGGGAAACCGACGGTTTCTCTCCGTGCTTAAAGGAAGGTGCGGATCGACTCGCGGTCGACTCGCAGGCCGATCACCTTCGAGCCGTCGTCGATCTGCTCGATCGACTCGGCCGGAACGATCCGGCGGCGGCGGGCGAGCCAGCCAGAGCGAACGGAGAGTGCATCGGGTGTCTCAGGGGAGGTGCCGTACATCGGGCATTCGACACGTCCGACGAGGCGACCGCGCGCATCTGCGACGAGGAAGCCGGTTGTCCGCCGGAGGTCGATGGCCAGAGCACTCATCGCGGTGAACCTATTCACCGTTTGCGAGGATTCTCCCGCTGCTCCGGTAAAGCTTTTGTAACGAGGCCTACCCCTACCCCCACTTCCCGGACATCGCGAGCCACGCGATCGCGAGCAGCACCGCGTAGAGCGACGACAGCCCCGCAACGACCCGCCCGGCAACCGGCTTGCCGGAACGCTGCCACCAGAACGCAAAGCCGAGCGTGAGCAAGAGCACGAGCAGCCCGAGATCGGCGACCGCGAACCCGACTCCGATCCACGTCGGGTCGTTGTCGCCGCTGAAGCCCTCCTTGGAGTAGATCCAGGCGGCACCCCCGCGCATCAGCGCCCAGGCAGGGATCGAGACGACCAGCAGCGTCCAGAACGTCGAGCGCGCGAGCAGCGTGACCGTCGGCCGCCGCCAGGCGGCGAGCGAGAGCGCGGCTGTCGCGAACGCCGCGCCGAACAGCAGCGTCGCGCCGAGCACGTGCAGGAAGAGCGGCAAGTCCCAGGCGTTCGGCCGGACGGCTGCGATCATTGGCCGGGCTTCCAGATCATCAGGACGAGGACCAGCACGAAGGTGAGCCCAGATCCGTAGGCCAGGGCGTTGCCGACGGGATTGCGGATCAGGGCGCGGAGCTCGGCGGTCAGCGTGTCCCCGTCGGCGGCGAGGCGCGCGGCTTCTGCCTGAGTCCTCGCCTGGTACGTCCCGCTTCGCCCGCCGAGGGCGCTCGCCACGACCCAGAGGACGATCGCAGCCCACACCCAGAAGGAGCCGTACGAGTAGCCGGCGTGGTGCACCAGCCACAGCCCGATCAGCAGGGTCAGTGCGGAGCCGACCCCGATCGCGGGCAGTGCGGCTCTCGAGATCAGGCGTAGCAGGAGCACGACCTCGCTCGGGCGCGCCGCATGCCAGGCGCTCGCGTTGAGGATGCCTGCGGCGGCGGCGCCGCCCAGCAGCAGGAAGGCGCCGGTCACGTGGAGCATCAGCAGCCAGTCATAGGTGCTCACGGCCTCGAACGTACCCTTCTTTGCGGATGGAGACTCGCGACAGGCATCTGAAGCTCTTGACCGAGACGATCGAGGCCGTCAACTCGACGCTCGACCTCCAGGAGGT
The DNA here is from genome assembly GCA_036006925.1 of Gaiellaceae bacterium. Lineage (GTDB taxonomy): Bacteria > Actinomycetota > Thermoleophilia > Gaiellales > Gaiellaceae > PALSA-600. Next base: position 1,795 of record DASYPH010000048.1, read on the forward strand.
CCTGTCGCAGGTTGCGCCAAATGTCGCCTCGGCGCTGGAGGCGGACGCGTGTTTCGTCTACCTCTACGACGACCGCGCGAACGAACTGGTGCTGCGAGCGACCCACGGTTCGCAGGTCGAGGAGCTGACGCGCAGGCCGCGGATGCGGCCCGGCGAGGGGATCACCGGCACGGCGGCGGCTGCCCGGGCGCCGGTGATGATCGAGTCCCAGGCACACCTCGACCCGCGGTTCAAGCACTTCCCGAATCTGCCCGAGGATCAGTACGAGTCGATCCTTGCGGTTCCCATCCTGACACGCGACGGGACACTCGAAGGCGCGCTCAACGTACGGACGCAGCGCCCACGCGCCTTCGTCGACGAGGAGGTCGAGCTGCTGCTGGCGATTGCTGCGCAGGTCGCGCAGTCGATCGAGCACGCGAAGCTCTACGCGGAGGCCCAGCGCCGCGTGCACGAGCTGGAGGCGCTCGCGCGGATCTCCGAGGCGGTCTCCAACTCGCTCTACCTCGAGGAGTCGCTCGAGGCGATCGTCTCGACGACGATGGACGCGCTCGCCGCGACGGGTGCAGCGCTGGTGCTCGACGACGGCCGGATTGCCTGGCCGGAGGGCGCCCCGGGCACCTTCGCGATGCGCCAACCGCTCCGCTGGCGGGGTCGTCAGATCGGGGAGTTGGTCGCCGATCGTGACACGCCGTTCACGGCGGCCGACGGCGAGCTGCTGGCGTCGATCGCGACGCACGCCGCGGTCGCGCTCGAGCACGGGCGCGCTGTGATGCGCGGCGTGCTGGCTCAGGAGATCCACCACCGCGTGAAGAACAATCTGCAAACCGTGGCGTCGCTCCTTCGCCTGCAAGCGCGCTCGACCGACGAGATCGATCCGCGTGAGGCGCTCGAGCACTCCGTGAACCGCATCCTCGCGATCGCGGCGGTGCACGAGGTGCTCACCGAGAGGCGCGATGAGGACGTCGACCTGGCGGATCTGATCGACCGTCTGCGCGCGATGCTCATTCAGGGTGTCGGAGGCGGCAAGCAGGTCGCCTCGTCACTCGAGCCCGTCAACCTTCCCGGCGCACGTGCAACCGCGCTCGCGCTCATCTTCTCCGAGCTGCTGCAGAACGCGCTCGAGCATGGGGGCGATCACATCGAGGTCGAGCTCACCACCCGCGACGACGACGTCTTGCTCTCGATCTCCGATGACGGGGCAGGCGTCGGTGCGGGCGACGCGTCGGGCACGGGGTTGTCGATCGTCCGGGCGCTCGTCCGTGACGAGCTCCGCGGCACGCTCGACCTGCGCTTGCGCGGCGGCACCCGGGCGGAGGTCGTCTTCCCCCGCTAGTGCGGGCTAGCCTCCGAGCGTGGCGCTGTGGCATGTGAGCGAGGACGGGGCGATCCCGCGGTTCGAGCCGCGGGCACGCCCCGAGCACGATTCGCCGGAGCCGCTCGTCTGGGCGATCGACGACGAGCACGTGCCGGCGTACTGGTTCCCGCGCGATTGTCCTCGGGGGACGTTCTGGGCGGCCGACTCGACGCTCGCCGCCGACGTCGAGCGCTTCCTGACCGGAGACCGTCGGCGGCGCGTGCATGCGATCCAGTCCGACTGGCTCGAGCGCGTTCGAACGGCGACGATCTTCGCCTACGAGTTGCCGGGCGAGCCGTTCGAGCCCTACCCGCGTGCGGCTGGGTACTGGGTCTCGCACGAGGCGGTCGAGCCTCTCACGGTGACACCGATCAGCGACCTGCTCGAACGGCACGCAACGGCCGGCATCGAGCTGCGCATCGTCCCCGAGCTCGGCACGTTGTGGGACCGCGTGGTCGCCTCGAGCCTGGAGTTCAGCGGCATTCGCCTGCGCAATCTGCGCTCGAGCTGAGTGCGCCCGGAATCCGGCTGCGGCTAGGCGGGTTGGTCGTCGAACGTGAAGTGGAAGTGGTCGTCGTGCGCCTCGACGCCGATCACCTGGTCGTCGAGGGCGGTCGCGGCGACGCGGTTCAGGAAGATCCGTACGCCGTCCCGCTCGACGATCTGGTCGTCATCGTCGACCGGCGCGGCGGCCTCCTCGATCTCCAGCTCGATCTCTCCGTCCGTCTCGACGCCTGCGATGCGGATCGAGCCGAGCTCCCTGAACGCGTCGAGCGCTTCTTCGTCGATCTGCAGCATCGTGCGAGTCTATGTGGCGTGCGCATCCTGATCGCTGAAGACGAGACGATCATCCGGCTCGACCTGCGCGCCCTGCTCGAGCGGGCGGGGCACGATGTCGTCGCGGAGGCACGTGACGGCGAGGAGGCGGTCGCGCTCGCCCGCGACCACGAGCCCGACCTCGCGATCCTCGACGTCCGCATGCCCCGTCTCGACGGGATCGAGGCGGCGAAGACCATCCTCGCAGAGCGACCGATCCCCATCGTCATGCTGACCGCCTACGGCCAGGAAGAGCTGGTCGCGCGCGCGGTCGAAGCCGGTGTCTTCGGCTATCTCGTGAAGCCGTTCCGTGAGCAGGATCTCGTCCCGGCGATCACGACCGCGCAGGCCCGTCACCGCGAGCTGTCCGCCTTCCGTGAGGAGGCCGAGTCGCTCGGCGAGGCCCTCGCGGCGCGCAAGGCGATCGAGCGCGCGAAGGGGCTCTTGATGGCGAAGGAAGGCCTGTCGGAGGACGACGCGTTCGCCCGTCTCCGCAAGGCGAGCCAGGTGTCGGGTCGCCCGCTGAAGGTGATCGCCGAGGCTGTGATCGATACGCTCGACCCGTCATGAGCACGTTCACGCCCCCGAGGGAGCGCACGCGTCGCGGGACCGGCTCCGGAACCGGCGACGCCTGGCGCGTGATCGTCCTGAACGACGACCACAACACGTTCGAGGGCGTCGCCTTCGCGCTCGCCCAGACGATCCCCGGTGTCGACTACGACCGTGGGATGGCGCTCGCGAACCGCATTCACTCGAGCGGCCAGGCACTGGTCTGGTCGGGCCATCGCGAGCTGGCCGAGCTCTACCACTCGCAGCTCGAGGGTTACGGGCTGACCCTGGCGCCGCTTGAACGCTGACGCTCTCGCCGGCATCCGCCGCGTGTTCGACGCGTTCATGGGCGGCGATGCGCGTGCGCTCTTCGAGGTGATCGCCGACGATGCCGTCTGGGTCGTCAACGGCACCGTCGGGGTCGCGCAGCGCTACGAAGGGCGGGGCCGGATCTTCGAGCTGTTCCGGGAGACCCGTCGCTTGACCAACGGGACGTACCTGAGCGAGCTCAAGTGGGCGCTCGCCGACGACGAGCACGCCGTCGCCGTCTACCGGGCGCGTGGGGAGCGGCTCGGTCGCGAGCTCGACATCGACCAGGTGCTGCTGATCGACCACCGGGACGGCGTCTGGCACGCGATCACGGCGATCCCGAGCGACCCGCCCGCGTTCGAAGCGTTCTGGGCGTGAGGGTCGGCGTCCAGCTGCCCGAGGTCGAGCGCGTGGTTCGCTGGCCCGAACTGCGGGCGCTCGCGATCGCCGTGGAGGAGACGGGATTCAACTCCGTGTGGGTCGGCGACCACTTGCTCTACCGGGGCGACGGCCGGCCCGAGCGCGGCCCGTGGGACTGCTGGTCGGTGCTGGCCGCGGTCGGCGCCGTGACGACGCAGGTCGAGCTCGGCCCGCTCGTCGCCTGCACCGCCTTTCGGCCGCCTGCGCTGCTCGCCCGCGCCGCTGCGGCAGTGGACGAGCTGAGTGGCGGGCGCTTGCGGGTTGCGCTCGGCTCGGGCTGGAACGAGACCGAGTTCCGCGCGTTCGGGCTGCCCTTCGACCGCCGCGTGACGCGCTTCGCCGAGGCGTTCGAGCAGATTCGCCGCCTCCTCGCCGGAGAGCGGGTCACGTTGGACGGGCAGTTCGGCGGCGTCGACGATGCAGTACTCCTGCCTGCACCCGCGCGCACGCCGCCGTTGATGGTCGGCGGCGCCGGGACGCGCCTGCTCGCCGCGACGCTACCGCACGTCGATTGGTGGAACACCTGGTTCGAGCCGTTCGGCAACCGGGCCGACGGCTTCGCGGCGATCAACGGTGAAATCGACGAGGCCTGCCAGCGCGCCGGTCGCGATCCGGGCGAGGTGCAGCGGAGCGCGTGCCTGCTCGTCGCGGTCGACGGCGGAGGGGGTGAGCGGGCCGCCCACCCGGAGGCGCCGCCGGTCGCCTCCGCGCAGCTCCGCAGCGAGCTCGAAGGGCTCGCTCAGGCAGGCGCCGACGAGGCGATCCTCGTGCTCGACCCGATCACCGAGTCGTCGATCCGCTCGCTTCGAACAGCGCTTCCCAGCGGCTGATCAGCCCGGCGAGGTCGTCGCGGGCGTCGCGATGGGCGGCCACCAAAGCCGCGTCGTGCCAGTTGTCCGCGAGCCTTCGTTCGAGCTCCGCGACGCGCGCCTCCGCGCGGGCCACCTCGGCCTCGACCAGCTCGATCGGCGTCGTCTTCGGCTTCGGTGGGCGCTTCGGCTTCTCGCGCTTCGGCGTCGGCGGCGCAGGTGCCGGAGCGGCCTCGGCGTCCTGTGCGCGCGCGTACTCGGCCCAGCCGCCGGGATAGGAGACGATGCGTCCGTCTTCGACCGCGAGCAGCCGGCTGGCGACGGCGTCGAGCAGCGCCCGGTCGTGCGAGACGAGCAGGACGGTGCCCGGAAACGCCTCGAGCGCCGCCTCGAGCGACTCGCGCGACTCCAGGTCGAGGTGGTTCGTCGGCTCGTCGAGGACGAGCAGGTTCGCACCGGAGGCGACCACGATCGCGAGCGCCAGCCGCCGCCGCTCGCCACCGGAGAGCGCAGCAACCGGCTTCTCGTGCTCGTCCCAGCCCGAGAACAGGAAGCGGCCGAGCAACTTCTGCGCCTCGGGCCGCTTCAACCCGGTGCCGCTCATCGCCGCATCCAGCACCGACCCGCGTTCATCGAGCTCGGCCTCGTGCTGGGAGAAGTACGCCGGCTCGACGCCGTGGCCGGTCCGGACACGGCCCGCTGCCGGTTGCCGCCGCCCGAGCAGGGTCTCGAGCAGCGTCGTCTTGCCGGAGCCGTTCGGACCGACGAGCGCCACGTGCTCGCCGCGCTCGAGCGCGAACTCTGCGCCTGCGAGCAGCGGCTTGTCGCCCGCCTTCACTGCGAGCCCCTCGACGACGAGAACGTCGCGACCCGAGCGGGCGGGCTTTAGGAACTCGAATCCCAGCGTGCGGCGGTGACCGTCGGGTGTTTCGACGCGCTGCGACTCGAGCCGCTTGATCTGCTTGGCCTTCGACTTCGCCTGCTTCGCCTTGCTCGCCTTCGCCCGGAAGCGCTCGACGAACCGCTCGAGCCGTGCGAGCTGCTCGGCCTGGCGTGCCGCCGTCTTCGCCTGGTGGAGCGCGCGCGCCGTCTGCTCGCGGCGCCAGACGTGCCAGGCTCCCGGAAAGTAGGTGGAGCGCCCGTTGTCCAGCTCGAGGACAGCGGTCGTGACCGCTTCGAGAAACCAGCGATCGTGCGCGACCAGAATGACCGCCGCGTCGATCGTCTTCAGCATCCCTTCGAGCCACTCGAGCGACTCGATGTCGAGGTGGTTCGTCGGCTCGTCGAGCAGCAGGATGTCCGGCTGTGACGCCAGCGCGCGCGCGAGCGACGCACGCGTGAGCTCGCCGCCGGAGAACGTCCGCAACGGACGGTCGAGGTCGGCGTCCGAGAAGCCGAGACCGCGTACCACCGCGGCCGCGCGGTCGCGCCAGTCATAGCCGCCGGCGTGCTCGAGGCGTGCCTGAGCAGATGCGTACCGGCGGAGCGTTGCGGCGGCATGGTCGCCGTCGGCCATTGCCTGCTCCAGGGTCCGCAGCTCCAGTTCGACGGCTGCGAGGTCGGCGGTGCCCTGCAGGACGTAGTCGCGGAGCGGACGCTCGTTCTCCGACGGCGGTCGCTGGTCGTGCAGTGCGATCCGCGTTCCCTTCTCCCACGCCAGCTCGCCGCCTTCGAGCGAGATCTCCCCGGCAAGCGCGCGCAGCAGGGTCGTCTTGCCCGCGCCGTTCGGCCCCGCGAGGGCGAGCCGGTCGCGCCGCTCGACCTTGAACGAGACACCGTCGAACAGCACGTCGCCGGAGAGCTCCTTCCGGAGCGAGGAGGCGATCAGCACAGCCATGCGGCGCACGGTAGCCCGATGCGACACTGACGAGCGAAACGCGACCCAAGGAGAGCGAGATGATCGGGATCGTCGGCGGCGGCCTCGCCGCGGCAAAGCTGGTCGAGGGCTACCGCGAGGCGGGCGGGGAAGACGAGATCACGATCTGGTCGGGTGACCCTCACGGCCCCTACCACCGGCCGCCTCTCTCCAAGCGGATCCTCCGTGGGGAAGCCGAGGCGCCGGACGCGCTCGCCCACCCCGTCGAGTGGTACGCCGAGCAAGACGTCGACCTGCGGCTGGGCGAGACGATCGGCTCGCTCGACGACGTACCGGCAGACACGGTCGTGATCGCGACCGGCGCGCGGCCGCGTGAACTGCCAGGTGCGAGGACGTTCCGGACGCTCGACGACTCGCTCGCGCTGCGCGCGCGGGCTGCGAGCGCCGAGTCGGCGGTCGTGATCGGCGGCAACTTCATCGGCTGTGAGATCACTGCCTCGCTCACTCACCTCGGTGTGCAGGTGACCCAGATCGTGCGCGACGAGATGCTGTTCGCCTCGCTGCAGGCGCCGCCTCTCTCCGAGGCCCTGGAAGCCCTGTACCGCGAGCGCGGTGTCGAGCTGCGGCTCGCCACGTCCGAGATTCCCGAGTCCGAGCTGACCGTCGCCGGTATCGGGGTCGTGCCCAACGTCGAGCTCGCCAGGGACGCCGGGCTCGAGGTGCGGAGCGGAATCGTCGTCGACGAGCGGTTCGCCACCGCCAGGCCCGGCGTCTTTGCGATCGGTGACGTCGCCGAGTTCTACGACCCGGTCTTCGGACGGTCACGGCGGATCGAGCACTGGTCGAACGCCGCCTACCACGGGACGACGCTCGGGCGGATCCTGGCAGGGACCAACGACCGCTACGACATCGTCTCAGCGTTCTTCTCGGAGGAGTTCGGCCGAAGCTTCAAGTACTTCGGCGACGCGCAGGGCCACGATTCCACCTCGCTCGAGGGCGACTTCGCCGAAGGCTCTGCGGTCTACCGCTTCACGCGCGGCTCGGCCGTCCTGGCGGCCGCACTCACGGGCCAGGATGAGGAGACGGAAGAGGCTCTGAAGGAGGAGATCCGAGCCGGCGCGGCCACCGTTCGATAGTCGTTACGCTCGCGGGAAGCGACTGACGAGGAGTGGACGGCGTGGCCAACTCGGAGATCGAACAGCTTTCCATCGACACCATCCGCACGCTGTCCATGGACGCCGTGCAGAAGGCGAATGCGGGCCATCCGGGCACTGCGATGGCGCTCGCCCCACTCGCGTACCTGTTGTACACCGAAACGCTTCGGCACAACCCCGCGAATTCGCACTGGCAGAACCGCGACCGCTTCGTCCTCAGTGCCGGGCACGCGTGCGTCCTGCAGTACGCGGCGCTGCACCTCACGGGCTACGACCTGTCGCTCGACGACCTGAAGCAGTTCCGCCAGTGGGGATCGAGGACGCCCGGGCATCCCGAGCGGGGGCACACCGACGGCGTCGAGATCACGACCGGCCCGCTCGGCCAAGGCTTCGCGAACGGCGTCGGGATGGCCATCGCCGAGCGGTTCCTCGCCGGCACGTTCAACCGGCCACATCACGAGCCCGTCGACCACCGCGTGTACGTGATCTGCTCGGACGGCGACCTGATGGAGGGGCTGTCCTACGAGGCTGGATCGATCGCCGGGACGAACGGGCTCGGCAAGCTCGTCTACTTCTACGACGACAACCACATCACGATCGACGGGACGACCGCGATCTCCTTCACCGAGGATCGCGCCAAACGGTTCGACGCACTCGGGTGGCACGTCCAGGCGGTCGCCGATGTCAACGATCTCGACGCGCTGCGCGCGGCGATCGCGAGCGCGCAAGGCGAGGTGGAGCGCCCGTCGATGATCATCGTGCGCTCGCACATCGGTTACGGCGCGCCCGACGCAGTCGACACCGCCGGCGCACATGGCAGCCCGCTCGGCGTCGACGAGGTGGCCGCGGCGAAGCGCGCGCTCGGCTGGGATCCCGACCAGCAGTTCGTGATCCCGCCCGAGGTGGCTGCCCACATGAACCAGGTCGCGCGCGGGGCGGACGTCGAGCGCCAGTGGCAGGCGACGTTCGACGCATGGTCGGAAGCATTCCCGGGCGAGCGCAGGCGTTGGGACGCCGCGTGGGCCGGGCAGGTCGGCGAGTGGGTAGCGCCGGCGTTCGCAGCAGGTGAGGAGCTCGCGACGCGCGCCGCCGGCAAGACGGTCATGCAGGCGTTCAAGTCGGCAGTGCCGACGATGATCGGCGGCGCCGCCGACCTCGTCGAATCGACCTACACCGAATTCGTGGGCGGCGGCCTCTTCTCGGACAGCTGGGCCGGGCGCAACTTCCCGTTCGGGATCCGCGAGCACGCGATGGGCTCGATCGTCAACGGGATCGCAGCCCATGGCGGCTGCGTGAAGCCGTACGGGTCGACCTTCCTGATCTTCAGCGACTACATGCGCCCAGCGGTTCGGCTCTCGGCGCTGATGGAGCTGCCGGTCGTCTGGGTGTGGACGCATGATTCGGTCGGCCTGGGCGAGGACGGCCCGACCCACCAGCCGGTCGAGACGTACGCCGCCCTGCGGGCGATTCCGCACCTCTGGTTCATCCGGCCGGCCGACGCGACCGAGACGGCGGCCGCCTGGCGGCTTGCGCTCGAACGGCGCGACGGGCCGGTGGCCCTATCTCTCTCACGGCAGAAGGTGCCGACACTCGACCGCGGCGAACTGGCGCCGGCCTCAGGGCTCGAGCGTGGCGCGTACACGCTCTGGGAGTCCTCCGCTGCGCCCGACCTGATCTTGCTCGCTACCGGCGCTGAGGTCGGTCTCGCGCTCGACGCCGGCCGGAGGCTCGCGGAGGACGGCACCGCTGTTCGCGTCGTCTCGATGCCGTGCTGGGAGCTCTTCGCGGAGCAGTCGAACGAGTACCGCGACGAAGTGCTGCCGCCCGACGTCACCGCGCGCCTGTCGATCGAGCCGGGCGTCGCACTCGGCTGGAAGCAGTGGGTCGGCGACCGGGGCGACTCGATCTCGATCGAGCACTTTGGCGCATCCGCTCCCGGCGGCACGGTCCTCGCCGAGTTCGGTTACAACCTCGACAACGTCGTCGCCCGCGCGGCCGCACTGCTCGAACGGGTCGCGTGATGGCGCGTCAGGCCGACTGCATCAAGCAGTTCTTCTCATTGGTCTCGCCGGGCTTCATGCTCGAGGGCGAGCTGCCGGAGCTGCAACTCGAGGCGATCGAGGAACGCCACGACGGCCACGCGATCGCGCGCGTCCGTGCAGACGGGCGCGTGCTGCCGATCCGCTTCACGTTCGACGAGGGCAAGATCGCCCGGGTCGAGGTCCTGTGAAGGTCGCCGTTGCGTTCGACCACCGTGGTGTGCACCTGCGGGACGCCGTGCTCGCGTCGCTGGCGGGGCATGACGTGACCGACTTCGGCACCGACACCGATGCGGTCCGGATCGACTACCCGGACAAGGCGCGGGAGGTCGGCGAGGCGATCCAGCGTGGGCAGGCCGAGCGCGCCGTGCTCGTCTGCGGCTCGGGCGTCGGTGCGGCTGTCGCAGCCTGCAAGCTGGCCGGCATCCGCGCTGCGATCTGCCACGACACGTACAGCGCGCATCAGGGAGTCGAGCACGATGACATGAACGTGCTCTGCCTCGGCTCCGAGGTCGTCGGGCGGTCGCTGGCACGCGAGCTCGTCGAGGCATTTCTAGGCGCGACCTTCGACGGCGGCGAGCGCTACGTCGAACGCCTGCAGAAGGTCGCCGAGATGGAAAGGGAGATGAAGGATGGCCAAGTCACGGCTCCATGAGCTTGCTGCCCGCGGGCAGTCGGTGTGGTTCGACACGCTCTCGCGCGACCTCGTCCACACGGGCGAACTGAAGCGGATGATGGACGAGGACGCCGTCGTCGGCGTCACCTCGAACCCGTCGATCTTCCAGAAGGCGCTCTCCGTGGGCGACGCCTACGACGACGACCTGAAGCAGTTGCTCGGCACGACGGACGACGCGTCGGAGATCTTCTTCTCGCTCGCCCTGCAGGACATCCGCGACGCGTGCGACGTGCTCAAACCGGCGTACGACGCCTCCGGCGGCGTCGACGGCTACGTCTCGATGGAGGTCGAGCCGGGCATCGCGTACGACACGGAGAAGACGTTCGAGCAGGTCCAGTGGATCGCCAAGGAGGTCGACCGGCCCAACCTCTACGTGAAGATCCCGGCGACCGAGCCTGGACTGCCGGCGATCGAGGATTCGATCGCGCACGGCACCTCGATCAACATCACGCTCATCTTCTCCCTCGCGCGGTACAAGGCTGTCGTCGAGGCGTACCTCCGCGGCCTCGAGCGGCTGATCGCCCACGGCGGCGACCCGTCGAAGGTCGTCTCGGTCGCGTCGTTCTTCGTCTCGCGTGTCGACACCGAGGCAGACAAGCAACTCGAGGCTGTCGGCCATCCCGAGCTTGCCGGCAAACTCGCGATCGCGAACGCCAAGCTCGCCTACCAGCACTACTTGGAGGCGTTCTCGGGAGCTCGGTGGGAGTACCTGGAGAGCAAGGGCGCGCACAAGCAGCGCTGCCTCTGGGCCTCGACTTCGACGAAGAACCCCGCCTACCGCGACGTGATGTACGTCGAAGATCTGATCGGGCCGGAGACGGTCAACACGATGCCGCTCGACACGATCGAGGCGTTTCAGGACCACGGTGAGGTGAAGGGCGACACGGTGCTCGAGGGCGTACCCGAAGCCGAGGAGCTCCTCGCGCAGCTTGCCGCCGCGGGCGTCGACTACGCCGCCGTGACGGCGACGCTCGAAGCAGAAGGCGTGCAGAAGTTCATCGACGCGTTCGAGCAGATCGTCGAGAGCATCGGCGTCAAGCGGAGCGACCTGGCCGCGGCGTGAGCGAGATCGTCGAGCGGATCTGGTCGCGCGATCCCACGCTCTGGACGGGCGCGGACGAGGCACAGTGGCTCGGGTGGCTCGACGAGCCGTGGCGGATGCGGGAGGACGTCGACCTGCTGCTCCAGTTCGCGGACTCTCTCGTCGGTGAGATCGACGCGGTCGTACTGCTCGGCATGGGCGGCTCGTCGCTCGCGCCCGAAGTGTTCAAGCAGACGTTCGGCGCGGGGACGTTCCACGTCCTCGACACGACGCATCCGCGCGCCATTCGCGCCCTCGAAGCGCAGCTCGATCTGGAGCGGACGCTGTTCGTCTCCGCGTCGAAGTCCGGCTCGACGCTGGAGACGCGCTCCCACACCGACTACTTCTGGAAGAAGACCGGCGACGGGCAGCAGTGGGTTGCGATCACCGATCCAGGTTCCGCTCTCGAGGACCTGGCGCGCGTGCGCGCGTTCCGTGCCGTCTTCCCAGGCGAGCCGACGATCGGCGGCCGCTACTCGGCGCTGTCGCCGTTCGGCCTCGTGCCCGCGGCGTTGATGGGTGTCGACCTGACCCGGCTGCTCGACCGCGTGATCGAGATGGCCGATGCGTGCCGGCTGGCCGACGGCAACCCGGGGCTGGAGCTCGGGCACGCGCTCGGGGAGGGCTGGCGCGACGGCCGCGACAAGATCTGCGTCGCGCCGAACCCGGGCGACTTCGGCCTCTGGGTCGAGCAGTTGCTCGCCGAGTCGACCGGCAAGCTCGGCAAGGGGTTGATCCCCGCGCCCGGCGAGTCACCTGACGGGCCGGACCGGCAGGCGCACGAGGTGCGCGTCACCGGTCCGTACGAGCTGGGCCAGGAGTTCTTCCGCTGGGAGTTCGCGACGGCGGTCGCAGGCTCGATCCTCGGCATCAATCCGTTCGACCAGCCGGACGTGCAGGCGGCGAAGGACAAGACGAGGGAGATTCTGTCCTCCGGCCAGGAGCCGCAAGTCGAACCCGTTGGCTCGGCCGAGGAGCTGTTTGCGCAGGCCGTGCCTGGGGACTACGTGGCGATCCTGGCTTTCGTCGAGCCCACGCTCGATGCCGCGACCAAGCTGACGGCGCTTGCGGCACAAGCGCGGCAGGCTACGGGCTGCGTCGTCACGCACGGCTTCGGGCCTCGCTACCTGCACTCGACCGGCCAGCTGCACAAAGGAGGTCCGGCGACGGGCTTGTTCCTGCAGGTCGTCGACGATCCCGGCGACGAGCTTGCGATCCCCGAGCAGCCATTCGGCTTCGCGCAGCTGATCCGCGCGCAGGCCGCGGGCGACTTCGCATCCCTGCAGGAGCGCGGTCGCCGGATCGCGCGTGTCCGACTGGAGGAGCTCTAGGTGTCAAGTCCTCCCGCGCGCGCTGACGGCTGCAAAGCAGCGCGTCGCCGCGTCCTCAGTCGCGCCCGTAGCCACCGGCTGCGAACGCTCCCTGCGTCGTTGCGACGCTTGCCTTTCGCTCGTCAGCACATCGCGCCAGCGACGGGAAGGAACACCAGATGCAGCTCGGCATGATCGGTCTAGGCCGCATGGGCGGCAACATGACGAAGCGGCTCGCCGATCGCGGCCATGACGTCAAGACGTACGACCCGCAGGTCGAGTCGACCGCGAGCACGCTCGAGGAGCTGCGCGACCAGCTCGACGCCCCACGGACGTTCTGGATGATGGTGCCCGCCGGCAAGATCACGGAGGACACGTTCCAGACGCTGCTGGCCTCGGGTGCGCCGGGCGACGTGATCGTCGACGGTGGCAACTCGAACTTCCACGACTCCCAGCGGCGCTACGTCGACGCGAAGGAGAAAGGACTCGGGTTCGTCGACGCAGGCGTCTCGGGCGGCGTGTGGGGGCTCGCCAACGGCTACTGCCTGATGGTCGGCGGCGACGCCGACGCGGTCGCGCAGGTCGAGCCCGTCTTCCGTGACCTCGCGCCGAAGGACGGTTATGCGCATGTTGGACCCTCGGGCGCCGGGCACTTCACGAAGATGGTCCACAACGGAATCGAGTACGGGCTCATGCAGGCCTACGCCGAAGGATTCGACGTGATGCGGGGCTCGGAGTTCGACCTCGATCTGCACGAGATCGCCGGCATCTGGCGCTATGGATCGGTCGTCCGCTCGTGGCTGCTCGAGCTGCTGTACGCCGCGTTCGAGCAGGAGGGCGGGCACCTCGAGACGATCCGCGGCTACGTCGACGACTCAGGCGAGGGCCGCTGGACGATCGCCGAAGCGATCGCGGAGGACGTGCCGGTGCCGGTGATCACCGCCGCGCTCTTCGCGCGGTTCGCGTCGCGGGAAGACGAGTCGTTCGCGGCGAAGGTGAACGCCGCCCTCCGCAATCAATTCGGCGGGCACGCCGTCAAGGCCGAGCACTCGTGAGCGCGCCTGCAGAGACGAACCCGCTGCTCGAAGGGCTGCGCATCCGCCGTCGGCCGGACCCGTGCATTCTGGTCATCTTCGGCGCGTCCGGCGACCTCACGTCGAAGAAGCTGATCCCGGCGCTCTACGCGCTCTCCGTGCGACGGTTGCTTCCGGACCGGTTTGCGATCATCGGCGCCGCGCGCACCGACGAGGGCGACGACGACTTCAAAGCCCGGATGAAGCAAGCGGTCAAGGATCACGCGCGCGACCCGTACGACGAGGAGGCATGGCAGCGGCTCGCCGTCGGGATGAAGTACGTGACGCTGGAATTCGCCGACGGCAAGGCCGAGGACGGCCTGCGCGACACGCTCGCCTCGCTGGATGCGGAGCACGGGACGCAGGGCAACCGCGTTTACTACTTCGCCGTCCCTCCGAGCGCGATCGGCACGCTCGTCGGAGAGATCGCGGAGCGTCGTGCGACCGAGGGCTGGATCAGGCTGATCATCGAGAAGCCGTTCGGACACGACCTCGCATCGGCCCGGGCGCTGAACGCGCAGATCCAGGAGCACTACACAGAGGCTGAGGTCTTCCGGATCGATCACTACCTCGGCAAGGAGACCGTGCAGAACATGTTGGCGCTCCGGTTCGCGAACGGCATCTTCGAGCCGATCTGGAACCGCCAGTTCATCGACCACGTGCAGATCACCGTCGCCGAATCGATCGGGATCGAGGGTCGCGCCGGCTACTACGAGCAGGCCGGTGCGATTCGCGACATCTTCCAGAACCACCTTCTGCAGCTCGTTGCGATCACGGCGATGGAGCCCCCGATCGACTTCTATGCCGACTCGGTGCGCAACGAGAAGGTCAAGGTGCTGAAATCGATCCACACCCCAGGCCCGAGGCACGTCGTGCGCGGCCAGTACGGCCCCGGGTTCGTCGAGGGACTCGAGGTTCAGGGCTACCGCGAGGAAGAGGGCGTCGCGCAGGGCTCGACGACCGAGACGTTCGTCGCAGCGAAGCTCTTCGTCGACAACTGGCGCTGGGCGGACACGCCGTTCTACGTCCGGATGGGCAAGAGGCTCGCGCGACGCGAGACGACGATCGCGATCCAGTTCAAGCGGGCACCGCACCCGCCCTTCGAAGAAGGCGCCGCGGAGGGGCTGCGCCCGAACGTGCTGCTCATCCACGTCCAGCCGAACGAAGGCATCTCGCTGGCGATCGGCGCGAAGGTGCCGGGGCAGGGCATGACGATCCGGACGGTGCACATGGACTTCCTCTACGGCGGCGCGTTCCGCGAGGGCCTGCCGGATGCGTACGAGCGGCTGATCCTGGACGCGATGCTCGGCGACGCGACGCTGTTCACGCGTTCCGACGAGATCGAGGAGCAGTGGGCGCTCGTCGACGCGATCACCGGGTTCTGGCAGCGCGACCGCCCGGCGTTCCCGAACTACGCGGCCGGTACCTGGGGGCCGGTCGGCTCCGACGAGCTCGTTCATCGCGACGGGCGATCATGGCGCAGGCACTGATCGAGGACAGCTGGTCGGGCCAGAACGTCTCGATCGCCGAGATCGAGCGGGAGCTGGCACGGCTGCGCGACGCGACTTCGCCCGAGGGGTCGCAGCCCAACCTGCGGACGTCGGTGATGACCCACATCGCCTGGGTGCCGCCGCGCTGGCAGGCGGCGGCCGAGCAGACGTTGATGGGGATGGCCGAGCGGCATCCGTCGCGCACGCTCCTGCTCGTGCCTCGTCCCGACGAGGCCGACGGCATCGACGCCGAGCTCTCGATCAGGTGTTACCCCGTGGGCGATCGCGCGGTCTGCGGCGAGGTGATCGAGCTCGTTCTACGTGGCGCGCGGGCAGCCGCGCCGGCGTCGATCGCGCTACCGCTCTTGATCTCCGACCTGCCGGTGTTCTGCCGCTGGCGTGGTGAGCCACCGTTCGGGTCAACCGAGCTCGAGCAGCTGGTCGGGATCATCGACAGGTTGGTGGTCGACTCGACCGAGTGGGACCACCTGCCCGGTGCGTACACGCAGCTGGCAGGCCTCTTCGAGCGCTGCGCCGTGTCGGACATCGCCTGGGCGCGGACGGACCGCTGGCGCACCCTGCTCGCGTCGCTGTGGCCGGGGATCGGCGAGGTGCGGCAGCTGCGCGTCCACGGCACACGCGCGCAGGGCTATCTGCTCGCAGGCTGGCTGCGCTCTCGCCTCCGCCACGACGTGGAGCTCGTCGTCGACGAACGCGAGCGGCTCGAGGGCATCGAGCTCGACGGAACGCCCGCCGAGTTCCCGCCTGGAGCCCCGCCGAACCCCAGCGACGTGCTCTCCGACGAGCTCGACAACTTCGCGCGCAACCGCGTCTACGAGCAGGCAGCGCTGGCCGCCGCCGGCGTCTGAGCGCGGCCTCGCGACGGCGACCCCCTGAGTCTGACTCGAGTCAGAGATGTGTCTGACACACGAAACACAAACGAGCCCGTGAAAGAAGTGCAACTTCGGGCCGGGCGGACTCGACGCCAATCGCGACGGCGGGCATCCTCGCGAAGTGGCTCCTCCTCGGGTTCAACAGGTCGGCTCGATCTATCACGTCAACGGCAAGGCAGTCGATGGGGCGAAGCTCTTCCGTGATGACTCGGACCGTTGGTCGTTTCTGTCGCTGCTTGGGGATCAGGCGGTACGGAGCGATTGGTGTGTCCTTGGCTACTCGCTTCTGACGACCCACTACCACCTCATTCTCAAACTTCGAAAGCTGACGCTGAGCACGGGATTCCAGCGGCTGAACAGCATCTATGCGCGGTCCTTCAATCGCCGCCATGGCCGGCGCGGCGCTCTCTGGCAGAGGAGATTCTTCGACTCGGTCGTCGAGACGGACGACCATCTTTACGAGACCATTCGCTACGTCGCGCTGAACGCTCCGAGGGCGAACATGTGTCACTCGCCGGAACAGTGGCCTTGGGCGAACTACGGCGCCGCGATCGGGCTTACTCCGCCAGACACGCTCGTCGACGAGCGCGAGTTGCTACGCCTCTTCGATACACGTCCAGACCGGGCACGTCGCGTGCTCCAAGCGATGGTCGAAGAAAGCGATCCGCGCTACCGCTCTCGTCAGACACGAGTCTGACTCGAGTCAGACTCAGCCGTCCGCCAACCCGAGCAGCGCGACGACCTCGTCGTGGAGCAGTCCGTTGGTCGAGACGAAGGTGCCGCCCGGCGCGGGCTCGCTGCCGTCGAAGGTCGAGCTGCGCCCGCCGGCCTCGTCGACGATGATCTGCACCGGAGCGTAGTCCCACACTTGCAGTGAGGGGCCGTCGGTCGCGACGTCGACGGCGCCTTCGGCGACCAGGCAGTGCTGCCAGAAGTCACCCAGGCCGCGGTTCGACCAGGCGCGCTGAACGATCGTGCCCCAGCCGGCCGGCATGCGTCGCGACGACGTCGTCGAAACGGCGGAATCCTCGATCTGCGTCACGGCTGAGACGCGACACGGCTCACCGTCGACGAACGCCCCGCCGCCGCGCACCGCCCACCAGCGGCGGCCGAGCGCAGGCGCCGACGCGAGACCGAGCACGACCACACCGTCACGCTCGAGCGCCAGCAGCGTCGCCCAGACCGGAACACCGCGCACGTAGTTCGTCGTGCCGTCGATCGGATCGACGATCCACTTCGCATCGCCTCCGTCGTCGCCGAACTCCTCGCCCAGCACGCCCTCGCTGCGGTGCGACGCCGCGACGTGCTCGCGGATCGCCTGCTCCGCGCCGCGGTCTGCCTCCGAGACAGGCGTCAGATCGGGTTTCGTCTCGACTCGCAGGTCGCGCGCGCCGAACCGGCCGAGCGTGATCACGTCCGCGAGGTCTGCGAGCTCGTGCGCGAAACGAAGGTCGCCGTTCACAGCGCCGCTTCGAGCGCGAGCCCGGCCGCCAAGACGAGGCCGTCGGCTCCGCGCCGGCCGACGAGCTGCACGGACGCCGGTAGGCCGTCCTCCGCCGCGCCCGCCGGCAGCGCGAGCGCCGGCCAGCCGAGCGCGTTGAAGGGAAACGTGAAGCGCGTGAACTCGCCCCGCACGTCCGGCTCGACCACGTCCGCCATCGGCGCGACGAACGCGAGCGTCGGCGTCAGCAGGAGATCGAAGCCGTCGAGCAGCTCATCTGCTCGCCGTCCGAGCGCAACACGCTCGCTGGCCGCGGCCTCGACGGCCGAGTCCTCGATCGCGAGGCAGCGCTCGATCTTGCCTCTGATGTTCTCGCCGTACAGCTCGCCGTGCTCGGCATAGAGCTCGCGGTGGACGTCGGCGACCTCTCGCATGAACGCCGGCAGGACAGCTTCTGCGATCGGGAACTCGATCACGCTGACCTCTCCGAAGACGGCGGCCGCCTCGAGCACTCGCGCGCGGACGAGTGGCTCGCACCGGTCGGCCCATGTGACGCCGACCCGAAGGTCGGAGAGCGCTGGCAGCGTCGTCGAGGGCGCGAGCTCCCGCATCAGCTCCACGCAGCCGGCCACGTCGCGCGCCAGCGGGCCCGCATGGTCGAAACTCGGCGCGAGCGGGAAGACCCCGTCGACCGAGACGAGGCCGAAGCTCGGCTTGAAGCCGGTCACCCCGCAGCAGGCAGCTGGAATGCGGATCGAGCCGCCGGTGTCGGTCCCGAGCGCGCCCTCGACGAGCCCGCCCGCCAGCGCGGCAGCGGAGCCGCCGCTCGAGCCGCCGGCCGTGCGGCCCGGGAATGCGGGGTTCGGTACGACCCCGTAGTGCAGGTTCTGCGAGGTGACCCCGTAGGCGAACTCGTGCAGGTTCGCCTTTCCCGCCGAGCTCCAGCCCGCAGCTTCGAGTAGCTGCACGGCTCGAGCGGTCGCCACCGGCACGTAGTCCGAGAAGACGGCCGAGCCGTACGTCGTCCGAACGCCGGCGGTGTCGAACAGATCCTTGACAGCCAGTCGCGGGCCGGCTGCGGCCTCGAGCTCGGTAATCCAGATTCCGTCCACGAGCGAAGGAGTCTACGAGCGGCTCGGCGTCTGTTGGGGGCCGGCGCCGAGCCGCGGCACTCTCGGAGTCAATCGAGCCAGAGGTACGCGGCTGCGACCAGCACGGTGCCGCCGAAGAGCGCGCAGAAGAGCGCGAACAAGGCCCAGGCCCAGACCATGTTCCTGCGGGCCAGCTCGCGTGCCGCGGCCGCCTCGTCGACCAGCAGCTCGGGCTCAGTCATCTAGACGGTCACATCCAGCGCCATCGCGACGAAGAGGAGGGCGAGGTACAGGAGGGAGTAGTGGAAGAGGCGGACTGCAGCAGCCCGCTCCATCGTCCGCCGCAGCTCGAGTGCGTACCAGGTGAAGACCGCGCCCAGGATGAGTGCGGCGACGCCGTAGACGAGACCGAAGACCCCGAGCCCGACCGGTGCGAGCGTCGCGACGACCAGCAGGGCGGTGTAGAGCAGGATCTGCCGGGCAGTTTCCCGCTCGCCGCGCGTCACCGGCAGCATCGGCACGCCCGCGCGGGCGTAGTGCTCCTTGATCATCAGTGCGAGCGCCCAGAAGTGCGGCGGCGTCCACAGGAAGACGACGGCGAACATGACGAACGCCGCCCAGCCGAGATGACCCGTCGCGCTGGCATAGCCGACGAGCGGCGGCACCGCGCCTGCGGCTCCGCCGATGACGATGTTCTGAGCCGTTGAGCGCTTCAGCCAGCGCGTATAGACGAGCACGTAGAAGAGGTTCCCGGTCAACGCGAGCAGCGCCGTCGGCAGGTTGACGAGCGACTCGAGCAGCACGAAGGAGGCCGCGGACAGCGCCAGCCCGAACTCGAGCGCGCGGTCCGGCGGCACGCGACCCGACGCGACGGGACGGCCTGCGGTGCGCTCGCCCATCACCTGGTCGATGTCACGGTCGAGGTAGTGGTTGAGCGCCGACGCGCCGCCGCAGGCGAGCGCCAGCCCGACCATCGTCGCCGCGAACACGTCCCACGAAGGCACGCCACCGGCGCCGACGAACACGCCGGCCGCACCCGTGAGCAGGAGCAGGGACATGATCCGTGGCTTCGTCAACGTGACGTAGTCGCGCAGTGGGCCCTGGACGACCGGGCCGCGGAAGGTGAAGCTGGCAGCGAGCACGGTTGCCGCGAACGCGAGCGTCGCGAACGTCAGGTGCAACGTCGGACCGGTCAGCAACGCTGCGAGCCCGAAGAGGACGAGGGCCGCGACCGTGCTCGGCAGCAGCCTGCGCGCGCTCACCCAGGCCGTCGCGGCGAGTGCGGCGAGCGGCGGCAGCGCAACGGCCGCGAGCACTCGGTGTGCGGTGCCCCAGCCGGCGGCTCCCGAGACGACCGCCAGGCCGGTGCCGGCAACCGCTGCCACGGCCGTCAGCCGCGCCCAGGTACCCATCAGAAGCCCCTCGTCTCGGACAGCCTGCGGCGCAAGTCCCGGAGCGGCCGTGCGCTCGTCACGTACGGAACCTGGTCGAAGTTCCACGCTGGTGGCGGGGAGGTTGCATACCACTCGAGCGTATCGGCGAGCCACGGATCGTTGCCGGCCCGTGGGCCCGTTCGCGTCGTCTTGATCACGTTCACGAGGAACACGAGCATCCCGATCGCCATCACGGCCGAGCCGATGCTCGACGCCATGTTGTACGCCTCCCAGAGCCCGCCCTGGTGGTACGTGTAGACGCGGCGCGGCATGCCGAGCAGCCCGAGGAAGTGCTGCGGCATGAAGGTGAGGTTGAAGCCGAACAGGACGAGCCAGAAGTGCCACTTGCCGAGCCGCTCGTCGAGCAGGCGGCCGAACAGCTTCGGCCACCAGTAGTAGAGCCCGGCGAAGATCCCGAAGATCGAGCCGCCGAAGAGGACGTAGTGCAGATGCGCGACGACGAAGTACGTGTCGGTCACCTGCCAGTCGACCGGGAACACCGCGAGGAAGATGCCCGACAGCCCGCCGATCGTGAACACCGCGATGAACCCAAGCGCCCACAGCATCGGCGTGTCGAACGAGATGCTGCCGCGCCAGAGCGTCGCCAACCAGTTGAAGATCTTC
>DASYPH010000049.1:0-10894 GCA_036006925.1 Gaiellaceae bacterium
CAGCGAGGATCAGATCCCGCTTCTCTGACACCGAGGCCGGGCTCGTCGGGAGGGACCTGGACGCCGTCGATGAGCTCGACGCCGGGCCACGGGTCCTCTGCGAGCAGGAGGTTGCCGTCGAGGTCGACGTGGTCCATGAGGCTCGCGATGTGGGCTCCGGGCGCGATCCCGAGGCCGGACTCGATCATGCAACCGAGCATCACACCGAGCCCGAGCGCCCGCGCGGCCGCAACCATGCGCACGGCCTCGCGGACACCGCCGGATTTCGCCAGCTTGATGTTGATCCCGTGCGCACGCTCCGCACACCCCGCGACGTCGGCAAGCGTGTGGCAGTCCTCGTCGACGTAGATCGGGATCGGCGAGCGGCGCTTGAGCTCGGGCCCGTCCGGATCCCCCGCCGGCAGCGGCTGCTCGCAGTACTGGAGATCAAGTTGTGGCAGGTACTCGAGTGCCTCGGCCAGCGACCACGCTTCGTTGACGTCGCATTGCAGCGGCAGTTCGGTGACAGCACGAACGGCGCGCACGCGTTCGGCGTCGAGCCCATCGCGGCCGCCGAGCTTCAGCTTCAGCCGCCGAAACCCACGTGCGGCGATCTTCTCGGTGCGACGCGCCATGTCGTCGGGATCGCCGAGCCAGATCGTCCACGACGTCGGCGGCCCGGCGCGGCGCAGGCCCAGCAGCTTGTACACCGGCAGGCTCGTGAGCTTGCCTTGCAGGTCATAGAGCGCCGCGTCGAGCGCCGACCTGGCCGCCTGCTCACCGGGCGGCAGTCGCTCGGCGAGCTCGTCGAGCGCGAACGGGTCGTCGCCGAGCTCCACCTGATCGAGCCAGGCGCGTGCCGACGCCGCGGTCTCGGAGTAGTGCTCGATCGGTGCGGCCTCGCCGAACCCCGACACGTCGCCGTGCCGCACCTCTACCTGCACGACGGCCGCCTCGTCCTCGGCGCCGCGTGAGATCGTGAACGTCTCCGCGAGCCGCAGCGTCACGATCGAGGCGCTGATTTTCACGGGGGCTACACTAATGACCTCTCGGCGCCCGTAGCTCAGGGGATAGAGCGTTCGCCTCCGGAGCGAAAGGTCGCAGGTTCGATTCCTGCCGGGCGCATCCTGACCCGCGTAGCTGTGCGCTAGCCCGCATCGTTGCGTGGGTCAGGAGTGACACCCGTGACGGGTTTGCGTGTGCGGTGGTCTTCTTCAGGCCGGAAGCGGCCTTCAGCATCCATCCGGCAAAACCGCCGCGGATCACGACGGATTCGCGGCGCGGGGAGAGAAAGCACCAAGGCGGGGTGCGGGGTGCCGAGCGTAATCGCCCTGAAACATTCGGTACATGCCGGCCGTAGCCGCCGTTCGACGTGCCGGCACGACCCTTCGCCGAGCGCTCGCTTGCGCTCGCTTCCAGCCAAGGTCAGGTTTGAGAGGTGCGCCTCCTATAAACCGAGGTTGCGGATCGAGCTGGTGTGTCTGATCGTCTACCCGCTTGTCGGTCTCGCGGCGATGCTTGCGTTCGGCCGTGGGCACGGCTTGACGGCCGTCTTCCTTTGGCTGTTCGTGTTGCCGGCGGGTTTGACGACCCTCACCGCGAAGTGGGCTCACTTCTCGCCCTCCCGTAGCTCGGCCGGGGTGATCGGCATGTGTGTTGTCTGGGCGATTGTCGCCCTGTCGATCGCGGTCCACTCGGGCGCGATCACCGCGTTGTAGAAAGCCTCGCTCGAGCTCCCGAGCTGCGGAGCCGTAGTTCACCGCATGCCTTTCGCGGGTCAGCGCGGTGACCGGAACAGCGGTCCTCGACCACGGTGTGTCCTATGTTCTGCGCTTGGCCCATTGAGTCTTCCGGAGGCAGTTCGCCAGAGCCTGTTACGACCGCTTCGACACTGAGCGGTCTCTGGGAATTCATTTGCTGGGTCATGTACGTCAAGTCAGCGCGCAGGCGACCGCAATGACCGACTCCACGGCGTAGAGCGGTCGCTGGCGGTCGACCAGCACCTGCGACCCCCTCGTCACCGTTTCTTCGGATTGACCCCTGGTCACCGCGTCTCTGCAACGACCCGCGCGAGAACGTCGGTAGGAAACTCTCGAGCGAGGGGTGAATCTTGGCCCGGATTGCTGATGAACTAGCGCGGCTCAGCCCGACGCTCGCCCGCATCGGCGAAATCCCCACCGCCGCCGGTCTACGAGCCGACCTATCCTGGAGCATCAAGGCGCTCGGATCGATTCTCATCGCGGCCGTCATCGTCGCCACTTCGGCAGGCGCGGCCGGACCGGCCCCGCCGCGCGTGACGCTGATCAGCGACTCGGTCGGCGGTGTCCTCTCGTCCGCGACGAAGTCGCGCGAGGACCTCGGAGCGCGGCTCGATCTTCGCCTCGAGACGGAAACCTGCCGCAAGCTCGTCGATCCGGGCTGTCCCACGTACGACGACCCTGCACCCGAGAGCGCGCTCGCAACGATCGAGCGACTCGGCCCAGGGCTCGGGCGAGTCGTCGTGATCGACGTCGGCTACAACGACTACACCGACGCCTACGACTCAGGTCTCGACCAGGTCATGCGGGCACTCGTCGCGGCAGGAGTCCAACGCGTCGTCTGGGTGACGCTCGAGGAAACCGAGCCCGGCTGGAAGGCGACCAACGAGTTGATCCGCGCGGCACCCGCCCGGTGGCCGCAGATCGTGGTCGCCGACTGGGCTCCCGTCGCAGCGGGGCAGCCGTGGTACGTCGACCACGCACACCTGAACTACCAGGGTGCCGTGGCATTCGGTGCATTCCTGCGTCCGTTCGTGCTTCGCGCGTGCGGCGCTCCCTGCGCTCCACCGCCGCCCACCTATTGCGGGCTGGCGCGCACCGTCAACGGGTTCGACGCCGTCGCCGCGAGCATCGTCACGTGCGGTGACGCGCTCGCAACGGTCGTCCACATCGAACGCGGCGACCGCGGGAAGTGGAACTGCTCACGTGCGGTTCATGGCGCCGTCGAGCTCGACTGCCACCGCGGCGAGGATCGGCTTCAGGTGCTAGAGCGGTCGCCGGTCGCCGCGGTCCGGCGCGGCAACCTCGTCACGCTTGCCAACTGGGTGTTCCGGCTGCGTGGAATGCGGCTCGAAGGCCGCAGCGACGTGGGGCCGTGGCGCCTGCTCACCGCGCGGACGCCGTATTGCGAGCCGACGGTGCCGCACCAGGTGCTCGTGGCACTGCGGCTGCGACCGTTGACGCGGCACGGCGGTTGTTTCGACCTGCGCTAAGAGTTCGAGAGCTACGAACGATCCGATCGACCGGGCCTCGTAGGTGCTCGGCGAACACGGCGAATGAGCGGGCGGAGCACAGCGACGCAGATGACGCAGATGCGTCACGCGGCCGTAGGTCCTGCCACTAGATTTCCGCGCGTGAGATTCTTGAAGCTCTCGATCCTGCTCGGGCTGCTTGCATCGGTCATTGCTGCGACTTCCGCTGCCGCGACGACGACGCCTGCGAAAGCAAGTTGGGCCACCGCGGCAAACGCCTCCTGCCGGGTCGCAAACGCAGAAGTTCGGAAACTGCCGAAGATTACGACGGCGCAAGTGCTGCTCGCCGATCTTCGCGCGACTGGACGCATCAGCGTCCAGTTGACAGCGAAGCTCGCGGCTATCCCTCGACCGTCGAGTGAGCGCGTCATGATCGCGTCGCTCCTGACGAACTATCGAACGGCAACGCGGCTCATCGTCGAGCAGTTGGTACCCGCCTTGGAGCGCAGCGACCAAGCCCTGGCGTCGCGACTGGTCGACAAGCTTGACAAGTTCGACCCGCAGGGCAACCGGCTGGCGCTCGCCCTTGGTGCTCGCGTGTGTGCTCAGAACCCTGAGCCGAGCGGGTAACCAACCGACGCGAACGCTTGCGTGGTACTCGCAACTGATGTAGTGGCTTAGAGCATGAGCCCCTATTGGATCTTCCTGTCGCTGTTCATCCTGACACTCGGGGTCACTGCGATGTTGAAGGGGAAATACATCCTCGCCGCCGTTGGGATCCTCCTGCCCATCTGGGTCTGGCCCGTCGCCGCTGTTCGGCTCGCCAAGCCTGGCTCGTTGTGGGCGCGCTCGTTCTACGGCGAGGTGAAGATGGCACGCGCCGCCGCAAGGTATGGACAGGAGGCGGCCCCTAGGCCCGACCCACGCCTGAAGGGGCTGGCGGCCGAGATTGCCGAACACGATGATCCCAGCAGCACCGCTTGACGATTCGGACCGCGAGTCTCGTGAACGCGAGGGCGATCGGCTACAACGTCTGCGTCGACCGGGATCACGACGAGATCGCATGCAGACAGTCGTAGACAGCTGACCCAGATGGGCATTCGCCCGCTCGCCGCGGCCGGGTTGCTGCTCACGCTGCTACTCGCCGCGCCGGCCGCGCCGTTCTCGAAGAGTGTCGCGGTCTATCGCATCGACCACGTAGCCGACGGCGACACCGTCACTTTGGGGAACGGCCAACGGGTGCGGCTCGTCCAGATCGACACGCCGGAGGTCTACTTCGGGCTCGAGTGCTACGGGCGCCGCTCGTCGGCGATCACGAAGCAGCTGCTGCCACCCGGGACGCTGGTCCGGCTGAGCTCTGAGCCGGCCACGGACAGTGTCGACCGGTACGGGAGGCTGCTGCGCTACGTGCAGCGGGTCCGTGACGGCCTGGACATAAACGTCTATCTCGTTCGGATCGGTGCGGCCGCCCCGTACTTCTACCGGGGTCGCCGCGGGATGTACGGCGCGTTGCTCGACCGCCTCGCACGTCGGGCGGACGCCCGCCACCTCGGGCTGTGGGGCGCCTGCCCAGGAACTCCGTATCGACCCGACGCGAGTGTCGCAACCGGGCGTCCCCGCTGAACGAGCCCTGAACCCAGGTGAGTTCGATGTCCCTCGATCGAGGGAGCTTGGGATGTGCCCGTGCTGGGCATGACTTCGGCGACAAGATCCGTCGCCGCTGTCCGAGGGGGTTCGGCGTCGGGGGTCACGCACCACCGCGGCGACGATCCGCTCGAGGCTTTCAGCCACGGCGGATCTCCCGCTGCGCCGAGGCGCTCGAGCGGCCCTGTCCGGCCGATCAGTTGGATGCCACGACGATCCAGCCCCTCGCTCTGAGGTCGCGCTTCAGAGCGACCGACGGAATCTCGCCTGCGCGATAGGCCGCGCAGAAGCGTCCGGTCTTGTACGTGACGACGCAGACGTGACCGGCTCGCGCTGCCGGCACGAGAGCGGCCTTCTTCCAGTGGATCCGAACCGCGTTGGCAGGCAGCCGTCTAGCGGGATGCGTGGCGGTGGTCGTCGACACGGCTTCCCTGCCGGCGCCCCCGCAGCCGGCGAGGACGACCGGGAGCGCCAGCGAGAGAGCTGCTCCGATCGAGACCGCGCGAATCCGGGTCATGCCCAGGTTCTTACCGCAGCCACTGCGAGATACCAAGTCGAGCATCACTTCACCGGCGGCGGCCGCAACCCCCGCCGCCGGCTACGCCCCGAACTCTCGCTCTGCGCACTCGAGGCAGAAGAACGCGAGCGTCGGCGATTCATCGAGCTCCGGATCGTCGCTGCGACACGCGCGCCAGCCCACCCAGTAGCCGCTGCTCAGTTTCCGGCACTGCGCACACGTCACGGCGACGACGACGCGATTGCCGCGGCCCGTCGTCGCTGCTGTGTCACCCCTGCTCCCCATGGTCAGAGCCTGAAGCCGAGCGCCGCCGTCGTCGCTAGCCGTTCCGGGAGACATCCTGCGACCTGCGGACTGCCTCGTTGGAGTGATGCGCACCGAAAGAAGCCGGCCGGACGGGCGCGCCGCCAGCCCCTAGCCCCCCAGGAGTTGCGCTGCCCGTCCAGCCTCAGGGGGACTGGTGACCGTTTCCGAGCTCGGCCAAACCTCCCCGGCGCGCCGCAGTCGCTACGCCTCGCGGACGCGGCGGAGCGGGAGCAGCAACGCGTCCAGCTCGTCGATTCGGGCGGACAGCTCTTCCTGTTCCAGCTTCAACCTGCGCACCTCGCGCATCCCGAACGAGCTCGGGAACTGGCTGACGCGTTCCTCGACTCGCTCGAGCTGGCTCGCGAGCTCGGGAGCGCGCCGTTCGAGCCTGACCAGCTCGATCGAAAGCTCGTCGAGGTCGGGAAGCTCGTCGGCAGCCATCGCGTTCCTGTTCTCGGCAGGCAGGGCCGAGTCCTTTATGGCTCGCGTGAGACAGTGGCGCCGTGCGCGTCCTCTTCTCGTGTACTGCCTCCGACGGCCATTTCATGCCGCTCGTCCCACTGGCGCGCGCGTTCGTCGCCCGCGGTGACGAGGTGGTCTTCGCGACGGCGGGCGGCTTCGCCGGCCGTGTCGGCGGCTTCGGCTTCGACGTGCTCCCGGCCGGCCTCACCGTCGTCGAACTGAACGAGCGCTACGCGCCGTTTCGCGAGCGATTGGCGACGATCCCGTTCGACGAGCGGCGCGCCCATGCGTTTGCCTGGCGATTCGCAGGACTGGATGCTCCTGCCAAGGTCGCTGGGCTGCTCGACCACGCACGCTCGTGGGCTCCCGACCTGATCGTGCACGAGTCGTCCGACCTGGCGGCACCGGCGGTTGCCACCGCAGTCGAAGTCGACTCGGCACATCACACCTTCGGCCTCGGCCTGCCGCGTGTCTGCCTCGATCGCGCGGTGCCCGCCCTCGAATCCCTCTGGCACAAACTCGGCCTCGAACCCGAGCCGCACGGCGGTCTCTTTCGCGGCACGTACATCGACGTCGGCCCCCCGAGCCTCATGCCCGCGGAGCCTCCTGCCGGCACACACGTGGTTCCGCTGCGCCCAGCGACGCGGGGTTCCGCTCCCGCGGAGTGGCAGGAGCGATTAGGCGGCGACAAGCCCGTCGTGTACGTCACGCTCGGCACCCACTTCAACGGGCCCGACCGGTTCGCGCTGCTGCTCGAGGCAGTCGGCGCCGTCGACTGCACGGCCGTCGTGACGGTCGGCGCCGACCAGGATCCGGCCGCGCTGCGGCCGCCGGCGCACATGATCGTCGAGCGCTATATCCCGCAGGCGGACGTCCTACCGCTCACCGACGCTGTCGTCTGCCACGGCGGCTCAGGCTCGATGCTTGCGGCGCTGGCCCACGGACTCCCCCTCGTTCTGCTTCCCGCCGGTGCCGATCAGTTCGAGAATGCGGGCGCATGCAGCAGGGCGGGCGCCGCAATCGAATTGCGGCCGCCGTCGGTCACCGTCGACTCGATCCGGTCGGCCGTCACGAGCGTGCTCGAGGACGGGACGTTCGCCGAGGCTGCGGAAGGCCTCGCCGCCGAGATCGAGCGCATGCTCACGCCGGCGGAGGTCGCTGCGATTCTCAGCTAACGCGAAGCGGGGTCACAGCCGATAACAGGCTCATGACTCTGCGGATCGCCAAGACGCTCACCGCCCTCGGTTTTGCGGCCGCGCTCGCGGCTGTCTTCGGCCGCCGGCCCGCGTAGCCCACTCGTCCTGCGTCGGCAGCTTGCCCTGGCGGCGCGCCTCGAGCACACATTCGGTGTGGGCATGCCGACGCTTCGAGATGTCCCCTTCCGGGGCGATCAGCGTATGGTCGCTCGTCGCGTGCAGCATCCCATCGCAGAACGGGCAGACATAGCTCGCCGGCTTGAGGTTCTGCGCGCTTCGCGTCGTCCACCAGCGTGCGGTCATGGACTCGACTGTAGCCTCGAAGAATGGGCACCCACCTGAGTCCGCATGGCTCGGCTGCACGAGTAGACCGGTGACCGCGACGTGAGTCGTTGGCGGCAGTCGTTCGACCCGCAGCTCCCGCGCGATGTCTGGCTGCTGCAACTGGGTGGCGTCATGAACTCGTTCGGCAACGGCGTCGTCCTGCCGTTCCTCGTCATCTACCTGCACGACGTTCGTGGCTTCGGGCTCGGCGTGTCCGGCCTCGTCATCTCGATGTCCGCTGCAGCCCAGTTGTCCGCGGGCATCCTCGCCGGGCCGCTCGTCGACCGGCTCGGGCCACGGCCAGTGCTTGCCGCGGGCCTGGTCATGCAGGCGATCGGCATCGGCCTCTTTCCGCTCGTGCGCGAGCCTTGGCAGGCATTCCTCCTGATCGCGATCGAAGGAGCCGGCAGCGCCGGTTTCTGGCCGAGTCAGTCGACGCTGATTGCACGACTCACACCACCGGCGCGACGGCACGCCGCGTACGCGCAGCAGCGCGTGACGATGAACCTGGGCATCGGCCTCGGTGGCCTTGCCGGCGGCCTGATCGCGACCGTCTCGAGCCCGGAGTCGTTCACCGTTCTGTTCATCGTGGACGCAGCGACCTTCCTCGCCTACGTCGTCGTGCTCGCGTTCATCCATGATCCCGGCTTGACCGCGGAGGAAACCGCCGGAGGACAGGCGTCGTACCGTGCGGTCATCCGCGATCGCGTGTTCGTCGGGCTGTGGACGCTGAACTTCCTTTTCGTCGCCGCCGGCTACTCGCTGTTCAATCTCGTCCCGCCGTTCGCACGCGATCACGCCGGGATCACCGAGCGGCAAATCGGGGCGTTCTTCTTCGTCAACACGGCTCTGATCGTGATCCTGCAGCTGCCCATCTCGCGCGCGATCGAAGGGCGGCGACGTATGCGAGCGCTCGCGCTGATGCCCGCGCTCTGGATCGTCGCCTGGCTGATGCTGGACGCCGGCGCGTACTGGTTCGATGCGACCGCGGCGTTCGCCGTGATGATGGTCGCCCTGGCGATCTTCGGGGTCGGCGAGTGCTTCCACGGCCCGGCCCACCAGGCGCTGGTCGCCGAGATCGCACCCGACCACCTCCGCGGCCGCTATTTCGCCGTGCACTCGCTCTCGTGGGGGCTCGCAGGAACGGTCGGGCCTGCGATCGGCGGGTTCATTCTCGCCTGGCGCCCATTCGCGCTCTGGCCTCTGGCGGCCGGCGTCTGCCTCATCGCCGCGATCGGCGCGCTCGCGCTGGAACGGGTCGTCCCGGAACGGAATCGGCGGATCCCGCGGGGCGGCGACCCCGACGTCCCGATCATCGTCGTCCCGAGCACCGGTTGAGGCGGGAAACCGGGCTAGAATGCCGAATATGGCGCTGGTTCCAGTGATCGAGGATCCATTCAGTACCGATGCCGAGCCTGCCTCGCATCCGGCGCGCACGCGCGCGCGACACGGTCGTCGCCGTCTCGGCGCCGCCAACACCGCCCGCTGAGCTCAGCGCGGCCGGTCTCACCTGGATCCACCTCGACCAGCCCGATGCGCTGTTCGCCGGCATGCTGTCAGGCCGGTTCGGCTGGCACCCGCTCGACGTCGAGGACGTCATGTCCAAGCGCCAGCGCCCGAAGGTCGACGACTACGCGGAAGAGGGCTACCTCTTCGGCGTGCTCCACTTTCCCGTCTACGACCGGACGATCCAGCGGCTGAACGCCGCCGAGCTCGACTTCTTCATCGGCCCCGACTACCTCGTCACTTTGCCGACCGTCGAACTCTTGCCCGTGACGCGGCTCTTCCGCCGCTGCGAGGAGGATCACGCCTTCCGCGAGCAGCTCTTTTCGAAGGGCTCTGGCCGGCTGCTCTACGAAGTCCTCGACGATCTCCTCGACTACTGCTTCCCGATCCTGGACAAGATCGGCCACAAGCTCGACTCGCTCGAGGACGACGTCTTCGAAGGGCGTTCCGAAGAGGTCGTTCGCGACATCTCGAACGTCAAGCAGGAGATCATCAGCTACCGGAAGATCGTCAAGCCGGAGCGCTCGACCCTCAGGCTGCTCGAACGGCATGTCGGGCGGTTCCTGCCCGAGGAGCTCGAGCTCTACTTCGACGACGTCGTCGACGCGACCGAGCGCATCTGGGACATCCTCGACAACTACAAGGAAGTGGTCGAGGCGCTCGAGAGCACGAACGAGTCGGTGATCTCGCACCGGCAGAACGACGTCCTCCGCGTGCTCACCGTGTTCTCGGTCGTGCTGCTGCCGCTGACGCTGATCACCGGGATCTTCGGGATGAACGTTCGCTTCCCGGGCTTCGACACCGCGTGGGCATTCTGGACGGTGATCGTCGTGATGGGCATGGTCCTCTGCGGCTTGCTCGGCTTCTTCCGCTACAAGCGCATCCTCTGATGGTCGAGCCGCTTTGGGCCCCCTGGCGCCTGGAGTACGTCGAACATGCAGACGAGCTCGGCCGCTGCATCTTCTGCGAGCCCGAGCCGGAGCTACTGGTAGACGAGAGCGAGCGCTCACTGGTCGTCATGAACAAGTTCCCGTACGCATCGGGGCACCTGCTCGTCGCGCCCCGCCGCCACATCGCCGACTTCGTCGAGCTCACCGACGAGGAGGCGCTCGACGTCCACCGGCTGGCCGCCGACGGCGTCGCTGCGCTGCGCCGCGAGTACTCGCCACACGGTTTCAACCTCGGCTGGAACCTCGGTCGAACAGCCGGCGCCGGCGTCGTCGACCATCTCCATCTGCATGTCGTCCCGCGCTGGAACGGCGACACGAGCTTCATGGCCGTGCTCGGCGACGTGAAGGTGCTGCCCGAGCATCTCCTCGAAACCGCACGTCGACTGCGCGCGGCGTTCGCGGGGTAGATTCGACTCGACAAGCACGACCGAGCCAGGAGGTCAGGATGGCGATTGCATACATGCAGGAGTTCGCGGCGACAGGCGACACGTCCACGACGAACTACGACGCGATCGCGGCGAAGATCAGCGAGGGCCCGTGGCCCGAAGGGAACCTCATCCACACCGCCGGCTTCGCGCCGGACGGAACCTTCAGGATTTTCGACGTCTGGGAGACGAAAGAGCACCTGGACGCGTTCATGAGCAGCACGCTGGGGCCATTGCTCGGGCAGGTCATGGCCGACCAGCCTGATCTCGCGCCGCCCACGAAGGAAGAGACGTACGAGCTGCACGACGTGGCCACCGAACGAAAGAGCTGACTTGCCGAGGTGGCGCCCCGCGCG
>DASYPH010000050.1:0-16806 GCA_036006925.1 Gaiellaceae bacterium
CTCGAGGCGGTCGGGATCGGCTCGAAGGCGAACGAGCTGGCGATCGAGTACGTGAAGGAGCGCGAACAGTTCGGCAAGAAGATCGGCACCTACCAGGCGATCTCGCACTCGCTCGTCGATGGGTACGTCGCTGTCGAGCTCGCCCGCTCGCTCGCCTACTGGGCCGCGTGGGCGGTTGCCGAAGGGGACGAGCAGGCCGACCTCGCGGTCGCCGCGGCGAAGTCGCAGGCGGCCGAGGCGGCGGTGCAG
This sequence comes from Gaiellaceae bacterium, assembly GCA_036006925.1. Lineage (GTDB taxonomy): Bacteria > Actinomycetota > Thermoleophilia > Gaiellales > Gaiellaceae > PALSA-600. The sequence goes on from DASYPH010000050.1 coordinate 250, forward strand.
GCGTGCGAGCGGTCGATCCAGGCCCACGGCGGCATCGGCTTCACGTGGGAGCATCCGCTCCACCGGTACTACAAGCGTGCGCTCTGGCTCGAAGGTGCGCTCGGTTACGGCCGCGAGCAGCGGGCGGAGATCGCGGCATTCCTGTTGGACTCGTAACCGGGGCGTCCAGCGGCATCGGTCGCGCGACCGCGATTCGGCTGCGCGACCGCGGCTGGTCGGTGCACGCGTCGGTGCGCAGCCCCGGCGAGGCGCCGGCAGGGACGACGGAGCTCGTCTTCGACGTCACGGATGGCGACGCGATCGCCGCCGCGGTTGCCGGTATCGACCGGCTCGACGGGCTGGTCGACAATGCGGGGATCGCGATCGCCTCGCCGCTCGAGTTCTTGCCGCCGGACGAATTGACACGACAGCTCGACGTGAACGTGGTCGGCCAGCTGCGCGTCCTGCAGAGTGTCCTGCCGGCGCTGCGGGGGTCGGGCGGACGTGTGGTCCTGATGGGCTCGATCGCCGGCCGCTCGGCACTCCCGTTTCTCGGCGGTTATGCGATGTCGAAGTTCGCGCTCGAGGCGATGGCCGATGCGCTGCGGATCGAGCTCGCACCGTGGGGTATCCAGGTTGCGCTGGTCCAGCCCGGAACGATCGCCACACCGATGTGGACGCGGCGGCAGCCCTCGGTCGAGGAGCTCCCGCCGGCGGTGAACGAGCTCTATGGCGTCCGCGCGGCACGGTTCCGGGAGCTGGCGGCGCAGCGCTCGGCGCACGCGGCCCCGGTCGAATTGGTCGCCGACGCCGTCGAGCACGCCTTGACGGCCGCGAAGCCGAAGACGCGCTACATCGTCGGCCCGGATGCAAAACGCCGAGCGCGAGTCCAGCGCCTCCCGGACAAGCTGCGAGACCGAGTCCTGACCCGCTTCCTCTTCGGCTCGTAGGACATGCGCCGACCCGACACGACGGGCGACACGACAGGTGGCAGCCACCGACACGACCGGTGGCGACATGACAGGTGGCAGCCACCGATGAGGAAGAGCCACGGAAGTGCACCAAGAGTGTGAATCCTCGACGGCGCTCCACGGGGGCGGGTCGTGAGGTCGGCCAGTCTCGGCGTTCGCTTTGCCTGCGAGCTGGCGGCGCTCGTGGCCGTCGGCTGGTGGGGGTGGACCGTCTCGGCGGTGCTCGTCGTGGTGCTGCCGCTGCTCGTCGCAGTGGTGTGGGGAGCGTTCGTCGCGCCTCGCGCTCGGCGTCGGGTGCCGGATCCCGCGCGGCTCGCGCTCGAAGTCGTCATCTTCGCGGCCGCCACCGCCTGCTTCCTGGCGGTCGGCCAGCAGTTCGTCGCGGTGGTCTTCGCCGTCGCGGCGGTGGTGACGGCGCTCCTCGTCCGGAAGTGGCCTGAGCCCGTCGGGTCACGTCCGCTGTCGGACACTGCTTCAAACCCGTGACGGGCGCTCCACAGATCGGCGCCGCGACGGCTTAGGATCACGGCCATGGGCTACCAGGTCAGTTCTCTCGATGCGCTCGGCGAGGGCTACGGCTTTCGCAAGATCCGCTCGGCGCTCGGCGTCACCGCGTTCGGCGTCAACGCGATCGTCTTCCCGCCTCACTACGACGGTCCCGAGCACTACCACGACACTCAGGACGAGCTCTACTTCGTCCACCACGGCACGGCCACGTTCGAGATCGAGGGCGCCGAGCACGTCGTTGCCGAGGGCGGCCTCGTCCACGTCGAGTCGACAACGCCGCGCCGGGTCTCGAACCGAACCGACGATGAAGTCGTGCTCCTCGTCGTCGGCGGCAAGGGCGGCTACGTCTCCCGGGACGGACAGCTCGTCTCGCCCGATGATCTCGCGAAACGCCAAGGGTTGACGAAGGGAGCCGACTGATGGACGGCCTGATGATGAATACGCAGCTGACGCTGCCGACGCTGCTCCGTCGCTCTGAGCTCTACTACGGCGGCAAGGAGATCGTCACGCGGATGCCGGACCGGAGCTTCCACCGGACCAACTACGCGGAGACCGGCCGGCGCGCGCGTGCACTCGCGGTTGGGCTGCAGACTCTTGGCCTGCAACGCGGCGACCGCGTCGCGACGCTCGCCTGGAATCACCACGTCCACCACGAGGCATATCTCGGAATCCCGTGCGGGGGCTTTGTGCTGCACACGCTCAACCTCCGGCTGCATCCGAACGACCTCGGTTACATCGCGACCCATGCGAACGACAGAGCGGTGATCGTCGACCGGAGCCTGATGCCGCTGCTCGATCTCTTCCTGCCGCACACCAAGATCGAGCACGTGCTCGTCGTTGAGGACTCGTACGAAGAGCTGCTCGCATCCGTCGACGCGGACAGTTGGCGCGACCCCGAGCTCGACGAGGACGAAGCTGCCGCGATGTGTTACACGAGCGGCACGACCGGCATGCCGAAAGGCGTGCTCTACTCGCACCGCTCGACCGTGTTGCACACGCTCGGCGTCGCGGCCGGCAACCCGATGGGGCTAGGGATCAGCGAAGCCGACACGATCCTGCCGGTGGTGCCGATGTTCCACGCGAACGCCTGGGGCTACCCGTACCTCGCCACCATGCTCGGCTCGAAGCTCGTCTACCCAGGGGCCTTCCTCGACCCGGAGAGTCTGCTCGAGGACTTCGTGCAGGAACGGGTGACCTGGACGGCCGGCGTGCCCACGATCTGGATGGGGATCCTTGCGATGCTCGATGCCGAGCCCGACCGCTGGGACCTCTCGCACATGAAGGGGATGCTCGTCGGAGGGTCGGCGGCGCCGCGCGCGATGATCGCCGGCTTCAGGCGGCACGGCCTCAACGTCGTCCACGGCTGGGGGATGACCGAGACCTCGCCCGTCGCCTCGACAGCGCAGCTGCCGGGTGACCTCGCGGAGGCCGACGAGGAGACGCAGTTCGACTACATCGCGATGCAGGGCCTTCCGCTGCCGTTCGTCGAGTTGCGCCACCGCGACGCGGAAGGCAACGTGCTGCCCTGGGACGGCGAGTCGATGGGCGAGCTCGAAACACGCGGCCCATGGGTCGCGGGCGCCTACTACGAGACTCCGGAGCAGTCCGACCGCTGGACCGACGACGGCTGGTTCAAGACCGGTGACGTCGTGACGCTCCACCCGCGCGGGTTCATCCAGATCAAGGATCGCTCGAAAGACGTGATCAAGTCCGGCGGTGAGTGGATCTCGTCGGTCGAGCTGGAGAACGCGCTGATGGCGCACCCCGCCGTCGCCGAGGCGGCCGTGATTGCAATCCCTGATGCGAAGTGGGACGAACGGCCGCTCGCGGCGGTCGTCCTGCGCGAGGGCGCGACGGCCACCGGTGACGAGCTGCGCGACTTCCTCGCGCCGAACTTCGCCAAGTGGTGGCTTCCCGACCGGTACGAGTTCATGACCGAGATCCCGAAGACGAGTGTCGGCAAGTTCTTGAAGACGGAGCTGCGCGAGCTGTTCGCGAGCGAGCAGGTGCCGTCTTGATCAAGACGGTCTGGCTCGACAACCCGCCGGTCAACGCGGTCAACGCAGGGATCATCGAGACGCTCTGGTCGGAGCTCGAGGCGCTCGACGACGACGTGCGCGTCGTCGTGTTGCGCGGCAAGGGCGATCGGGCCTTCTCCGCGGGTGCCGACATCGCAGGCTTCGTCGGCGGCTCGTCCGACAACGAACGACCGGGCGGGATCCAGCCGGCAGCCGATCTGATCGAGCGCGCCCGCGTGCCGGTGATCGCCGCGATCCACGGCTACTGCCTCGGCGGCGGCCTCGAGATCGCGCTCGCGTGCGACTTCCGGATCGCACAACGAGACGCACAGCTCGGCTTCCCCGAGGTGAACCTCGGCCTGCTTCCCGGTGGCGGCGGCACCCAGCGCGCACCGCGGCTGATCTCGCCCGGACGCGCCCGCTGGCTGACGATGTCGGGTGAGCGGATCGATGCCTCGACCGCCGAGGCGTGGGGGCTCGTCGAGTTCGTCGTCGACGATCTCGAGGCCGGCATCGCGCGCTACGCCGCACCGCTCGCCAAGCAGTCACCGCATGCAATTGCGCAGATCAAGGCGCTCCTGCACGAGACCCGCGACGAACGGAGCGATACTCGCGAGGTTGCCGCCTTCGTCGCCTGTCTCGAGTCCGCGGACGGCCAAGAGGGCGTCGCCGCGTTCCTCGAGAAGCGCGAGGCTCGCTGGACCGGACGGTGAAAGCCGTAGTCCTGCACGAGGTCGGCGGTCCGCTCTCGCTCGAAGAGGTGGACGAGCCGAGCATCGGGTCGATCGTCGACGTCCGCGCCGCCGGCATCAACTTCGCCGACGTGCTGATCCGCCGCGGCCTCTACCCTCAGATGCCGGCATTGCCGCACGTGCTCGGCTCCGAGGTCGCAGGCGAGCTGGACGGTCGCCGGGTGCTGGGCCTCCCCCGGGCCGCAGGCGGCTACGCGGAGCGCGTCGAGGTCGACCCGCAGTGGACGTTCCCGCTGCCCGACAACGCATCGTTCGCCGCAGGTGCCTCGTTCCTGACGACCTACCTGACCGCGTACATCCCGCTGCACCGGCAGCTGCGAGTGACACCGTCGACGACCGTGCTCGTGCACGCCGGGTCGGGCGGCGTGGGCTGCGCCGCGATTCAGCTCGCGAAGCTGCTGGGCGCGACCGTGATCGCCACGGCGAGCTCCGAGGAGAAGCGGGCGTTCACCCGTGAGGTAGGCGCCGACGAGGCTCGCGGCTACGACGAGCTCGACGATCTGAGGGTCGATGTCGTGCTCGACCCGGTAGGCGGCGATGTCTTCACCAACTCGCTCGGCCTGCTCAATCCGCTTGGCGCGATCGTCGCGATCGGGTTCGCGGGTGGTCTCTGGGTTGATCCGAGCGTGCAATGGCTGGTCGGCCGCAACGCGTCGGTGGTAGGCGTCTATCTCGGGCGCCTGCTCAAGCTGGCGCCGGCTTTCGTGCGCGACTGCGCGCTCGAGCTCCTCGCACTCTGGGCACAGGAGCAGATCGACCCGGTGGTCGGCGCGCGCTTCCCGCTCGGCGAAGCCGACGCGGCGCACGCGTCGATCGAGTCGCGCCGGCATGTGGGGAAGGTCGTCCTCGAGCCGTGAAGGCGCTCGTCACCGGCGGCGAAGGAGGTCTTGGCCGTGCGATCCGTGCGCGGCTCGAGCGTGAAGGGTACGAGGTCGAGTCGCTCGATCTCGTGAACGGGTTCGACGTCGCCGATCCAGCGGATTGGGAACGCGTGACGAATGTCGATCTTGCGTGTCTCAACGCCGGCGTTCTCACCGGCGAGAGTGACGTGCGCAAGCTGACCGACGAGCAATACCGCCGCGCGGTATCGGTCAACGTCGACGGCGTCGTCTTCGGCGTCCGCCGGCTGGCGCAGTTGATGGACGACGGCGCGATCGTGGCGACCGCGTCGCTGGCCGGGTTGACGGCGATGCCGAACGATGCGGTGTACTCGCTGACCAAGCACGCGGTCGTCGGCTTCGTGCGCAGCGTTGCGCCGCTGCTCGCACCGATCCGGCTGAACGCAGTCTGCCCCGGGATTGCCGACACCCCGATGATCGACGGGCAGCGCGACGCGTTCGCCGCGGCGAGCTTCCCCCTTCTGCGACCGGAGGAGGTCGCCGACGCGGTCTGGAGCGCGGCGACGAGCGAAGCGAGCGGCGAGTGCTGGTTCGTTCAGCCCGGCCGTGAGCCGGCGCCGTTCGTGTTCCCGAACCTGCCGGGGCCGCGCCGCGAGGGGTCGAGTGTGGGGCGGCCGCCGCTCTAGAGGTTGCGGAGCCACGCGAGCACGAGTGCGCGCGCCTTGGCTGCGTAGGGAGCGTCCTCCACGATGTCCCAGCCGTGGGATACGCCGGGGTAGAACGCCGTCCGCTTGTTCTTCGTCCCGGCGTCGTGCAACAGCTTCAGCGCGTCTCCGACTGGGAGGTAGCTGTCGTGGCGGCTGCCGACGAGCAGCAGCGGCACCCGCAGGCGCTTGACACCTGCGTCCGCGTTCAGTCCGCCGGTATGCAGTGCCAACTCGCCGGAGAGGCTGACCACGCCATTCGTGTCGAGCTGCGAGCCGTAGGTGAGCACCGTCGCCCCGCCGAATGACGCGCCGACGAGGACCACTCGGCTCGCGCCGTCGGCGCGGAGCCGGGTGACCGCGGCGCGTAGGTCGCGGTCGTACGCGTAGTACGGGACCCGGTCAGGCGGCCGCGAATCGCCGAAGCCGCGAAGGTCGAGTGCGAGCGTCCGGATCCCTGCGTCGGCGAGCGACTCTGCGTACGGGAGCCAGCCGCATAGGTCTGCGGGGGACTCGTGGACAAGGACGACGCCGGTGCGTCCAGTCCCGGTTTCGACGGCGTAAAGCCTCGTTCCGTCCGAGGCGGTGAGCCAAGATGGCGTTGCGGTGATGCCGTACGTGTCGCCGCACTTGGCTGCAAGCGAGGTAGGATCGCTGGCGGCTGTTGCCGACGCCACGAACGCCACCAGCGCGAGCACGGTCACGCACGCAATTCGCCTCACGCCGAGATCGTAGGCGCCGATTGACTAACCTCGGGCAGGCGATGCGAGTTCTCGCTTTTCTGCTCGCGGCGCTCGTCGTCACGGTCGCGTTCGCAGACCGCGGCACGGTGCACGCCGCCGACGACTGCACTCCGCACGCGGGAGACGTGAGTTTCCGTGCCGCCGACGGGACCAGACTCGTGGGTCACCGTTTCGGGCACGGCAAGACTGCTGTCGTACTCGCGCACCAGAGCGACGGGACGCTCTGCCAGTGGGTGCCGTACGCCAAGCGGCTCGCGGGGCTCGGCTATCTCGCCGTCGTGTTCGATTTCCGTAGCGCGGGCGCTTCACAGTACCGGTCGTATCCGGCGAATCGGCGGTGGGGCGGCGACGTCGCCGCCGCGGTGAAGGTCGCCCGCGCGGCCGGTGCGACAAAGGTCTTCCTCGTCGGCGCGTCGCTCGGCGGGTCGGCGGTCGTCTCGGCGGCTGCCAACGTGCGGCCGCCGGTCGCGGGCGTCGTCAGTGTCTCGGGATCGGCCGACCTCGCAGATGCGCTTGCGGCGGCCAAGCGGCTGCGCGTGCAGTCGCTCTTCATCGCCGCCAAGGGCGATCGCGACTTCGCGCCGCACGTCGCCAGATTCACAGCGGCGACTCCGGCACCGAAGCACGGCGTCGTCCTGCCTGGATATCAGCACGGCGTCGCCCTTGTGGCGTCGAGCGCACGGGCCCGCTCGCTGATCGAGGGCTTTCTCCGTTCGCGCTAGTTGAGGGACGGGTCGAACGGCATGTCGATCATCATCTCGAACGGTCCGCCCTTCCGCGTCAGCACCGTGCGCCAGAGCTCGTCGGGATCGGCGGCGAACGCGTCATCCGTCTCGGCGTCGACGACGATCCACGACGGCTCCTCGAGCTCTGCCTCGAGTTGTCCCGCACCCCAGCCTGAGTAGCCGGCGAACAGTCGCAGCCGCTTGATCGACAGCTCGTCGGGCTCCGACTCAGCGGCCATGAAGCCGAGGCGGTCGAAGATGGGCGCCGCGGCCTCCTCGACGTCGTCGAATTCGGCGAGGACGATCAGCGCCTCGGGCTGGACCGGGCCGCCGACGAACACCGGATCGCCCGAGCCCGGGAGGCCGTCGAGCGCGGGCGCTGCGGCAGCGGCGGAGACGTCGGAGGGCCGGCTGAGCACCAGTCCCATGGCGCCGTCCTGGTCGTGATGGGCGACCAGGACGACCGTCTTGCGGAAATTCGGGTCGTGGAGCGCAGGGGAGGCGACCAGCAGCTTGCCCTGGAGAAACTCCATCAGGTGAACTGCCAGCCGTCGCCGCTGGCGAACGCTTTGAAAATCCGTCGCGCGACGACCTGGCGGTGCACCTCGTCGGGGCCGTCGTAGATTCGGCCGCCGCGCGCCATCATCAGCATCGCGGCGAGCGGGGTCTCGTCTGTGAGCCCCCGTGCGCCGTGGACCTGCACCGCACGGTCGATCACCTCCTGCAGCACCTTCGCGGCAAAGAACTTGATCGCCGAGACCTCGACGCGCGCCTCGTCGCCGCCGTCGATCTTGTGCGCTGCGTCGAGCGTCATCAGCCGGCACGCCTGGATCTCGGCGTAGCTGTCGGCGATCCAGTTCTGCACGGTCTGCTTCTCCGCGAGGGGGCCGCTCGAGGTCTCGCGCGCGAGGGCGTAGGTGCACATCAGCTCGAATGCGCGTTGCATCTGACCGAGCCAGCGCATCACGTGATGGATCCGACCGGGACCGAGTCGCTTCTGGGCGATCAGGAACCCGGCCCCGATCTCGCCGAGCGTGTTGGTGACCGGGACCCGGACGGCGGTGTAGCGCACCTCGCAGTGGGTCGACCAGCCCTTGCCGACGTGACCCATGACCACGATCGGCCGCACGATCTCGACGCCCGGAATGTCTGCGGGAACGATGATCTGCGTGGCGCGCGCGTGCGGCGCAGCGTCGGGATCGGTGACCGCCATCACGATTCCGAAGGCGGCTCCCTCAGCGCCCGACGAGAACCACTTGTGGCCGTCGATCACCCAGTCGTCGCCGTCCCTGACCGCGCGCGTCCGCAGCGTGGTGGGGTCGGAGCCCGGCACGTCGGGCTCGGTCATCGAGAAGAACGAGCGGATCGTTCCGGCGACGAGCGGCGCGAGCCAGTCGACCTTCTGCTCGTCGGTGCCGTAGAGGTGGAGGATCTCGGCGTTGCCGGCGTCAGGCGCCTGGCAGCCGAACACGCGCTGGCCCCACACCGAGCGCCCGATATGCTCGTTCAGATACGCGTAGTCGAGGAAGCCGGTGCCGGTGCCGCCTGCGTCTGGCGGCACGTGCGGCGCCCAGAGGCCCGCGGCTCGCACCTCGTCCTGGAGCTGCCGCAACAGATCTTCGCCGGGTGCGTCCTGCCGCCCGATCGCGGCTTCGTTTGGCAGGACGCGCTCCGCCATGAAGGAGCGGACCTGCTCCAGCCGTTCGGTCGGGGGTGCCCATGCTGTCGCCGTCACCCGGTTAGCATCGCACGTCATGCGTCTCGGCTTCTACATGGGGTATGCCCCACCGGGCACGAATCCGCTCGAGCTCCTCGAGCTTGCGCGCGAGGCGGAACGGCTCGGCTACGACTCGGCGTGGGCCGCCGAGGCGTGGGGCGTCGACGCGATCACACCGCTGGCCTGGCTCGGGGCGACGACGACGACGCTGAAGCTGGGAACGGCGATCATGCAGCTGCCCGGGCGTTCGCCGGCGAACGCGGCGATGACGGCGGCGACACTCGACCTGCTCTCCGGCGGACGCTTCCTGATGGGGCTCGGCACGTCGGGGCCGCAGGTCGTCGAGGGCTGGCACGGGCAGGAGTGGGGGAAGCCGCTTGGCAAGACGCGCGAGTACGTCGAGATCGTGCGCAGCGTCCTGCGCCGCGAGCGCCTCGAGCATCACGGCGCGCACTACGACATTCCGCTCAGAGGCGGGACCGGGCTCGGCAAGCCGCTCAAGCTGATGGCGCGCCCGCTGCGCTCGGAGATCCCGATCTATCTCGCCGCGATCGGGCCGAAGGCCGTCGAGCAGGCGTTCGAGATCGCCGACGGCTGGCTGCCGATCTTCTGGTCGCCGGAGCGCGCCCGCAGTGTGTTTCCGCTCGACCGCGCACGCGAGGGATTCGACGTCGCGCCGTCGGTCCCCGCGGTGCTCACCGATGACGTCGACTCAGGGCGCGCGGCGCTCAAGGAGTACTACTCGTTCTACATCGGCGGCATGGGTGCGCGGGGGACGAACTTCTACAACGACCTGTTCACGCGCTATGGCTACGGAGCGGAGGCGCGGGAGATCCAGGAGCTGTTCCTGGGCGGTCATCAGCGTGAGGCCGCGACGAAGGTTCCGGACGCGTTCGTCGACGAGGTGGCGCTCGTCGGTTCGGTCGACCGGATCGCCGACCGCCTGGCCGCGTGGCGCGAGTCTGGTGCGACCACGCTGCTCGTCTCGACCCGGGACGTGCAGACGCTGCGCGCAGTCGCCGAGGCGGCCGCCAAGTAACACGCTTTACGGGCGGTGATTTTCCCGCGCGCCGGGTGACCCTTAGTCTGACTCGTGTCAGACACGTGTCTGACACGAACGCACCCGCACCGGCCCTCGCACGTGCAACGGTCGCTCGTCCCGTTCAGCGGGGTGTGGAACGACCGTCACGTGCGGCGCAATCCACTGCCCCGTCTGCGATCGCGCGCACGGCGTCGCACATTTCGCACGAAGTCGTTGCCATTTCGTGTGTCAGACACGTGTCTGACACGAGTCAGACTTGGCGGGTCACGCGGCGATCGTCTCGAGCGCGGTCGCCGCGAGGAGTGGGACGCCGGTCTCGAAGATTGCGGCCCTCGTGTCTTCCGCTCCCAGCTCGCCGCGGATGTAGCGGCCGTAGATCGCTTCGCAGAAGACGGCGGCCTTCCAGAGCGCGAGCGCCTCGAACCAGGCGAGCGGCTCGACGGTTCGGCCGCTGGCCGACGCGTAGTGCTCGACGAGTTCCGCGCGCGACGGGAAGCCCGGCTCCGCCGTGACCGGTGACGAACCGAGCGCGCTGACACGGCCGTTCGGCTCGCTGTACGTCGCGAGCAGGTAGCCGACATCGGCGCGCGGATCGCCGATCGCGCCCATCTCCCAGTCGAGCACGGCCAGGATCCGTGTCGGCTCGCCCGGATCGACCATCATGTTCCCGAGCCGGAAGTCGCCGTGGACGACCGTCGCTGCGAGTGGCTCGGGGATGCGTGCTGCGAGCCAGGCGCCGACCCGTTCGACGTCGGCCAGCTCGCGTGTCTTGTTGATCTCCCAGAGCTGCGCGAAGCGCCGCACCTGGCGCTCGAGATAGCTGCCCGGCCGTGCGAACGCGGCCAGCTCCGGGCGTGTCACGTCGGCCGCGTGGATCTCGACCAGCGTGTCCACCAAGTCGAGCCCGAGCCGGCGACGCGCGTCACCGCTTTCGAGTCCGGCCGGCAGCTCGTTCGTGATCACATCACCCTCGAGAAAGCGCATCACGTAGAACGGCACGCCGATCACGTCGGCGTCCTCGCAGACGGCCACGATCTCCGCGAGCCGATCGAAGCCGGCGGCGCGCATCGCCGTCTGCAGGCCTGCCTCCCGCACCATGTCGTGCGCCGACGGGGGCAACGGCGGACGTGGTGGCCGGCGAAGCACGAAGCGCTCGCCGCCGCGCTCCACGAGGAAGGTGAAGTTCGAGCCCCCGCCGTCGCCGATCCGCGAGGCCCGGACGGCGCCGGCGCCGAGCCTCCGCTCGTCGAGGAACGCCTCGACGCGGTCCTCCACGAGCAACGGCTGCAATTTGGCCATGCACCGATCCTAGGCGCCCGCGATCGCGGCGACTCCGCCCACTGCGAGCGCAATCCCGACGCGTTGTACGTGTGTCAGCCGTTCGCCGAGCAGCAGGTGTGCGAGCACCACCGTTACGACTGGATACAGCGAGCCAAGCACGGCGACGAGCGACAACAGCCCGTGGCCGCTGGCGAACGCGAAGAGCGCGTTCGCAGAGACGTCTGCGAGCCCGACCGCCGCGACCGGCCACAGGGCCGAGCGAGGCGGCCGCAGCCTCGCGCGCAGGGCAAGGGCTGCGCCGAGCAGGACGGCCAGCGATCCAACGCGGGCGCCGACGAGCGTCGAAAGTGCGTCGCCGTGGCGGCTGCCGAGTCCGAGAAAGTAGACGAAGAGCCCGAGGGCCAACGCAGCCACGATCGCGAGTGCGACGGCGCGCGCCCGTTCCGGCGACGCTGCCCGCCGCTCTTCGACGGAAGCGAGCACGGCCCCGACCAGTGCCACGCACGCGCCTGCGACTGCGAGAGGCGAAGGCCGCTCGCCCGTCGCGATGGCAATCGCAAACGGCACGACCGCGCCACAGGCCACGAGCGGTGAGACGACGCTCATCGTGCCGAGAGAGAGCGCCCGATAGAACGCTGCGAGACCGACTCCGCCACCGACTCCGGCGAGGGTGCCGAGGGCGAACGACCGTCCGTCGACGCTGCCGCGTACGCCGACCGCGAGGAGCAGCACGAGGAACCCCGTCGCCTGCGACACGACGGTGACGGCGAACGCAGGGAGGCGCTTCGTCAGCGAACCCCCGGCGAAGTCGGCGGCGCCCCAGACGATCGACGAGGCGAGGGCGAGTGAGAATGCGAGGAGGTTCAGAGCCGTTCGACGAGCATGGCCATTCCCTGGCCGCCGCCGACGCACATCGTCTCGAGGCCGATCGTCCCATCGAGGGTGTCGAGGTCGTTCAGGAGCGTGTTCATGATCCGCGCGCCGGTCATCCCGTACGGATGCCCGAGCGCGATCGCTCCGCCGTGCGGGTTCAGCTTGTCGCCGAACGGGTCGACCCCGACTTCCCGGCAGACGGGAATCACCTGGGCTGCGAACGCTTCGTTCAGCTCCATCACGTCGACGTCGTCGATCGTCATTCCCGCCGCGTCGAGGACCTTCCGCACTGCCTCGATCGGCCCGACGCCCATGATCTCCGGTTCCACGCCAGACACGCTCGACGCAATGATGCGGGCGCGTGGCTTGACCCCGAGTTCACGCGCGCGATCGGCGGACATCACGACGACCGCTGCCGCGCCGTCGTTGAGCGGGCAGGAGTTCCCAGCGGTGACCTTGCCGCCCGGCTTGAAGGCGGGCTCGAGGCCGGCGAGCTTCTCGAGCGTCGACGAGCGACGTGGGCCGTCGTCCAACTCGACGCCCCGGTAGGGGGTGACCTCGCGGGCGAAGAAGCCGGAGTCCTGCGCCGCCACGGCGCGCTCCTGCGAGCGCTGTGCGAACCGGTCCATCTCCTCCCGAGACACGTCCCAGCGCTCGGCCACGTTCTCGGCGGTCAGCCCCATGGGGATGTAGACGTTCGCGATTGGCGCGTTGTCGCCGAACAGCGCGGCATGGAGCTCGTCGTCCGTCTTCGGGTAACCGTTGACCTGGCTGATCGACTCGACACCGGCGGCGACGAACGCATCTCCCTCGCCGGCGCGGATCGCGTGGAACGCCATGCGGATCGTCTGCAGGCTCGACGCGCAGAAGCGGTTGACGGTCACTCCCGGCACCGACGCGGGCAGCCCTGCGAGCAGCGCAACGCGGCGGCCGAGGTTCATGCCCTGCTTCGCCTCCGGGAAGCCGCAGCCGACGATCACGTCGACGAGCTCCTCATGCGGCAGCTCCGGCACCTTCTCGAGCGCCGAGCGGACCGCGAATGCCGCGAGGTCGTCGGGACGGGCGTCGACGAGCGCTCCCTTGGCCGCACGCCCGATCGGTGTGCGCGCAGCGGCGACGATGACGGCTTCGCGCATTGCGTCCATCTTAGAGTCGCTGGAGGGAGACCCGAAGGCCGCCCTCCAGCAACCGATGGTTCACGCGCCGCGGCCGTTGATCAGCTTGCCGATCGGCTGGAACACGTTGTTCTGGTACTGCACCAGTGTCACCTGCGAGATCGGGTACTGGTAGTTGCCCTTCGTATGAATGTCGACACCCGGCAGCAGGAACGGGTTCGCATTCCGGAGCTTTGCCGTGTAGGCCATGTTGCGGGCGGCCTTCATCAGGCCGGCGCGGGTCAAGTTCTTCCCGGCTGCCTGGAGGACCTGCATGACCGTCCACGCCTTGGCCATGCCGTACACGTTGAGCCCGTCGCTGACGTTCCCCTTCGGGTCGTACTTGGCCATGATCTGCTTGTACAGCTTGATGCCCGGCGTGTTGTTGTACTTCGGGTTCGCCGGATCGAGGACGTAGTTCGTGGTCAGCGTCCCCGCGGTGTTGTCCGAACCCGACTTGGTCGCGAGGGTCAGGAACGTGTCGGTCGCGGAGACCGAGTTCGTGATCACGTGTGCGGGGTGCCACCCGAGCTTCGTCGAGATGACGTAAGCCTGGATCGTCGGCGTCGGCGTCGCAAAGATCACGAAGGTGTCGGCGCCAGAGGCCTTCAGCTTCGCCGTCTGCACCGACGGCGGAGTGGTTGCGCTCAGGTCGTACGGCTCGGCGTCGATGATCTGCGGCTGATGTGTGGCGGTGAGGCCCGCCTTCAACCCGCGGAGATAGTCGTTGCCGTAGTCGTCGTTCTGGTAGAGCACCCCGAGCTTCGCGCTCGGGAGGTTCTTCGCGATGTACTTCCCGTAGATCGAGCCTTCGGCCTCATAGTCGGGCTGCCACCCGAGCGTCCACGGGTAGGTCGTGTAATCGCGATCGAAGGTCGTCGCTCCGGTCGAGACGAAGAGCTGAGGGACCTTCATCTGGTTCAGGTACTGGCGCACCGCCGTCTGCGGCTCCGTCCCGAGCCCACCGACCAGCGCGAACGCATGGTCCTGCTCGACGTATTTGTGGGTGATCTGGACGGTGTTCGCCGGGTTGTAGCCGTCGTCCGAGTACTTGAACACGACTTGCCGGCCGAAGAGGCCGTGCCTCGCGTTCGCGTACGAGAAGTAGGCGGCCATGGCTGCCGGGATGGGCGCGTAGCCCGAGGCCGGCCCGCTGAGCGGGAACGTGCCCTCGAGCAGGATCGACTTCGCCGTAACGCCTGGCGTCGCCGTCGACGTCGCTCCGGCCGTCACGACCACGACTGCCGAGACGGCGAGCGCTGCGGCGAGCAGCAGGAACGTCTTTCTCATGCGTCTTCTCTCCTTGTCGCGGAGTGGCCTGGGGGGAACGCGCGTGCGGGGTGACTATACGAGGCTACGGCCCCAAAGAGAAGCCGGTTTCTATGCGCGTAACCGAGCGGCAACGCGGTGCAGGAGCCCGGCCGCCCCGGCTGGGGCGACGTAGAGCACCACCAGCAGGACGACGCCGTAGACGACGAGCCCGGATCCCGGCGCGCGCGTGTTGATGTGGTGGACGTGCGAGACCTGGTCGAGGAGTGCCGGGCCCCAGCTGATCTGGATGAACTCGACGAAGATGGCGCCGAAGAGCATCCCGTAGAGCGATCCCGCACCGCCGATCACGATGCCGACGAGCAGCAGGATCGACAGCTCGATCGGGAACGTGTCCGGGTTGACGTAGGTGATTCCGATTCCGTACAGCGACCCCGCGACTCCGCAGTAGAAGGCGGAGATCCCGAACGCCCAGGTCTTGACCGATGCGGTCGAGACGCCGTTCGCGGTCGAGGCGATCTCGCTGTCCCGAACGGCCCGCAGCGAGCGTCCGAACCGGCCTCGCACGATCACGTACGCGAGCGGCAGCATGATCAGGGCGACGACCCAGGTGACGCTGTAGAACCAGATCGACGGATTCGCGTCGAGCCCGAACTCGGAGTGGAGCTGGGGCAGGTTCTTGCCGACGTTGCCGCCGGTGAAGTGGGAGAAGCGCTTGAGGATCCCGATGAACGAGAGCGGGATCGCAAACGTTGCCAGTGCGAGGTACGGGCCGGCAAAGCGCGTCGCCGGCAGTCCGAACGCCAGTCCGAACGCTCCGGCAATCAGGCCGGCGACCGGAATCGTCCACAGGTCGCGCCAGCCATGGTCGACGACCAGGATCGTGGCCGTGTACGCACCGATCCCCATGAACGCGCCGTGCCCGAGCGAGATCTGGCCGGTGAAGCCGGTCAGCATGTCGAGGCCGAGCAGCGCGATCAGGTAGATCGCGACGAAACCGAACTGGAACGTGCGGTAGTGGGAGAAGACGGCCGGCGCGGCGACGACGGCGACGACGAGCGCGGCGAAGGCGAGTGGTCCGAGGAACCGCTTCACACGCGCCTCACGACAGCGCGCCCGAGCAGTCCGGCCGGGCGAATGAGGAGGACCAGCAGCAGGACGCCGAGCGCAACCGGCAGCTGCAACTCGCTTGTCACGAAACCGACGTACTGGCCGAGCATGGAGAGCAGGACTCCGAGCGCCAGGCCGCCGACGACGGCGCCGACCGGGCTCTCCAGGCCCCCGAGCACGGCTGCCGCGAAGGCATAGATCAGCACGGCCTGCATCATGTTCGGCGTCAGGAAGACGGTTGGCGCGACCATCATCCCGCTCACCGCGCCGAGTGCCGCGGCGAAACCCCACCCGAGAGCCAGCAGCCAGCCGGTCCGGACGCCGAGCAGGCGGGCCGCATCGCGGTTCAGCGCTCCGGCGCGCATCGCGAGCCCCAGCTTGGTGAACCGGAAGAACGCCCCGAGCACGACGACACAGCCGATCGTGACAGCGAACGTCCCGAGGTCCTGCTTGGCGATGTGGACGCCGCCGATCACCCACGACGACGTCGGGAACGGACTCGGGAAGAACTGGATCTGTGGTGACCAGATCCAGGCGGCGAGGCCGTTCAGAATCACGAGCAGCGCGATCGTCGCCATCACCATCGTCAGCACGCTCGCCCGCTCGAGCGGGCGGATGACCGTGCGCTGCAGCGCGACACCGCCCACGAATGCAAGTGCGAGCGTCGCGAAGAACGCCGGCCAGTACGAGAACCCGTGGTGCGTGATCAGCGACCAGCTGATGTACGTCGTGAACATCGCCATCTCGCCCTGGGCGAAGTTGATCACCTCGGTCGCCTTGTAGATGAGGACGAGAGCGAGGGCGAGTGAGCTGTAGATCGACCCCTGCGCGAGGCCCGAGACGAGCGTCTGGAAGAACTGCTGCATCAGCTGT
>DASYPH010000051.1:0-2441 GCA_036006925.1 Gaiellaceae bacterium
GAGCCTCGGATCACACCGCGCACGAGCCTGCACCCACCGATCGCGAGCGGCGGAAACATGTACTTGCAGCAATCGCAACGCACGTTGGCATCGGGCGCCGTCCGGTAGCGCGCCGCCTGTTTCGAGAGCCCCCAGATCCTCGTTCGTCGATGATGAGCATACGTCGGCTCCGAAGCCGGTAGGCCTCCCAGCGTAATCGTCCAGCCGCTGTAGTACGTCAACGCTCGCCTGGGCCAGTGTTCAGGAATGACCCGAACCGGAGCGTACGTTGCGAGCCGGTAGCTCACTCAGAACTGGAGCGCTTGTCGGCTACGAGGCGGGGGCGCTGCGCGGCGGCTGCGTTGCGTGAACGGGCAACTCGTGCGGATCCTCGCCCTCTGCGGCGTCATAGTGCCCCGGTGCTGGCCAAGGGGCAAGCACGACGAGCAGCCGCGTGGGCAGCAGCGCGCGCACGGAATGAGGCTCGCCCGGCTCGAACAGGATCAGCGTGCCCTCTGCGCAGGTCGCGGTCTCCACACCACTCGTGCAACTGACGCTCCCGCTGAGGACCTGAATGAGCGCCCGCTCGCGCACCTGATGGTCACCCATCTCCTCACCCTGGACGAGGGCGATCACGACGCCGCGCGCCTCCGAGGCCGAGAAGAGCACACGTGGACCTGTTCTGCCCCCCACGTTGGGTTCTGTCAGATCCCAATGCTGCATGTCGGCAATACCTCCGAACGTCTCGGTCTCGACGAGGGCGACTGACGAGCAGGCTCTAGATCAGGTAGTGCGGCATCAACGCCGGGCGAGGCGGCGTCCGCTCTCGGTATCTGGCGGCGTGTAGTTGAGTTCGTAGTGATGGTAGAGGGCAGATTCGTCTGCCTTGGAGAGTTCCTCGCCGTGCTGCTCGATGTTCGGCGCGGACTTGACCTGCTCTCTAGTCACTGCCACCTGAAGTTCGTCCGGGCCAACCTTGATGCCGCCGAGCGGCACGAAGGTCAGGTGACGGCCGATGAAGCCCTCCTTGATGGTGGCGAACTGCGGCTCGTCGTTCTCCACGTCGACATAAACATCTTGCAGCTTGCCGATCCTCTCGCCGTCGCGATCCACCAGCATTTTGCCGTGCCACTCAGCGACGTTCCACTCTGCGCTCTCCTGGTGCTCGGTCACCGGCGTCGCCTCCGCATCGACTGGCCGCAATCATTGTAGTTCGCTCTCCCGGAACCCACCTCTGCCGCGACTCTGGCCGCACCCAAGGGAGGAGCCTTGCTGGGCAAGTGTTCCGGGAATGACGAGCGTCGGCCGGAGGAGGTCGGTACGTAGGCGGAGACGGCGTTGAGTTCCTTCGGCGCTAGATGGCGTGCAGTGCGGCGAGTCGTGCGAGGGTCGCGCGAGCCTCGTTCGGCGCACGCACTGCCGGCAGAGGTTGTTCCTCGAATGACATGTCCGGGCGGAACGAGTCCTGCCCGACGATCCGTCCGCCGTTCACCGCGAGCAGGGATCCCTCACGCACCTCGCGCTTGCGGAGCTTGACGGACGAATACTCCTCGACCAAGTCCAGCGCGGCGCGGGTCGAGGCGAAGAAGAGCTCCTGTGTCGAGGTGCCGATCCACAGCGGCCGGCCCATCCCACGGGCAAGCAGCAGCTCCTCCCGGCCTTCGTCGAGCCAGGCCGTCGCCATCGAGCCGACCAGTCGCTCGAGCGCGTGGGCGGTGCGTCCCCGAAACTGCTCGGCGAGCGCGAAGATCAGCTCGGAGTCGACGGTCATGCTGGGCTCGGCACGCGTGATGCCGTGGGCTGCGAACAGCTCGTCGTCATTGGCGATCGTGCCGTTGTGTACACCGACGACCGCTCCGTGGCGGATCGGATGGTTGTTGGCCAGGACACGCGGATGACCCTTTGTGTAGTCCCGGACGTGCACGAGGAGCTGTGTAGCGATTTGGGGCACCTCGATGCGGTCGAGGAACTCGCTTGCGCCCGTGCGCTGCTTGTGCACCGTGACCTTCGAGTCGTCGCCGCGGTAGGCGAATCCCACTGAGTCCGCCCCGCGCTCGGCGATGCCTGCGAGTAGTGCGCGGGTCGCCACCGTCCGATCGACGGTGCTCTCGAGAGAGAAGCTGTATCCGGCGATCCCGCACACGAGCCGCCTACCAGTTCTCTTCGGTCGGGCGGCGGAGCGTGCCCTGTCCCGGCCGCGGAAAGGCAACGGCCGAGGAGGCAATTTCCCCGGAGGGGAGTGCCACTGGATTCAGTGTCGCGTCAAGGGAGGCGCCATTCTTGCGGAGGGATGCGGTCGTTGTGATCGCTCTCATCAGATCCCGCTCGCGCCGCAGAGGGCCCGCAGCTTGCGGACCCTCTCTGTGCGTCGAGCCGGTGGTCTTATGCCCGGACGAAACCGTTCTTGTGGACGATTACCTCTCCGTCCGTGATCTTCGGCGGATTCGGAAGTGCCGTCTCCA
>DASYPH010000052.1:0-6568 GCA_036006925.1 Gaiellaceae bacterium
CTGATCTGGGGCGTCTACCACTACCGGCTGCACAACCTCCCGCTTTTCATCCCGCCCGCGCACGGGATCGTCTACCTCACCGGACTGTCGGTCGCGGCGGCGTTTCGCGGCTACACACGGGCGCTCGTCGTGAGCGCGGCAGCACTCGCCTTCGGCTGGGGCGTCGCCGGCCTCCTCCTGCTCCCGCAGCGAGACGTGGCAGGAGCCGTCGGCATTCCGGTGCTGCTGCTCTTCCTCTGGCGCGGCCGGAACCGCGGGATCTACGCCGGCGTCTTCCTGGTGGTCGCGGCACTCGAGCTGTACGGCACGGCGATCGGCACGTGGCACTGGTCGCGCACCCTGCCGGGTCTCGGAATCTCCGACGGCAACCCACCGAGCGGCGTCGCGTCCGGCTACGTCTGGTTCGACGTGATGGCGCTACTCACCGCGCCGCTCGCGATTGCGGTCGTGCGCCGCGGCGGACGACACCGTACGCACGGCCACTCGGCGAACGATGAGTTCCACCCTTCGGCGGAGTCTGTTTGAGAAGCACCATGCCCGCACCTCGAGCGAAGGAGCGCCCTTGAAGTTTCTTCTCACTTCCGCCGGCATCAAGAACCCGAGCATCAACGACGCGATGCTCGAGCTGCTGGGGAAGCCGATCGGCGACTGCGATGCGCTCTGCATTCCCACCGCGTCGTACGGGCACGCACCGCGCGGCATTCGCGGGGCGTATCGGTTCATCACCGGACAAGCCACGACCCCGATGTGCGAACTGGGGTGGAAGTCACTGGGAGTGCTCGAGCTCAGTGCACTGCCCACGCTCGAACGCGAGCTCTGGGTTCCCCTGGTCGAGGAGATCGACGTCCTGCTCGTGAACGGCGGGGATTCCCTGTACCTGGCCCACCACATGCGGGAGTCGGGATTGGCCGACCTCTTGCCCTCCCTGAGCGCAGTCTGGGTCAGCTTGAGCGCCGGAAGCATGGTGATGACCCCTCGGATCGGCGAGGACTTCAAGGTCTGGAACCCGCCCGACGGTGGGGACAGGGCCCTGGGAATCGTCGACTTCTCGATCTTCCCGCACGTGGATCATCCGGACCTGCCGGAGAACACCATGGCAGCCGCAGAACAGTGGGCCGCCGAGCTGTCGAATCCCGCATACGCGATCGACGACGACACCGCGATCAAAGTGGTCGACGACACTGTCGAGATCGTCTCCGAGGGGAATTGGAGGCTGTTCGCCCCCTAGACGCGGCGCAGCCACCGGCGGCTCGTTCGATCAGAGTGAGCCACCGCGATGAGTTTTCGCCGACGCTCCGGTCCTATCTGCACATCCCCGGCGAGCAGGAGGCTCCCATGTCCAACTTGCAAGCGACCACGTCCAAGCTGAACCTCCAGCAGGTCGGCCGTGTCTGCGTCACGGTGGCCGACACCGATCGCGCGATCGACTTCTACACCGGCGCACTGGGCTTCGAGAAGGTCGTCGACATCCCGATGGGCGATGCGATGCGCTGGGTCGAAGTGGCACTGCCCGGAACCGCGACGACGATCGCCCTCGCCCCACCGCCGCAGGGCAGCGAAGCGGGCGGAAGTCAGACCGGCATCTGCCTCGACACGTCGGACGTCGACGCCGATCATGCCGCGTTGCAGGCGGCAGGAGTCGACGTCGACGACGAGGTCTCCCGTTGGGGCGGCCCCGTGCCGCCGATGTTCTGGCTGCGCGACCCCGACGGCAACTCGCTGATCATCGTTCAGCCTTCGACGTAGCCACGACGACCGCGGCGCAGGCCGGTCGCGCCCCGAGGGCGTGCCGGTCTGCGACGCTCAGGCATTCGCCAGGGGATGCGTCAGCCCGAACTGCTCGCAGAGCCCCGGAACCGACGTGGGATCCATCTCGAGCTCGTACCGCGAGCACAGCTCGACGAAGCGATCGATGTCGGACTTGCCATCGGCCGCGTAGACCGATGGCAACTCGCGGAAGAAGTGCTCGAAGCCGGCCGGCGAGATGATCTCGATGATCTCGCAGGGCGTCTCGCCCGCGTTCCAGAAGGTGTGCCACTGATTGCGAGGCTTGAACACCCACGTGCCGGGCTCGGCGGTCACGACTTCGTCGCCGAGCAGCGCTCCGAGCGTTCCCGTCAACACGTACGAGTACTCGTCCTCGCGCGAGTGCCGGTGCAGCGGCGCCGCGAGCGCCCGCGGCGCGAGCGGATGATGGACGACCGAGAACCGGTCGCCGGCCTCCGAGCCTTCGATCTTCCAGACGACCCCGAGCCCACCGAGATCGACGCGCGCTCCTTCGTCCGCCGCGACTGCGCGTCTACCGAGTTCCGTCGTCATCGCCCCTCCCTATTTTCGTTATACATGACTGTTCACTGTAATATCGAACCTACCAGGTTCGTCGATCACGTCAACCCCGAGGGCAAGGTGAAGGAATGGCGCGGAAGTACGAACTGAGAGAGCGGGCCGAGAACATCGCCGCAACGCGCGCGCGGATCGTCGAGGCGACGGTCGCCCTGCACGAGCAGCTCGGGCCGGCCCGGACGACGATCAGCGCAATCGCCAGCCGCGCCAACGTGCAGCGGCTGACCGTCTACCGTCATTTCCCCGAAGAGCGGTCGCTGTTCCAGGCCTGCTCCGCCCACTGGACGTCGCGCCACCCGCGGCCCGACGCCGCCGCGTGGGAGCTGATCGGCGATCCCCGCGAGCGGCTGCGGGCCGCCCTGCTCGAGATCTACACGTTCTTTCGCAGGACCGAGGGGATGACGGGCCACGTGCTCCGAGATCTGCACGAGTCGCCGGCCCTTCGCGAGGTCGCCGAGCCGCTCGTGCAGTACTGGCTGCACGTCCGCGAGGTGCTCGACGAGGGCTGGCAGGCACACGGCCGACAGCGCACGCTGCTGCGTGCCGCCGTCGGGCATGCGATCGCCTTCGAGACGTGGCACTCGCTGACCGGTCGGGAGGGTCTCAGCGACGCTGCGGCGGCCGCCGCGATGGTCGAGTTGGTCGGCGCGGTCGAGGGGTGACGTCCGCTCCACGGGCGAACTGCAACTCTCGAACCTCGTTCGAACCAGGTTCGAACGTGGTTCGAACGAGGTTCGAGTGAACGCCTCACGAAGACGAATACGTCGACGGCGACGAGTGTTCCCGCGGCCGGCGCCGGCGCAACCGGAGTACCAGCAGCACCTGCACGGGCAGAGCGACGAGACAGGCGAGCTCCCTCACGAGCACGGTCACGCGGAGCGGCCCCGGCGTCGGCGATGTTCCAACCGCGATCCCGCTGCCGCGCAACGCCGCTCGCACGAGGACCCTGGCGCGGAGCTCGTGCCAGTTGGAAGTGACGACGACCACCTCGTCGGCGTCCAGCTCACGGGAGGCTGCGGCCACAGCGACAGCATTCTCGACCGTCGAGCGGGCGGTGGTGTCGCAGAGAAGCGGCACCTCAGGACCTCGCCACGCGGCGCGCATCAGTTCGGCTTCGCTGCGGCCGCTCGGTCGCCGGGCCCAACCGGAGAGAACGACCGCGCGAGCACCCGCCGCCAACTGCTCGGCACGCCGCAGGCGCACGACGCAGATCGGATCGAGGACATCGGAACGCCGGCCGGAGTAACCGAGTACCGCGACGACGCGAACCGGATCAGCCACGACCGAAGCGGTGCCGCACGCGGACGAACGCGAACAGCGTCGCCATCACCGTGACCACGAGCATGACCGCCTTTTTCCCTTGCAGCTTCGACTCGCCACTCGCCCGCGGACGCATGTGCACCGGAACCTCGTCGACCCGCAACCCTGCGTCGTGCAGGCGCAGGATGGCCTGCACCTCGGGTGCGTCGCTCGTGTACGGGAGCGCCAGGATCGGCAGCGCTCGCTCGTTCGCCGCGTACATCCCGCTCGTCGCGTCGAGGAACGGCCTCCGCAAGAGGACCCCCATCGAGCGGCGGAGCAGCGAGGTGCCGAACCGGCGCGCCGGGCTCGAGGTGTATCGCCGAGCCTCGAAGCCGTCACCCGTCGCGAACCGCGAGCCGATGGCGACGTCACACGTGTCTGCCCGTACGCGTTCGAGGAGCCGCTTCAGCTCGCTTGCAGGATGCTGCCCGTCCGAATCGACGCGCCCGCAGAACGTGTATCCCTGCTCGACCGCATGACTGTACCCCGCCGCGATCGCGGCCGGCAGGCCGAGGTTGGCGGCGAACGAGAGCACCGTGGCCTTCCGGGCGGCGGCAACGCCGGCGGTCCCGTCGGTGGAACCGTCGTCGACGACGAGGATGTCGACGTCCGGGAGCTCGGAGTGCAGCTCGTCGAGGACGGCAGGCAGGTTCTCCTCCTCGTTCCACGCCGGCAGGAAGACGAGCGTGTCGTTCGTGCGGCCCTCCACGGACCCAAGGTAACCAGCTTTCAGAACAAGGTGCTGCCGTCCGCGACCTGGCCGAGGTGCGCCCGGCCGAGATCGGTGACGATCCGGCCTCGCGGCGTGCGCTGCAGGAACCCGAGCTGGAGCAGGAACGGCTCGTAGACGTCCTCGATCGTCTCGGACTCCTCGCCGAGTGCGACCGCGAGCGTCGATAGGCCGACGGGACCGCCGCCGAAGCGCTCGACGACGCAACGGAGGAGCTCGCGGTCGAAGCGCTCGAGCCCGACGGCGTCGACTTCGAGCAAGGCGAGAGCCTCCTCGGCGATCTCGGTGGTGACGATTCCTTGGTGCCGCACCTCGGCGACGTCACGGACACGGCGGAGGATGCGGTTCGCGATCCGCGGGGTGCCACGCGAGCGGCCCGCGACGAGCTCCGCCGCGTCCTCGGCTAGCTCGACGTCGAGAATCCGTGCAGAGCGGCGGACGATCTGCGCGAGCTCGTCGGCGGCGTACAGGTCGAGGCGGAAGGTGAGACCGAACCGGTCGCGCAGCGGCGTGGTCAGCAGGCCCGTTCGAGTCGTGGCTCCGACGAGCGTGAACTGCGGGAGGTCGAGCGTCAGCGTTCGCGCGGCCGGCCCCTGCCCCATCACGATGTCGAGGCGGAAGTCCTCGAGCGCCGGGTAGAGGATCTCCTCCGCCGCGCGGCTGATGCGGTGGATCTCGTCGATGAACAGCACGTCACGCGGCTCGAGCGACGTCAGGATCGCCGCGATGTCCTTACGCTCCAACCCCGGCCCGGCGATCTGGCGGATCCCGACGCCCAGCTCGTTCCGGACGATTTGCGCCAGCGACGTCTTGCCCAGGCCCGGCGGCCCGGCGAGCAGAAGATGGTCGAGAGCCTCGTTACGCGCCTTGGCTGCGGCGAGCGCGATCTCTAGCTGTTCCTTGACGCGCTCCTGCCCGACGAAGTCGGCCAGCGAGCGCGGGCGAAGCGTGCGCTCGACCTCTTCCTCCGCGTCGGCGAGCACGGGTGCGAGGAACTGGCTCACGCCGCCATCCGAAGTGCCGCCCTCACCTGCTCGGCGACCGGCAGCGACGAGTCGACGTCGGCAAGCACCTGATCGGCATCGACGAGCGTCCACCCCAGCTCGACGAGTGCATCGCGCGCCGCGAAGTCCGTGCTCTCGGTCGGAATGTCGGCGACCGCGGCCTTCAGTTCGAGAACAACCCGCTGGGCGGTCTTGAGTCCGATGCCCGGGATCGCCTGGAACCGCTTCACGTCGTCGCGCGCGATCGCCCGCCGGAGCTCGGCGGGCGTCGACCCCGAGAGGATTGCGAGCGCGACCTTCGGCCCGACGCCGGAGACGCCGAGCAGCAGCTCGAAGAGCTCACGCTCGTCGGCCGTCGCGAAGCCGAACAGCTGCAGCGCGTCCTCCCGCACCACCGTGTGGATCTCGATCGTGACCTCGCCGTCGCCCAGCCGTTGCACCGAGGGCGTCGCGTTGACGAGGTAGCCGACGCCGTTGACATCGACGATCAGCCCGGACCCCGCACGTCCGCTGATCCGGCCGCGAAGCCGGGCGATCATCGACTCGACCTCATGGCGTCAGGGTACGCAGCCGAACGGACGTTCCTACTCGGTCGCCGGGCCGGCGAGGACCTCGTCCTCGATCTCCACGAAATCGTCGCCGAGGTGGGTGTCCCCCTTCACCACGACGGTATGCACGACCCAGCCGATGATCGCGCCGAGCGGCGGTGCGATCAGGTAGATCCAGATCCCGTTCCACGTGTTCCCGACGATTGCCGGGCCGAGGCTTCGGGCCGGGTTGAGCGACGAGCCGCTGAACGGGATCGCTGCAAAGTGGGCGGCAAGCAGCGTCAACGGGATCGCGATCAACGCGCTGCCCGAGTAGAGGCTGCTGCTGCTCGCGGCCAGGATCACCGACACGAAGATCGCCGTGAACACGATCTCCATCACGATCGCCGTTCCGTTCGACAAGGGCACGGTCGCCGTCAGCGCGACCTGGTGCCGGGAGGTGGCGAGGGCGAGCACCAACGACGCGAGGATCGCGCCGAAGAACTGGAAGATCCAGTAGCCGAAGAGATCCGTGATCGTCAGGCGCCGGTCGAGGAAGAGCCCGAGTGAGACGGCGGGATTGAAGTGGCCGCCTGAAACCTCGCCGAACGCGTAGAGACCGGCGAGCAGGGCGAGTCCGAAGGCGAACGGCGCGATCAGCA
>DASYPH010000053.1:0-4641 GCA_036006925.1 Gaiellaceae bacterium
CCACTAGTTCGGGAATCAGGCCAGACGGTGGCGCACGGCAACTACCTGGCACTCCGGTGCGAGGTACCTGTCCTACGACTGCGCCTACGACCTGCGCCGACGGAGCGTTCGTAAGGTTCACGCTGCGACATCGCCGGTCCCTTGATACAGAAGTAGGGACGTGGTTTGCTACAGAAGTAACAAAGTCCTAGTCAACGAGGGGAGTAGGAATGGCGCGTCGGCAATTCCTGTGGCTCGCGGCAATGGTCGCGCTCGCGCTCGTCGGGGCGCTCGGTGTCATCGGGGCGTCGGCCGCGCCACCCGCCGAGCCAGACGCTAGCGCAGTCACGCAGTGGAATTCCATTGCGGTGAACACGCTCACCGGGCTTCCGCAGCCGGCAGGCGGAGCGGCGCCGTCGTCTCAGATCAGCGTGGGAATGGTGCAGGGGGCTGTGTACGACGCGGTCAATGCGATCACGCCGAAGCATCGCCGGCCGTACCTCCTGCAGAGGCGGTTCGGAAGCACAGCTTCCGACGAAGCGGCGGTTGCGACGGCGGCGTACCTCGTTCTTAAGAACATCGTCGAAACCGTTCCTCAAACCATCGCTTTCCCGACGAGAAATAGCGTGCTTGCTTCACTGGAGACGCAGTACAACGCATCGCAGGACGCAATACCCGACTCGCCCTTCAAGCATATGGGAGTCGCTGCCGGGACTGCCGCGGCGCAGGCCATGATCGATGCAAGGCAGGGCGATGGACGATTCGGAGCATCTCAGTGGGTGCCAAATAGCGCGCCGGGCCATTGGGATCCGGTGGCTCCGAACGGGACGACGGTGCAAGACCCGACCCCCTGGGTCGGGGGCGTCAAGCCGTTCCTGATGCAGAGCCCGTCGCAGTTTCGAGGCGCCGGTCCCCCTGCGCTCACTAGCGCCGCCTGGGCGGCTGACTTCAACGAAGTGAAGGCGATCGGTGGCGACGGCGTTCTGACACCCTCGACCCGTACGAGTGCGCAGACGTACATCGCGAAGTGGTGGCAGAGCAACCCCGTTGCGAGCTGGAACGACGTCGCCCGCCAACTCATCGTCCGGAACGATTTGAGCGTTTCGGATGCCGCCGAGCTTCTCGCGATGGAGAACCTCGCGGCAGCGGACGCGGCGATCAACACCTGGAACAGCAAGTACCACTTCGACTTCTGGAGGCCGTTCCAAGCGATTCGCAAGGGGGCCCTGGATGGCAACCCCGCGACGTCTCCCGACCTGATGTGGACGCCCCTGATCTCCGCACCGTATCCGGAGAATTCATCGGGCCACCTCGGGCTCGACAGCTCGCACACAACCGTGCTGCGGATGTTCTTCGGCGACGCACCCGCGGGCGGCTACCAGATCACGAGCAGCTTCGTGAATCCCGGCGGACCGGCGACGCGCACGTTCACCAGCTTCTCGCAAACGGTTGATGAAATCGTCGAGGCCCGCATCTGGGCGGGGCTCCACTTCCGCACAGCCGACGTGCAAGCGGTTCAGCTCGGAACGAACGTCGCAAACTACGCCACCGCGAACTACTTCGAGCCCGTCGGCAACCACTGACGCGCAATCACACGGCACGCCACGACCGAGAGGGCCCGCTCCGGCGGGCCTTCTTCTGTTCGCCTTTCGGCAAGGCATGTCCCACGAGCTCAGGAACCGTCTGGACTGCGCGAGCGTTCGCGAATGTCCCCTGACCTGCTCCGTCCAGGCGATTGCGACGACGCCCGCAGCGCTGGCAAGAGTCTCGGACGAGATATCGCCCGCTTGGGCGAGTGCTCAGTCCCCCGAACCGCTTGATGTCGTCTGCGCCACAGACGAGCGGCGTATCCTCGTGTGGTGTCTCGAATGACGATGTCGTCGGGGGCTGCTGCGAACGGCGTGCGGTTGACGGGGATTCCGGCTTCGCATCCGGTTCTGGCGGTGGAGCTGATGCTCCAGTACAAGGGCATCGCCTACGTGCGGCGTGACTTGCCCAACCAGCTGCACAAGCTGGTCCTGCCGCTACTGGGCTACTCCGAGCGGACGGTGCCGGTGCTGCGAATCGACGGCAGGCGCGTGCAGGGCTCGACGCGGATCGCGCGGGTGCTGGAGGAAATGGTGCCGGAGCCGGCGTTGTTTCCGTCCGATCCGACCGAACGGCAGCGGGTGGAGGAGCTTGAGGCGTGGGCGGACGCCGACTTGCAGGACACCGTGCGGACGCTCGCGCAGTGGGCGGCCAAGCGGGACTCGGCGGCGCTCGCGCCGATCGCGGTCGCCTCCGACATCCCGGTCTCACCGCGGTTGCTTGGCGCGGCTATGCCTGTGTTCGCGCCGCTCGTGCTGGCCACGATTCGCATCAGCCGCGACCGCGCGAGGCGAGCGCTTGAGAAGCTTCCGGCAAGCCTAGACCGTGTCGACGCTGCGATCGGCGCGGGGGTCGTCGGGGGCGAGTTCCCGAACGCGGCCGACTTCCAGCTCGCTACCTGCGTCCGCTTGGCAGCCCTCATCGACGAACTCGAGCCGCTCCTCGCCGACCGGCCCGCAATGAAGCTCGCCCATCAGATCGCCCCCGTGTATCCGGGACGCTTCACCGCGCCTCTCGGACTCGCTTGAAGGCTAGGCGGACGCCCCCGGCTCGGGTGGAACCAGCGTTGCCTGCGCCAGTGTTCCGCAATGCACCCTGACGATTGAGCTCGGCGTCGGGCCGCAAGGGTGTCTGACACCTGTGGTGTCAGACACCGGCTGGCTCGTGTGCCCAGCGTTCACAAATGACGCCTGATCAGACCAGTGCACGGGTGAAGGTTTGATGTCATGGCCACGGGAACGAAACGTCGCGTGTACGGTCGATCCCGGTATCCCCGAGCGAGAGGATCGTCAATGGCAGTCCTGATTCGACACCGTGCCCCAATGAGCACGGCGCAGTACGACGAGATCGCACCAGCCATCGTCGCGCAGCTCAAGAAGCAGCCGGGTTTTCTGTTCCATGTCTCCTATGAAGACGCCGGCGGTCTCGTTGTGGCCGAGGTCTGGGAAACTCAGGAGCAGCACGACTCCTGGTTCGACGAGAACGTGAAGCCGAATGTTCCGGTCGAGATCGCCCAAGAGGTTGTCAACCTGCACAGCGTTCACACGCCCTAGTTCGGGCGCGGTCGGAGTTGGGCGCGTCGCCGGGCGGGCCCGGCTCCGACAGGATTGAGCACGTCACCGTTCGACACCGGTCTCGTCATGGCCGCGAGGCCGATTCTTGTCAGGGCGTCCTGTGCGGGAACGACCGCCGAGCCATCGCCTCGCTTGCGCCAGTGATGCGCAATGACGCCTGAGCGGATCGCGCGGCTATGGGTGGTCGAGACCGTTGCGCCACTCGCTGCGCGGCAAGACGGCGAACACTTCAACAGCCGTCGGTTCCCGACCGATCACGTCGCGGACGGCCTGCCCTCGGGAGCGGCGGGCCGGTAGCCCCGGCCGTCGATTTACCGCACCGATTAGCCGCCAGTCGTCGTCGTTGACCTGCTGAAAGACGACGTACCCACCGTGGGCCGGTGCACTCATACGCGCCAGTTTGCCGAATCCCCTCTCGCCTCGGCGAGCGTCCGTACGCTTGAGCCTTTCGTTCTGGCCTCTCGACGAACCCTGTTGAGGTACCCCCGTCAAGACCCGACTTCTTCGCGCGTCTGACTGCGGGGATAGCCACTGTTGAATCGCGCGAGCCGTCGGTGGATGCGCCCCGGTACGGCCTCTTCAGGAGCTGACGCACTCTCGCCCGTGCCAGTTGTTCGAGGATCCGCCTGAGTGCGTGTCGTAACGGACGGGTTCGGTAACGGAGGTCGATCCCAGCCGGATCGGAGTAGTGTCGACGCATCTACCGAGGAGGGTTGGTGTGGCGACAGCAAGGTTCGTCAAGACGGGGATCACACCCGACGAGTACGACCAGATGCGCGAGAAGCTCGGTGTCGGCGACACCCCACCGGCCGGGGGCGCGTTTCACGCGGCAGCGGTCGGCGAAGACGGAAAGATTCGAGTCTTTGAGGTCTGGGACTCGCGTGAACAGGCCGAGGCGTGGGGCGAGAAGGTCTTGGCGGTCCGTACCGCGGCGGGCTTCGGAGACGGGCCACCTTCGATCGAGTACCTGGAGGTCCACAAGGTCGTTCAGCGTTAGTCGATTCGGCACATTGCGGCGCAGGCGGCGACTACCCGCCTGCGCCGTAGCCGTCGACGCGCTCGGGCTGGATCTGGATGATCACGCGCCTCTCGCCCGGACCGAGGTACGGATATTTGTCCTCGCCCAAGTACTTCTTCGCGAGCATGTTGATGTGCTCGAACGCGCCTTCCTCAACGATCGTGGCGGTGCCGCTCACCATCACGTAGCCGCTCTGCTGGTCGGCGGCGGGTAGCACCGTGACGGTCGCGCGCGGATCGCGCTCGATGTTCTTGACCTTGGTCCTCCCGTGGGCGCTGTTGATCAGCACGTTCTCGCCGTCGTAGTCGATCCAGACGGGTGTGGCTTGTGGTGATCCATCCTCGCGGATGGTCGCGATCACGCCCCAGTTGCGGTCGGTGAAGAGCGCCGCCTGCTTCTCGCTGAGTGTTGCCATCGAAAGAGCCCCCTTCTACGTGGCTGCCTGCTCCCACTCGACTCTAGTCAGAGGACAAGAGCAGACAC
>DASYPH010000054.1:0-37763 GCA_036006925.1 Gaiellaceae bacterium
CTCTATCGCGCCGGCCAGTCGCGTCCCCTCGCGGGTGACCTGAGCGCATCCGAGATGGTCGCGGCCGAGGAGGCGTTCCTCGGCGCCCGCGTGCGCGCCCTGATGGTCAGGCTGGCGGAGAAAGACAGCTCGACCGAGGAGCACACCCGCCGCGTTGCTGCGCTCGCCGTTGCGATCGGCGAGCGGTTCGGCCTGACGGCGGCGCGGCTACGCGCGCTGGCGATTGGCGGTCTGCTCCACGACATCGGCAAGCTCTCGGTCCCCAACTCGATCCTGCAGAAGCCGGGGCCGCTCGACGACGCCGAGTTCGCGGTCATCAAGCGCCATCCGGCACACGGCTACGAACTGCTGACCGAGCTCGGCGGCTTCAACGACACCGTCGTCCACCTCGTCCTCGACCACCACGAGCGTCTCGACGGCAGTGGCTACCCGCGTGGGATCGAGGCGAACGAACTTTCACTTGAAACCCGGATCCTGGCGGTCTGCGACGTCTACGACGCCCTCGTCTCACCACGGGTCTATCGCGCGGCCTGGACACCCGAGCGCGCGCTCGAGCTGCTGCGCAGCGAAACCGGCACAGCCTTCGACGCGGACTGCGGGGAGGCGCTCGTGGAGATCCTCTCGCCCGAGCTACGGCCGGCCGAGCCGCCCGTCCAAGCGTTGCCGAAAGCGACCACAGGACGCAGGCTCACGCAC
The DNA here is from genome assembly GCA_036006925.1 of Gaiellaceae bacterium. Taxonomy (GTDB): domain Bacteria; phylum Actinomycetota; class Thermoleophilia; order Gaiellales; family Gaiellaceae; genus PALSA-600. Next base: position 697 of record DASYPH010000054.1, read on the forward strand.
GCCGTCCGGTAGACGGATCGCCAAGGGTGCAACGTCCCTCGATCGAGTGATCACCGCGCCCCGAGGTTATGCGTGGCGCGATTCGGGCTATCTCATCTCCATGGGACCAGCAATGGCGTTCATCGTCAGCGAGTCTGAGCAGCCGGCAATCGAGGTCTGCGTCAATTTTGGCGTCTTCGCCGGGCGGGATGCCACGCGGGCAGAAATCGACCGGCTCGCAGCGTGGCTGCTCGACGAGGTCGGCGAGGTCTCGATCATCTCCGAGGAGCGGCTGGAGACCGACGGAAGCGTCGAGGCATCCGTGCATCAGGTCCGAATCCAGGTCGCGAACGGCGCAGGCGACCGGGAGGCGCTGGCCGAGCGGATCGTCGAGCGTGCCGAGTACTGGGCGCGTCTCTGCGTGGCGGAGCGCCACGCAGAGATCGCTGATGACTAGGAGGATTTGGCGAAATACAGGTTCCTGCCGCAGGGCATTCCGCCAAACCTCCTAGAGCTTCGCCGCGACCGACTTCGCGAGCGCGTTCAGTTGCGCGAGCGACGTCGGCGGGGTCGGTGTTCGCAGGTTGATGTCCACGATCTGGTTCCCGACGACGAAGTTGATCACCGAGAGCGTGGAGCCGTCGCCCCCGGACTCGTAGGCGGCACTCCCGATCCCGCTGACCTTCTTGGCGTGGCCGGGAAGCTTCGAGAGTGTCTGGATGCCGATCTGCCAGACCGGGCCGGAGCGGCTCGCGTACGTGTTGACACCGACGAACAAGTGGGGCTGGGCCCCGGTCGCCTTCGGATTCCACCTAGCGTCGCTCGCTGTGAACCCTGGGCCTTTGAGGGTCGTCGGCTTGCAGGCCGTCGGGACGCCGAAGGCCGCCACCTGCTTCGTCGTCACGAGCTTGCACGGGTCGCCGCTGAACGCGACCCGGGCGGTCGCGGCCGGGGCGAGCAGCGTTGCGGCGGCGACTGCGGTTGCGAGAACGGTGCGCATCGGTGCTCCTCTCATCGCGCTACCCGAGGAATTTCGCGACGGCGATCTTCGCGAGCGTGCCCAGGTCTGCTGTCACTGGCCTCGACGCTGCCTCCTCGTCGAAGACACAGATCGCCTTGTAGGACTTCTTCTCCCACCAGCAGCCGATCGCAACGGTCAGCCCCTTGGCCGGTCCGGACGCCGCAGTGGTGAAGCCGGTCCCGGCATGGCCGAGCTTGGGTACACGGATCGTGTGCGACGGCATGCCGGCGGACGCGAAGAGCCCCGGGAACGTGGCCGATTCGTGCGCCAGCTTGCCGGTCAGCTTGGTGAAGTCCGTGGCGACCCAGCTCCGCTGGTGACCCTTGTTGGGTGCCCACGTCTCGATCCCGATCTGGGCGGCATGGCCGGCCCGTGCGAGCGCGAACGTCGCCGCCGGACTGGTTGGCGGAGCGCCGCTCCAGACGCCCCAGCCGCACTGGGTGTCGACGTCCTCGGACAGCGCACCGGTCGGGACGTTGCTGCTGAGAACGGTCGACTGGCTGAGGGCGAGGGTCGATTGGAGCTGGCTGGACGAGAGCAGCGTGCACGCGACGGCGGTCGTCGATTCGGTCGGGGCGGAGACGGCGGGCGCGCCGCCGAACGCGGCGGCGAGCACTGCGGCGACCGCGACTGCCAGGATGGCTTTGAGGGCGGGCTTCAGGTTCATTCGAGTCCTCCGGTTCGTGAAAGCGGCCAGGGCGAGTGGGCGGTGGCGAGGATGCGTTCGAACGGGACCTCTGCCAGTTCGGCGACCTCGCGGACGCTGTCCGCGGGTCCCTCGAACTGGCAGAGGACGACCTCGTCCGCGCGCAGCAGGATCGAGCCGAGATATCGAACCGCCCTTCCCGAGTCGGCGAGTTCGGCGATCACCCGGTCGATGCGTTGGTCGAGCGTGGCGAGGTCGGCGTCGTCGACGTCGGGCCAGTAGCACTCGGCGACGAAGCTCTCCCGTTCCCCCTCCTCCATGGCGACCGACGTTAAGGGCCGCACCATCGCCGCGGAAAGAGGGAACTCCCTACGAAATCGGCTCTGCCTCCCCGGCCAGCGCCTGACCGAGTTGCGCGCGCGACGAGATGCCGAGCTTCCGGTAGACCCGTGCGAGGTTCGCCTCCACGGTCTTCCGGGAGACGTAGACGCGCGCCGAGATCTCCGGGTTGGAGAGACCGGAGGCGGCGAGCTCGGCGATCCGCCGCTCGGTCGGTGTCAGTGCGTCGGGGGCGCGTCGCGTTGCCAGCCGGCGCAGCTCCGAAGCGGTCGTTCTCGCCCACATCACATCGCCGAGCTGCTCGAACCCCGCGAGCGCCTGGTCGAGTGCCGCGCGCGCCTCGCGCTTCTGCTTCAACCGTCGCAGGATCCGGCCCTGCACCAGGAGCGTGCGTGCCCGCTCGAACGGCATCTCGAGCTGCTCGTGCTGAACCAGCGCTTCCGCGGCAGCCGCGGCGGCCGCTGTCAAGTCGCCCTCGGCAGCGGCGACCAACGCGCGGCAACGGGCGTTCGTGGCGAGGATCCACGGACGGGGAAACACGGCCGCCCGCTGCTCGAGCGTCGCGAGCATCGCGCGCGCACGCGTCACGTCACCAAGCTCGACGACCGCCTCGATGTGATCGGGCTGGAAGCGGTAGCGGGCCGGCTCGCGTTGCCCCTGCGCATCGACGATCGCCTGCGCTCGTGTGTACTCGCGGTCCGCCGTCGCCGGGTCGGCGAGCGAGAGCGCGACGAAGCCGAGCAGCCAGTGGCCGAGCAATCCCTGCGTGGTTGCCCCTAACGTGGCCACGATCTCCTCGCCGACCGCTCGTGCTTCTTCGAGTCGGCCGAGGTGGGCATCGACGAGGCCGCGTGCGTAGAGCGAGCCCCCGAGCTGCGTCGACGAGGCGGTGCGGTCGGCCAGCGCCATGCACTCGTCGGCCAGACGATCAGCCTCGGCCCAGTCGCCCATCCAGCACGCGAGCTCCGCGAGCCGGACGAGCGTTCCCTGAACGCTGGTCACGTCCCCTTCCGACTGTGCGCGCCCGAGGCCGACCTCGTACAACACACGCGCCTCCGAGAAACGATCGTGCAAGATCGGCCACATTCCCAGCACGGGACTCGTGTCGTCCCAGTCGATCGGCTGCTTCTGCAGCTCGCGGCCGCGTCGAAAGGCCGCTTCGTCGTCGCCGTCGCCGTTCAGGAGCCGGAGATAGGTGCCGAGGAGGAGCGACCAGGAGTACGGCCCTGGATGCTCGTCCGGGTCGAGCAGCGTGACTGCCGCGTCGGCATGCTCGATCGCACGGTCCAGATCGCCGTCGTGCCAGAGCCACGCGGCGGCGGCATGCGTGCGTGCAGCAAGGTCGTCATCGCGGGCGTGCTCGAGCGCGTCGACGACGAGGCGATAGCCGGCCTCGCGCTCACCCTCGTACCAGAGGCAGTTACCGAGGTTGCGCAGCAGCTCTGCGCGGAGGTCGCCGTCCACCGACGAGGCGTCGAACGCTTCGAGCGCGGCCCGCGACGCAGCCGACTCGCCCGCATCGAGCAGGTAGTGGGCAAGCAGGAGCGTTCTCCGGGCGCAGGCCTCGTGCGCGGTGTCGGGCGTTGCCTGGAGTGCGAGCCGCGCCAGCTCGCCTGCGGCCGCCGAGGCCCCGCGCGCGGCGGTGTGCGTCGCAGCGGCGTCGAGCTCTGCGGCGACGGCTTCGTCGGGCCCGTCGATGGAAAGGGCCAGGTGCCGAGCGCGTGTCTCGGGGTCGCCCGCGAGGTCGACCAGCCGGCGGTGCACGTCGCGACGCTGCGCAGGGGAAACGGACTCGTAGAGCGCAGCGGCGAGCAGCGGATGCTCGAAGTGGATGCGACCCGCGGCGTCGACGCGGACGACGCCCACATCCTCGGCCGGTTCGAAGGCTTCGGCCGAGGCGACGGCGGTCGTCGGCGCGACCAGCGCCGATGCGAGCAGCAGCGCGTCACGGGTCTCGCGCGGCAGGCTTCCGACATTCAGGCGCACGAGCTCCTGCGCGCTTGCAGGTACCGGCAGCTCGCCCGGGGTGTCTTCCCCGCGGCGAACGAGCTCTCGCGCGATCTCGAGCGCGTAGAAGGCGTTGCCTTCCGTGCGTTCGACGATCCTCACGACCGTCGGACGCGGTAGCGAGCGACCGAGGCGTGCACGGATCACCTCGTGGATCGCCGCGACGGTGAGCGGCCTCAGGATGAGATCGGCCCGCCGCTCCTGGGGCAGCGCGGCCTCGAAGGTGTCCAGACCGCCGGCGTCGGTGCGGATCGAGCAGAGGACGCCCATCCTCGCCTCGGTGCCACGCCGGAGCGCGAAGGAGAGCGCGTCCACCGTCGCCGTGTCGAGCCACTGCGCGTCGTCGACCGCAACGAGGACCGGCTGCCTGCGAGCGAGCTCGTGCAAGGCCGTCGCGGTCGCCGTCGCGAGAGCGCGGGAGTCGATGCGGCCGTCGACCGGGTCGTCCCGAAGGAGCGCCGCCGCGAGCGCGCGCCGTTGCGGCGCCGGCAGCCCGTCGAGCGCTGCGTCGTCGACCTGCGCGAACAGGTCGACGAGCCCGGCGAACGAGAGCGACGCCTCGACCCCGGCCGGCCGCGCCACGAGCACCCGCCAGCCTCGCTCGGCGGCGAGTTCGACGCCGGCTTGCCAGACAGTCGTCTTGCCGATTCCCGCTGGGCCCCTGACGGCGAGCGACGCGGCGCCATCAGTAGCGCGCGTCAGAAACGCGTCGATCAACCCGAGTTCGCGTCGGCGGCCGACCACCACTGGCTGGTTGGACCCCACAGCCGACAGAGTACGATCGGTCGTCCGTTGACGACGGCCCCGACGCCGATCACCGAGTTTCGCCGGCCGCGCTTCGGCCGTACCAACGGGCTGGTCCGGTTCGTCGCCCGGCGGCTGCTGGCGTTCGTGTTCCTGCTGGTCGGCATCACCGCCGTCGTGTTCCTGCTGACGCAGCTCGTGCCGTCGAACGCGGTCGCCACGACCCTCGGTGAGCAGGCCGCCGGCGATCCGGCGGCTGTCGCGGCGTTCGAGCATCACTACGGCCTCGACAAGCCGCTCCCCGAGCGGTATGTGCTCTACCTCAACCACGTGGTCCACGGCGACCTCGGACAGTCGTCGCTCACGCACGAAGCGGTGACGCACGACCTCGGACAGTTCATCCCGGCGACGGCCGAGCTCGCGCTCTACTCGGTGATGTTCGCCGCGTTCGTCGGGATCGCGTTCGGTGTGATCGCAGCGCTCCGGCGGAACCGTCCGACGGACCATGCCCTCCGCGTCACCTCACTCGCGGGCATCTCGATGCCGACGTTCTGGATCGCGCTCGTCGCGTTGTACGTCGGCTTCTACAAGCTCAACTGGTTCCCGGGTGCCGGGCGCCTCGACCCGGGTGTCGACCCGCCGCACAACGTCACCGGCCTGTACACCATCGATGCGCTGCTGCAGGGCGACTTCGGACTCTTCGGGCAGGCGTTCCACCACATCATCCTGCCGGCGCTCGTGCTCGCGGCGTTCAACGTCAGCCTCCTCACCCGGTTCACGCGCTCGGCGGTGCTCGAGGTGATGGGGAACGACTACGTGCGCGCCGGACGAGCGAAGGGGCTGCCCGGGCGCATCGTCGTCGTCCGGTACATCCTGCGCGCCGCGCTCCCATCCGTGATCACCGTGCTCGGGCTCGTCTTCGCGAACGTCCTCACCGGCGCTGTGCTCGTGGAGAAGATCTTCTCCTGGCCGGGAATCGGCCAGTACGCGTACGAGGCAGCCGTCAACCTCGACGTGCCGGCAATCGCCGGCGTGAGCATCTTCGTCGCCGTCGTCTACGTGAGCGTCAACTTCGTCGTCGACATCCTGTACGGGGTCATCGATCCGAGGATCCGGCTCACGTGACCGAGCTGAGCCTCGAGGTCGCCGCACCGCGCAGGCGCTTCACGATCTCCGCGGCGTGGCGCCAGCCGCTGGCGATCACGGGCGCCGTCATCGCCATCGCCTGGATCCTGATCGCGATCTTCGCGCCGCTGATCGCGCCCTACAACGCCCTTGCTCAGAACGCCGTGCCCGCCCAGAGCCCGTCGTGGTCGCACCTCTTCGGCACGGATGAGCTCGGTCGCGACGTCTTCAGCCGTGTGATCATGGGCTCGCGGGTCTCGCTCCCGATCGGGCTGATCCTGGTCTTCATCGCAGCCACGATCGGCAGTACGGTCGGCGCGGTCGCCGGCTACCTTCGCGGCCCTGTCGACGGGATCCTGATGCGCCTCACCGACCTCGTCTTCGCGTTCCCCGCGATCATCCTGGCGATGGTCGTCGCCGCCGTTCTCGGCCGCGGCCTGCTCAACGCGGCGCTCGCGATCGTCGTCGTCGCGTGGCCGTCGTACGCACGCGTCTCGCGCGGGCTCGTGCTCTCCGTCGGCGAATCGGAGTACGTGCAATCGGCGCGGCTGCTCGGTGCCTCGAGCCGCAAGACGCTGTTCCGGGACATCCTTCCGAACGTCGCCGGCCCGATCTTCGTGCTCGCGACGCTCGACCTCGCAACCGCGATCCTGCTGCTCTCCGGCCTGTCGTTCCTCGGCCTCGGCGCGCAGCCGCCGAAGGCGGAGTGGGGGGCGATGGTCGCGGAGGGCACGCAGTACTTCCAGTGGTGGTGGATCGGGACGTTCCCCGGCCTCGCGATCTTCACCGTCGTGCTGGCGTTCAACTTCCTCGGCGACTCCCTGCGCGACGTCTTCGACCCGCGGACGGCGCGGCGCGCCGAGGAGGGGCCGTGAGCGTCCTCGCGGTCGAGGGGCTACGGGTGCGGCTGCCGACACCGGCCGGCGAGGTGACGGTGGTCGACGGCGTCGACTACGAGGTGCGGCCGGCCGAGGTCTTCGGCATCGCCGGGGAGAGCGGCAGCGGCAAGACCGTCTCGATGCTCGCGCTGCTCGGCCTGCTGCCGGAAGGCTCCGCGGTCGAGGGGACGGCGCGCTTCGGCGACGACGATCTGATCGCGATCCCGCGACGTCGCCTCCAGAGCATCTCGGGGCGCGACATCGCGATGGTCTTCCAGGATCCGTTCACGTCGCTGCACCCGATGCTCTCGGTGGGCAAGCAGCTGACCGAGCACGTGCGACTGCACCTGGGGCTCGACCGGAAGCGCGCCAACGAGCGTGCCGTCGAGTTGCTCTCCGACGTGCGGATCCCCGACCCGCACACGGCGCTCCGCCGGTTTCCGCACCAGTTCTCGGGAGGGATGCGCCAACGAATCGCGATCGCGATCGCCCTGGCGTGCCGACCGCGGCTCCTGATCGCCGACGAGCCGACGACGGCACTCGACGTGACGGTGCAGGCGGGGATCCTGCGGCTGCTCGACCGGCTCCGCCGCGAGCACGAGTTGGCGGTCGTCCTGATCACCCACGACCTCGGCGTCCTCTCCTCGATCGCCGACCGCGTTTCGATCTTCTACGCCGGCCGCGTGGTCGAGTCAGGTGCGCGCGAAGACGTCCTGCAGCGGCCACGCCATCCCTACACGCGCGCACTCCTCGATGCCCTCCCGCATCCGGAGGCGCCGAAGGAGCAGGATCTCATCGCGATCGGCGGAGCTCCGCCGACGCCGGGGCGGATTCCTGCGGGTTGCGCCTTCCACCCGCGCTGCCCGTTCGTCGTCGACGAGTGTCGTTCGGTCGTGCCGCCCCTGGCACCCGCCGGAGACCGGCGTCTCGCGTGTCACGTCGATCCGTTCGTCCACGCATGAGCGCGCTCGAGCTGCACGACGTCGTCGTCGACTACCACGGCCGCGGGGGCAGAGTTCGCGCGGTCGCGGGAGCAAGCCTCTCGGTCGAGCGCGGCCGGATCGTCGGCCTCGTCGGCGAGTCCGGGTGCGGCAAGTCGACGCTCGCGCGCGCCGCGGTCGGCCTCGTCAAAACGGCGGGCGGCACGGTTACGTTCGAGGGTCGGCCGGTGAGCCCGCTGGGCCGGCGGGCGCGCCCCACGGAGCTCGTCAGGCTCCAGCTCGTCTTCCAGAACCCGTACTCCTCCCTCAACCCACGCCGGACGATCGGCAGCCAGGTCGCCGACGGAGTCGGGGCTGGCGACCGACAGGCCCGAGTCCGCGACCTGCTCGAGCTCGTCGGCCTGCCTGCGAACGCTATCCGGCGCTACCCGCACGAGTTCTCGGGCGGACAGCGACAGCGGATCGCGGTCGCCCGCGCGCTCGCCGCCGACCCATCCGTGATCGTCCTGGACGAGCCGCTCGCGTCACTCGACGCGTCGGCGCAGGCACAGCTCGCGAACCTGCTGGGGCACCTGTCGCGCGAGCTCGACGTGGGGCTGCTGCTGATCTCGCACGACCTGGCGATCGTCCGGCACGTCGCCGACGACGTCTCGGTGATGTATCTCGGCCGGATGGTCGAGACGTCGCCAACCGTGCCGCTCTGGGAGCGGCCGGCCCACCCCTACACCGAAGCCCTGACCGCGGCGGTGCCTCGCGCGGACGGGGCGGGCGTCCTGCCCGAGAGCCTCCCCGGGGAAGTGCCCGACCCGGCGCGGCCCCCGTCCGGCTGCCGATTCCACCCGCGCTGCTCCTACGCGTTCGACCGCTGCCGAAACGAGGATCCGCCCCTCATGGAGCTGACTCCCGAGCGAGCCTCAGCCTGCTGGTTGCAGAGCCCGGGCGTGCCGCCGGAGCCGCTCCCCAACTTGGAGGCGCCTCACAGCGTCCAATAGTCTGGAGAAGCCCCCAAATCAAGGAGTCGAATTGAATCGTTTCACCTCGCACAGATGGCGCTTGACTGTGCCGCTGGTCGCGTTGACGGCGCTCGTCTGCGCGGCCGCTGCGCTCGCCACGTCCTCTCACCACGCCGCCGGGTCGACGTTCGTCGTCGACAACTCGTTCACGCTGAAGACCTCCGACCCGCAGCGCGCGTTCGACCCGACCGGGTCGATCATCGACCGCGGTATCTACGACACGCTCTTCACCTACAACAAGAGCGATCTCGCCCATGCCGTCCCGCTCCTCGTCTCGTCGTGGAAGGCGTCGAACGGCGCGAAGACGTTCATCTTCAACCTGAAGACGAACGTGCACTTCGCCAACGGCGACCCGCTCACGTCGGCCGACGTGGTCTTCTCGCTGAACCGGCTGATCAACCTGAAGGGGAACCCCGCGTTCCTGCTCGACGGGGTCGTGATCAAGCCGCTCGGCCGGTACCGCGTCGTGATGCGCTCGAAGACGCCGGCGGGTCAGTTGCCGGCGATCCTGGCCAACCCCTCCACGGGCATCGTCAACGCGAAGCTCGTGAAGGCGCACGGCGGCACCGCCTCGGTGGGCGCCGACAAGAAGGACAAGGCCGAGAGTTGGCTCAACTCGTCCGCATCGGTCGGGTCGGGGAGCGGCCCGTACGTCCTCTCCGCGTACAGCACGACGTCGCAGGTCACGCTCAAGCGCAACACGAAGTACTGGGGCGCCACCAAGCCGGCCTTCGACACGGTCGTCGTGCGGAACATGGTCGCTGCGACGCAGCTGATCAACGTCAGCCGCGGTTCGCATGAGGTCGCGATCGACCTCGCGTCCGACCAGGCCCAGTCGCTGAAGTCGAACTCGAAGGTGAAGGTGTCGCTGCAGCCGTCCACCTGGGTGTTCTGGCTGTTCGCGAACAACGATCCGCAGGTCTCTGCGGTGACCTCCAACAAGCAGTGGCAGAACGCGGTCCGCTTCGGGCTCGATTACAAGTCGATCCTGCAGGTGGCGGGACCGGGCGCCTACCAGACGCCGGGGATCATCCCGTCGATGTTCGCAGGCGCATTGCCGGCGAAGGAAGCGGTGAAGCAGAACGTCCCCAAGGCGAAAGCCGCGCTGCAGGCGTCGGGCCAGGCGAGCCAGAGCGTCACGCTCGAATACCCGAGCGACCTGACGATCAACGGCGTGCCGTTCGCAACGCTTGCGCAGCGGGTGCAGTCCAACCTGCAGGCGATGGGGATCAACGTGCAGCTGTCGGGCTCGCCGACCGGCACGTGGCTCACGAGCTACCGCAGCGGCAAGATGGCGTTCGGCCTGTCGCTCTGGGGCCCGGACTACCCGGATCCCGCCGACTACCTGACGTTCGCCCCGGGCGATCTCGTCGGGTTGCGCGCGGGCTGGGCGAAGGGCGCCAACGGGACGATCGAGAAGACGGCAGCCGCAGCCGCGGTGGCCACCGATCCGACCAAGCGGACGGCGCTGTTCCAGCAGTTCCAGCGTCAGCTGAACACGAGCGGACCGTACTTCCCGCTCATGCAGCCGACGCAGGTGTTCGTTGCGACGTCCGATCTGAAGAACGCCGTCTACAACGCGGTGTACTCGATCGACGTTACGAAGGTCGCGCCGAAGTAAGGCGCTAGTTGACGACGAGGGCGGCGGGGTAGGAGTTGAGGCTCCGCCCGCCGCCCTCCTCGATCACGATGATGTTTTCGATCCGGAGGCTGTAGCGGCCGGGAATGATGATCGACGGCTCGTCGGTGAAGGTCATGCCGGCCTCGAGCGGTGTTTCGTCCTCGGTGGAGAGGAACGGCCGCTCGTGGACATCCATGCCGATGCCGTGACCCATGCGGTGGCGGAAATGCTCGCCGAGCCCGGCAGCCTCGATCGGCGCCCGACAAGCCGCGTTCACGTCGTGGGCGCGTGTGCCGGCCCTGGCGGCGGCCTTGCCGGCGTCATAGGCGGCGAGCATCACGTCGTAGGCGTCGAGGTAGTCCTGCGGCGGCTCGCCGCAGTAGACGGTGCGGCCGAAGTCGGAGCAGTAGCCGTCGACGACGCCGCCGAAGTCGAACATCACGGAGGTGCCGGCCGGGATCGGCGAACGGCCCGTTTCGGTGTGTGAGTCGAAGTCGCCCTCGACGATGCCCGTGAAGATGTGCGTCGCGAACGACGGGCACCGCGAGCCGGCGGCGAGTAGCTCGTGTTCCACCGCCTCGGCAAGCTCGAGCATCGTCACGCCCGGCGCGACGAGCGGCGCAACGGCCGCCATCGTTCGTTCCACCGTTGCGACGGCTCGCCCCATCGCCGCGAGCTCTTCGTCGCTCTTCGTCCGCCGGAGCTCGTTGACGATCCTCGACCCGGTCTGCAAACGCTCGAACCCGATCGTGCGTCCCAGGTGGAGCACCGTCTCGGTCCAGACCCGGTCGCCGACCGCGACGACGCCCCTCGTGGCGATCGCCTTCGCAACGCTCTCGAAGATCGTTGCCCCATCGTCGGTCTCGTTGACGACGATCACCTCGCCGACCGGCTGCTCGCGCAGGTCGAAGGCCGCGAACATCCGCGGGAAGAGGAAGACCGGGTCGTGGCCGGCGCGGAAGAACGCGCCCGTGACCCAGCCGTGCGCGTAGGACGCCTCCCCAAAGTTGGGGATCTGGCGCTCGACGCCGGTCAGGTACTCGAGGTCGGCAGAGGGGGCGAGGAAGAGCGCGTCGACGCCCGCCTGCTCGAGCCGCTCGGAGAGACGTCGCTGGCGGGAGGCGTAGTCGAACACGCTCTGACGCTAGCTGACGACGTCCTCGTGGTTGTGGATGCAGAGCCAGCGGCCGCCGACCTTCCGCCAGACGGAGGTGTTGCGGATCCGCTGCTCCGGCTGGTTCGCCTCGGGCGGGAACGTGACGACGAGCACGTGCCGCACGAGGGCGACGTCGCCGAAGACGTCGATCACGGGGTTCGTGGCTCGGAGGTCTGTCGGGACCGGGCCGTCGGGAGGTCGAGTGTCGCGGACGGCGTCGAGCTCCTGCCGACCCCGGACGAGCGGTTCGTGGGCGGAGTCCCAGATCGTCGCGTCGGGCGAGATGTGCGCGTCGATCGCGGAGCGGTCGCCCGCCAGGAAGCCGGCGTAGATCGCCTGTACCGCCGTCCACACGGCGTCACGGTCTGCGTCCACCGTCGCGATGCTACGCGTCGCGGCCTACGATCCGCAGCGACGTGACGCCCGCGCAGCTGACACTCACGCGACCGCAGATCCTCGCGTTCCGACGTCGGGTCGGGGCGTTGGACCAGCGGCTGCCGGCAGGACCGCGTTCGCTGCAGCGTGCGGCGTGGGCGGGGCTGCAGGACAGCATGCCGCGGGCTGCGCTGCTGTCGATCCACGCACGTGTGGACGGTGCCGGGCCGTCCGCCTGGGAGGCTCCCTCGCTCGTGCAGGTGTGGGGGCCGCGGTACCAGGTCTACGTCGTCGACGCAGGCGACCTCGCCGTGTTCACGCTCGGCAGGCTCCCGGACAGCGGCATGATCCGCCGCCGGGCGGAGGATCTTGCGCCTCGAGTGCACGCGCACCTCGCCGGGGCGCGCATGCGGTACGACGACGCCGGCCAGGCGCTCGGCACGCACGGAAACAACCTTCGTTACGCGGCCTTGACCGGCACACTCGTGATCCGGTGGGAAGGCGCTCGGCGGCCGCTCGTCTGGACGGTGCCGCCGCCGGAGATCAGCGCCGCCGAAGCGACCCGCGAGCTGGCGCGCCGCCATCTGCATGTGTTCGGCCCCTCGGAGCCGGCGACGTTCGCCAAGTGGGCGGGCGTCGGGGCCCGGAAGGCGGTCGACGTATTCGACGAGCTCGGACCGGAGCTGATCCCCGTCCGAACACCGTTCGGCGACTCCTGGCTGCTCGCGCGCGACGAGCCCATGATCCGCCAGGCGCCGGCACCGACGGCCGCTGCCAGGCTCCTGCCGAGCGGCGATGCCTACACCTTGCACGGCACCGGCGAGCACCGTGCGCTCCTGGTGCCGGACGCCGGCAACCGCGGCGAGCTGTGGACGCCGCGCGTGTGGCCCGGCGCGGTGCTGGTGGACGGCGAGATCGTGGGTACCTGGCGACGAGCTCAGCGAATGTTCACCATCCAGACGTGGCAGAAGCTCTCGCCCTCCGCACGCGAGGCGGTCGTCGGCGAGGCCGAATCGTTGCCGCTGCCCGACGCCGGGCGAACCGTCGTCGACTGGCTCTAACTGCGATCCTCCCGGTCTAGATGCCAGAGCAGCGCGCCGACGACCTCACCTTTCTCTTCACCGACATCGAGGGATCGACGCGCCTGCTCGCCAACCTGGGAGCCGACTACGGACCGGTGCTCGACCGGCATCGCGAGCTCGTTCAGCAGGCGATCGAGGCCAACGGCGGCCGAGTCGTCGACCGGCGCGGTGACGAGTTCTTCGCCGCTTTCGCCGAGGCGTCCGCCGCGGTTCAAGCTGCCGTCGATGCGCAGCGGGCGCTGACGGCCGAGCAGTGGCCGGCACCGCTCCGAGTTCGCATGGGTGTGCACCGTGGACGTGCGCACACCGCGGGCGACGGCTACGTCGGGCTGGCGGTTCACCACGCCGCGCGCGTCAGCCAGGTCGCACGAGGCGGGGAGATCCTGGTCTCCGACGCCGTCGAGGTCGAGTACGCCGGCGTCGACCTCGGTGAGGTCCAGCTGAAGGGGATCCCACAGCCGACCGGACTGCGTCGTATCCTGGCCGACGGGCTCGAGCACGAGTTCCCGGCCCTGCCCGGTGCGCGGTCCGCGGTGAAGCCGCTGCGTGTCGTGCTCGCCGACGACTCGGTACTGCTCCGCGAGGGAGTCGCCTCACTGCTCGAGGAGTCTGGCTTCGAGGTCGTCGGGCAGGCCGGCGACGCCGAGGCCCTGCTCGTGCTCGTCGACGAAACCCTGCCGGATGTCGCGATCGTCGACATCCGGATGCCGCCGACCAAGACCGACGAGGGGATTCGCGCCGCGCACGAGATCCGCCGACGCTATCCCCGGACGGGCGTGCTCGTCCTCTCCTCCTACATCGATGTCGAGAGCGCGCTCGACCTGTTCCAGGGCGACCGGCAAGGGCTCGGCTACCTGCTCAAGGAGCGCGTCGCGGACGTCGACGACTTCATCGCCGCGGTCAGGTTGATCGCCGACGGCAAGTCGACTGTCGACGACGTGATCGCCGGCGAGCTCCGGCTCGTTCTCGACTAGGGCGATACTCGCGCTGTGCTTGCGTCGAGTCTCGACGGACGAAGCCGCCGTCTCGCGCGCCGACTCCGCCGCACCCCACAGGCGAGTGGCGAACTCGGTTTCGCCGAGCGCCCCGCGCACTCGCGCCAGGCTGTCGAGCATCGCCTGGGCGACCCTCGTAACCGTCGTACTCGGCGAACGCCTCCCGAAGCAGGCGACGGTGAGCCAGCAGCAGCTCGGCGTAGGCGTCACCGGCTGTTTGCAGGAGCTTCGTCGAGCCTTCGATATCGGTGAACAGCATGGTGACCGTGCCCTCGGGAGCAGCCGACATCCTCAGGGCGCTCCGGATCAGCTCGACTCGACGTGCCAGAGCGACGGGATCGACGTCGAGCTCCAGTGCGGCATCGCCGGTCCGTAGCCCTGCGAGACCGAGGTGAACGCTTTCGGCGTCGTCCCGAGCCAGAGCAGCTGCCCTTCGCTCCACCGACCCGGGAAGCGCGCCCACGAGACGGCCGCTGGGTCGAGCGGGCGCACCGTCAGCGGCGTCACGCCGGCCACGCTCGCCGGGCCGAGCGGATGCGACGTGCCCGTGCGGTCGACGATCTGCTCCTGGGCGAGCCGGGCGATGCGCGTCACCGTCGCGCCTCCGGTTCCCGACTTGAGGCACTCGGTGAACCTGGTCGAGCTCGGCGAGTTCGTGAAGTAGTTCGCGTGCGAGCCGAGCGCGACGTAGGCGACCGGATGCGTGCCGCCGCGCTTCTCGACCGCGCTCCAGTTGCGAAGGGTTCCCGAGCAGTGCTGACTGTACGCCGCGAACTGCGGCTGGCCGTCTGTCCCGATCGCGACCGAGATGCTCTCCCAGTCGCCTTCGTGCGCCTGCCACAGTCGCCGGTGCAGCGTGTGGTAGTCGTCGAACTCGTAGAAGAGCCAGTAGCGGACGAGCAACTTCGGCGGCGTCGTGAAGCCCGGCGCCGGCGCCGAGCCGGGCGGCACCGCGACGACGCGCCCGTAGACGACCGGGTGCTGCCACTCGCCCGTTCGCACCGGCAGCTGCTCGTAGCACGCATCACCGCCGTGCAACGGGCAGGGTAGGTTCAGGCGGTAACACGGCATGAGCGTGCAGCCGGTGTTCGAGGTCGGCAGCGGGCCGGCCGTGGTCTTCCAGGATCCCTTCGCGACCTGCTTCTCGACGTGCGCGTCCTTGAGATACGTCTCGACCGGCTCGGGCGCCCAGTCCTCGCTCGGATGGAAGAGCAGCACCGGCTCGTACGTCTGCAGCAGGTCGACGGCGCCGCTCGACGGGCTCGCTCCCACGCAGGGCGGGGCGAGAATCAGGAGAAGGATCAGGACCCGCCGCACGCGGTCTTCCTACCCAGAGTTGGCCTCTCCGACTCGCAGCAGCGGCAGCACCCGCTCGCAGAGGAGCTCGACACCGCCGACGGTCGTCAGCCCCTGCGGCGTGCCGAACTCGACACGCTTCGCGCCCGCGTCGAAGAGTTGCTGCGCGTGCTCGGCGACTTGTTCGGGTGTGCCGGCGAAGGCGAACCGGTCGAGCGTCGGCGGCCCGTCGATCGTCGGATCGTTCTTGCCGATCACGTCCAGGTACATCTCGACCTCGCGCTGAGCATGTGCTCGGGCCAGATCGCCGTCCTCGTCGACGACGCTCACGGCGCCGACGACGATCCCGACGCGGTCGTTGCCGATCCAGTCGCGCATCAGCCGCACCATGTCGGGGTTGGCGCAGCCGCCGATCTTCACCTCGTCCGCGATCCGCCCGGCGAGCGCCGCCATGCGGGGCTTCCAGGTGCCGATCAGCAACGGTATGCGGTTTCGCTGCGGCACGTACTCGAAGCCTGCGCCCTCGGCAAGCGTGAAATGCGCACCGCTGAAGCCGGAACGGTCGCCGGCGAACAGACGGCGCACGATCTCGGCCGCTTCCTCCATCCGCGCGAGCGGCGCGTCGAGGTCGAGGCCGAGCCGTTCGAGCCACGCGCCGTCGGTCAGCCCGAGGTAGGCGCGGCCGTTCGACGCCAGGTCGAGCGCCGCCGCCTGGCCTGCGAGCTCGACCGGATGCAACGTGCGGGCGTTGAGTGCAGCGGGGCCCAGGCGCACCCGCTCGGTCGCCTGGGCGATCACGGTCAGCGCGACGATCGCCGGCTGGAAGAGGAGATCCTGGTAGACCGAGATCACGTCGAAGCCCGCGGCCTCCGCTCGGCGGGCGATTGCGGTGTAGTCGTCTGGCCGCTTGTCGGACTGGAGGCCGAGACCGACCTCCATCAGGTGAGGTCCTCCGTTCGTAGCACGCGCTCGCCGATCCGCTCGATGCGCATCACGACCCGCTCGTCGGGATCCGGGCAGCTGACGAGGCTGTCCTGTTCCAACCAGTCCTCCGCCGGGAGCCGCCGCTGCTTGGCGGGAATCAGGGGCAGCACCGACTGCAGCGCGTAGAGACAGAAGTGCTTCCCCTCAGGAATCCGGACCCGGTTCGACTCGGTCACCTCGAAGTAGTCGCCGACCGCGAGGCCGCACACCGAGCGGCCCTCGATCCGCTCGACCGTCACGCGAATGTCGTAGAGGCGCATCTCGGTCATCGCCAGAGTCCTACACGAGTTGCGGCTCGGGCACGAGCCGGCCCTCGCCGAACCGCGCGGCATCGAGCACGCCGAGCGCCTCGTCGTGCACGCCGTCGAGGATCGCGTCGGCGAGGATCCGCGCGACCGCGGGGGCGATCATGAATCCGTGGCCGCTGAAACCCGCCGCGACGTGGACGTGCTCGTCGACGGGGCCGAGGATCGGCTGGTGGTCGGGGGTGACGTCGTACTCGCCGTGCACGAGCAACGGCAGCGAGACGTAGGTGAGGATCGGCAGCAGTTCGTCGATGCCGGCGCGGATGTTCGCGCTCCACCGCTCGGCGCCTGACGGGTCGCCGCGGGCGCCGAGGTCGCTCGCGAGCACGCGGCCGTTGCCGAGTTGCTTCGCCGCGAACTGCCGTGCCGGCGAGACGACGAGCGGCTCGAGCAGCCGCTCCGCGAGCGGCTCGCTGTAGAAGAGGTAGCGATCCTCGCGCACGATCGGCAGCTGGGGAAGGAGGCGCGGCGTGTCGGCGCCGGCCGCGACGACGATCGTCTCGGCGCTCAGCTCGGTGAGCGAGCGGATCTCGCCGATGCGGACGTCGAGACCGCGTGCGAATGCCTCGACGACGCTCTGGGGCCGGTCGAAGTAGCCGTCGGCGGCGCACCACGCGGCTCCCTCGACCGTTTCGGTTTGCAACCCGGGCACGAGGTCGGCCACCTCTGCGGCCGACACGAGGCGTGAGGAGACGCCTTCGGAGTGCTGCACCGCGACGTTCGCGGCGAGCCTGCGCAGGCCGTCGTCGTCGTGCGCGAGAAAGAGGTAGCCGCAGGCGCGGAAGCCGAGCGGGACCCGGGTGTCGAGCCGCTCGTCGGCTTCCTCGTAGAACGCTGCCGACTCGCGCGCGAGCCGGCAGGCGATGCGCGTGCCCCATTGCCGCCGCACGCCGCCGGGTTGCACACCTGACGCGCCGGCGCCGATCGCGGTGCGCTCGAAAACGGCGACGCGCGCACCGCGAGCCTGCAGCTCCCGGGCGATCGCCAGCCCGACGACGCCGGCGCCGACGACCGCGACGTCGAGGCTGTCACTCACCGCTGCGCAGGTTTGCGAGCGTCTCCGAGCTGAACCGGATCTCCGAGAACGTCGCGGTGCAACCCTCGCCGAGCGGCGACTGTGCCACGAACCCGATTTCGATCGCCTCGTCGTCCGTCAGCGCGAAATTGCGCACGAGCCGCCACAGCGCTCCGTCGGTCGAGGCGTGAAACGCGAACTGGCGCCCGATGCGGGCGATCCGCAGCCAGACGGCGGTGTCGTCGACGATCGTCGAGTTGCAGTCGTCGGAGGTGGCGCGAGTGACCACGGAGACGACCATCGCCTCGCGGTCGGGCGAGTACTCGAAGCAGAGTTTCGCCCAGGTCTGCTCGTCGCGCCACACTGCGAGCACGCCCGCGTCGAACGTCGCCGCGAACTCGACCTCGACGCACGCGCTGAATTGGAAGTCGCCACTCGTCGCCCCGACGAGGCCCGGTGCGTCGAGCTTTGCCGTGCTTAGGCCCGGGTCGACGAACCAGTCGGTGCGCGGCCCGGCCACGATCGTGACAGCGTCGCCGTCGACGGAGGACGACAGCGGCGTACCCAGCGGTCGGAGCGGGAACGGAAACGGTGATTGAGCCACGGTTCGCGATTATCGTCATGCTCCGAGGCGTGGTGATCCCAGAACTCGTCAGCGACGCTGCCCTGTTTCCGGAAGACGACCTGCCTGCACCGCCTCCCGAGCATCCGTTTCGGCAAGTGCGCGGCCACGGCTACGTCGTCGGGCTCTTTCCGGGGCACACGTTGGGAAACGTGGCCGTCCGCGCGCTTGACGCCGATGCGGTCGAGCGAACGGTGTTGGAGGTGCGTCGTCTGCTCGCGGAGGACGGCAAGAGCCGGGGCGCCTGGATGGTCGCCGAAGCGGCCTCGCCGGGCGGCCTTGCCGAACGCCTGAAGGAGAGTGGGATGGTCCCGTTCGATGACCCGCCGCTCGAGCCGCTCTTCGCGGCGATGGCGATCGTCGCGCCGCCCGAGGGTGACGGCGGCGTCGAGGCACGGCCGCCTCGGACGTTCGAAGAATTTCAGGCGAGCGCCCGCGTCGGTTTCGACGTGTTCGACGTACCGGCTCAGGACCGTGCGGCTCACGATGCTGAGGAGCGGCGCTTGTGGGAGCTTCAGCTGCAGGGGATCGCCCTCCGCTCGTTCGTCGCGCTCGTCGACGACGAAGTGGTTGGTGGTGCAGCGGTGATCCTCGGTGCGAATGCCGGGTTTCTCGCAGGTGGCTACACCCGCGCCGACATGCGTGGTCGCGGGGTCTACCGGGCGCTCGTTCGCGCCCGGTGGGATGCGGTGGTCGAGGCCGGCACCCCGGCGCTGACGGTCTCAGCAGGCCGGATGTCGCGACCGATCCTCGAGCGGCTCGGCTTCCAGACGGTCGGCTGGATCGACTGCCTGCTCGACGATTTCGGCTGAAAACCGAGCCCCGCCGCCCTCGGTAGTGGGTTTAGGGGGAGTTACCCATCCGGAGGGAGAACCCATGCAGAAACAGACCCTGCGCGCCCTGCTCGTGGCGGCGGTCCTGTCGACGGCGCTGGCAGTTGCAGCGTCGGTGCCGGCCGCGCCTCACGGGGGCCAGTACACCGTCACGCCGCTCGTCTCGGACGTCCCGGGGGCGGCGAAGACGCTTGATCCGAACCTCGTCAACGGCTGGGGGCTCACCCGCACCCCGACGAGCCCGTGGTGGGTCGCAGACAACGGCCCCGGAAAGTCGACGCTCTACACGGCGGCCGGCACGATCGCTCCGCTGGTCGTGACGGTCGGCGGCGGCCCGACCGGTGCCGTCTTCGCCGGAATCGCGAACAACTTCCCCGTGGCCACGTCCGCGACCACGACGCCGGGTCCGGCGAGCTTCATC
This sequence comes from Gaiellaceae bacterium, assembly GCA_036006925.1. GTDB lineage: Bacteria > Actinomycetota > Thermoleophilia > Gaiellales > Gaiellaceae > PALSA-600. The sequence continues at coordinate 20,095 of DASYPH010000054.1, forward strand.
TTCGCGTCCGAGGACGGTCAGATCCGGGCGTGGCGCGGCGGTTCGACGGCACTCGTGACCGCCCAGGGCGGGCCCGGCGCGGTCTACAAGGGGCTCGCGATCGCCCAACCGACGCCCGGTCACCCGTTGCTCTACGCGAGCGACTTCCACAACGCACGCGTCGACGTCTTCAACGGGGCCTGGCAGCTGGTGACGCCGCCGGGCGCCTTCGTCGACCCGAGCTTGCCGGACGGCTACGCCCCGTTCGGCATCCAGACGATCGGCTCGAGGGTGTTCGTCACCTACGCGATGCAGGATGCAGACGCCCACGACGAGGTGGCCGGCGAGAGTCGTGGCTTCGTCGACGCCTACGACCTCCAGGGGAACCTGCTGGCGCGCGTCGCCCAGCACGGCCAGCTGAACGCCCCGTGGGGACTCGCGCAGGCGCCGGACACGTTCGGCCCGTTTGCGGGTGACCTGCTGGTCGGCAACTTCGGAAACGGCCAGATCAACGCGTACGAGGAACTTCCGAACGGTCACTTCGAGCACCGCGGAACGCTGAGCGATGCGAGCGGCGGCAAGCTCGCGATCGACGGGCTCTGGGCCCTCGAGTTCGGCAACAGCGGTTCGAACGGGGATCCGGCAACGCTCTTCTTCACAGCCGGCCCGGCCGACGAGTCACATGGGCTCTTCGGCACGATCGCACCCGAGTAGGCCGGCTCCAACCGCGGTCGACCCTCTCCTGACGCAGTCCGGCCAGGAGAGGCCGACCTGATCGACCCGGCGTCGCCGCTTGCGTTCCGCTGCTCGGTGCCCGAAGATCGACCAAACCGACTAACAGGGGTGGGCAGATGCCGTTTTCCTGGGTCAAGGCGCCGACAGGCACCAGCCGGAAGATCCGCGAGTGCGCGGGCGATAATCCGACGAAGGCGAAGTTCGAGAGCTGCGCGCGAGACGTCGTCGCGGGCGATGGGGGCAGCGTTGACGGTGCGATCCGGTTCGAGCCGAACGGGAAGTTCGCGCACATCCATATCCAGTGGGACACGCCAGAGCAGAAGCGAAAGATCATCTTCGACCTCGATGCTGTGGAGGTCGTGGACCTGTATTCGGCGGAGGAGATCGACGACATGACCGTGGAGGCCTACACCCCCTGCAACCCCGAGAGCTGAGGGCCGGCGGCAGGGTCGTGCCCAGCCTCCCCGCCGGAACCGTCACCCTCCTTTTCACCGACATCGAAGGGTCGACCAAGCTCGCCCGCCGCCTCGGCGACGGGTACCGCCACGTGCTGGCCTCGCACCGGAGCGTCCTCCGGGAGGCGTTCGTCGAGCACAACGGCGTCGAGGTCGACACGCAGGGCGACTCGTTCTTCGTCGCGTTCGGACGCGCGCACGACGCGGTTGCCGCGGCTGCCGCAGCCCAGCGAGCGTTGGCCGACAGCGATGTCCGGGTGCGGATCGGGGTGCACACCGGCGAGCCGGCGCTGGCCGAGGGCGGCTACTACGTCGGCGTCGACCTGTCTCGCGCCGCACGCATCTGCGCGGCGGCGCACGGCGGACAGGTGCTGCTCTCGCGGGCGACGCGCGACCTTGTCGGCGACGACGCCGAGATCCGCGACCTCGGCGAGCATCTGCTCAAGGACATCGAGGCGCCGGAGCGCCTCTACCAGCTCGTCGTCTCCGGCCTGGAGCAGCGGTTTCCACCGGTGCGCGCGGCGACGCCGGGCAACTTGCCGCGCCTGCGAACAGGCTTCTACGGTCGGCGGCACGAGCTCGACGAGATCCGCGTGCTGCTCGCCGGTGACGCGCCCGTGGTCACGCTGACCGGTCCCGGCGGCGTCGGCAAGACGCGCCTCGCGCTCGAGGCCGCCCGAGAGGCGGTCGACTCCTTCGACGACGGCGCCTTCTTCGTCTCGCTGGCCGCGGCGCGGTCCTCCGACCTGCCGGCGGCGCTCGCGCAGACGCTCGAGGTGACCGAGCAGGCCGGCGAGTCGGCGATCGACGCGCTCTACCGTCGCCTCGAGTCGAGCCAGGTGCTGCTCGTGCTCGACAATTTCGAGTCGGCCCTAGACGCTGCGCCGCAGGTCGGCTCACTGGTCGAGCGGTGCCCCCGCTTGAAGGTGCTCGCGACGAGTCGCGAGCGGCTGCATCTCGGCGCCGAGCACGAGTACCGGCTCGACCCGCTCGAAGAGGTCGACGCCTCCGATCTCTTCGCCGCCCGCGCCTCGGCCGCGCGTCCCGACCTCGACATCGACGCACACCGTGCCGACGTCGAGGCGATCTCGCGTCAAGTCGACGGGTTGCCGCTGGCGATCGAGCTCGCCGCCGCCTGGGCGCGCGTGCTGCCGCTCGAGACGATTCTCGACCGGCTCGGCGAGCGCCTGTCGTTCCTGACCGGCGGCGCCCGCGACCTGCCGCTGCGGCAGCGCACGCTCGCCGCGACGATCGACTGGAGCTACGCGCTGCTCAACGAGCCAGAGCAGCACACGTTCCTGACGCTCGCCGTCTTCGCCGGCGGCGCCTCGCTCGAGGCCGTCGACAGCGTGGTTGCAGGCCCGAGCCTCGAGCTGCTCACGTCGCTCGTCGACAAGAGCCTGCTTCTGAGCCGCACCGCCGACGACGGCTCGCCTCGCTTCACGATGCTCGAGACGATCCGCGAGTTCGCGTTCGCCCGGCTCGCCGAGTTCGGGCGCGACACCGAGACGCGGCGCCTGCACGCCCACTACTTCCGCGACCTCGCCGAGTTCGCCGAGCACGAGATCCAGGGGCCGCTCCAGCGGCGCGCCCTGCAACAGCTCGCCGTGGAGCACCACAACCTGCGCACTGCGCTCGCCTGGGCGGCCGACAACGGAGACGACGAGACGCTGCTCCGGCTCGCCGCGGCACTGTGGCGATTCTGGTACGTGCGCGGCCACCTCACCGAGGGTCGTACGTGGCTCGCTCGCGCTCTTGCCGGCAAGGGATTGTCGGCGGACACGCGTGCCCGCGCGCTTCGCGGCTCGTCGGTGCTCGCTGCGATCGGCGGGGACCTCGACGCCGCGCGCGGCTACGCGGAGGAGCTCGTCGAAGTGCGCCGCTCGCTCGGCGACGACGAGCACATTGCCGGTGCGCTGCTCGTGCTCGCGAACGTCGACGCTGCGCTCGGCGATCAGGACGCTGCTGCCGGGCTCTATGCCGAAGCCGCCACGCACGCGCGCCGCGCGGGCGCCCGGCCGGCGCTCGCCGGGATCATGAGCAACCTCGGCTATCTCTCGTTGCTCAGAGACGATCCGGCAGCCGCGCGCGAGACCTGCCGCGAGGCGGCGTCGCTCTTCGAAGAGCTCGGCTTCGGCGAGGAAGCTGCAGGAGCGTGGCTGAACGCCGCGGCCGCCGAGCTCCTGCTCGGCGATCTGGCCGAGGCCCGTCTCTCGTTCGCGCGCAGCCTCGACCGCTACGTCGACCTGCAGCACGCCGAGGGCGTCGCCTACTGCCTCGACACGGCGGCCGCGATCGCCGCGCACGCCGGCCACGCGCACCGCGCCGCAATCCTCTCGGCCGCGGCCGCCGCGGCCCGCGATCGCACAGGGGGCTCGCTGCCGCCGGTCGAGCAGCGGCTGCGCGACGACACTGCCGCCACCGTCGTCGCCGCCCTCGGCCCCGCTGCCTACGCCGCAGCTCTAGACGAAGGTACGGCTCTCGACCCCGATCAGGCCGTCGCGCTCGCCCGCACATAATGCGAGAACGGGTGCATGACACTCGTCCGGATCAGTGACCCCGGACTGATCGACCTGCTGTGCGCCGACCTCCAGAGCCGCGACGACGTGCTCGCGGAGCCGGCCGGTGGGGATCTCGTCGAGGTCGACATCGTCGGCTCCTACGGCGAGGAAGGCATGCGCCTCGCCACGCATCTGCGTGTCCAGGCCTGGGCAGCGGCACAGCGGTCGCGCGGGCTCGACGTCAGCGTCGAGCTCGCCGACGACGTTTGACGGCGTCGTTGCAGCGCCCGCGAATGAGGCGGTGAGCGCTCGGAGAGACCCGTCAGGACCCCGGCGTACACTGACCCCTCCGCGATGGCCCAGGCTGATTTCGTCCACCTGCACGTTCACTCCGAGTACTCGATTCTCGACGGTGCCTGCAGGGTCCCAGACCTGGTCGCGCGGGCCGCCGAGCTGGAGATGCCGTCGGTCAGCCTGACCGATCACGGCTCGATGGCGGGAGCCGTGCAGCTCTGGAAGACGACTCGCGGCACCGGCGTCAAGCCGGTGATCGGCTGCGAGGTCTACGTCGCCGCGAACCGCAAGGCGCACGAGAAGGGCAACGCGCATCTGACGCTGCTCGCCGCCGACAACACGGGCTACTCGAACCTGATCAAGCTGTCGTCGCTCGGCTACCTCGAGGGCTACTACTACAAGCCGCGGGTCGATTGGGAGCTGCTCTCGAGCCACGCCGAGGGCCTGATCGCACTCTCCGGCTGCCTCTCCGGGCGCGTCTGCAAGGCGCTCGAGGAGAACCGCGTCACCGATGCGGAAGGCGAGCTCGACCATCTGACCCAGGTGTTCGGGCGCGACAACGTGTACGTCGAGCTCCAGAACGCGCACCTCGACGTGCAGGCGCGGATCCTGCCGCAGCTCGTCTCACTTGCGGAGAAGCAGAGGCTGCCGACGGTCGCGACCGGCGACGTGCACTATCTGCGCGACACCGACGCACGCGCCCACGAGGCGCTCCTCTGCATCCAGTCGGGCGACTCGCTCAAGAACCCCGAGCACTGGAAGTTCGAGACCGACCACTTCTACTTCAAGTCGCCCGAGGAGATGCTGCTCGACTTCCCCGGCCAGGAAGACGCGATGCGGCGCACGCTGGAGGTCGCCGGCCGGTGCAACGTCGAGATCGAGCTCGGCCGGATCTTGCTGCCGAAGTTCGACGTGCCGGAAGGCCGCGACGCGTTCGACTACCTCGTCGAGCTTTGCGAGAAGGGACTGCAGCGCCGCTACGACACGATCACGCCCGAGCTGACCGAGCGGCTCAAGTACGAGCTGACCACGATCAAGGAGATGGGGTTCACCGACTACTTCCTGATCGTCTGGGACTTCATCGCCTTCGCGAAGCGAAACGGCGTCTCCGTCGGCCCGGGCCGCGGCTCGTCCGCCGGTTCGCTCGTCGCGTACACGCTCGCGATCACCGACATCGACCCGATCCGCTACGACCTGATGTTCGAGCGCTTCCTCAACCCGGGCCGCAAGTCGATGCCCGACATCGACATCGACTTCGCCGTCGAGGGCCGCGAGCGCGTGATCAACTATGTGCGCGAGAAGTACGGCGCCGACCGGGTCGCGCAGATCATCACGTTCTCGACGATGGCGGCGCGCGCCGCGGTGCGCGACGCAGGCCGGGTGCTCGAGGTCCCGTACGGCGTCGTCGACAAGATCGCGAAGCTGATTCCGGAAGGGCCGGGCCAGCTGCTCGACGACTGCCTGAAGCCGGGCGGCGAGCTGCGCAAGGCGATCGACGGCGACCCCGTCGCGAAGGAGATCCTCGACCTGGCGCTGCCGCTCGAAGGGCTGACGCGCGCCGACTCGATCCATGCCGCCGGCGTCGTGATCGGGGCCGAGCCGCTGATCAACGTCGTGCCGCTGCAGCAGAAGGGCAGCGACCAGGAAGTGGTGACCCAGTTCTCGATGAAGGACATCGAGTCGCTCGGGCTGCTCAAGATGGACTTCCTCGGCCTGCGCAACCTCGACGTGATCGTCAAGGCGTGCGAGCTGATCGGCGACCTCGACATCTCGGCGATTCCGATGGACGACAAGAAGACGTACGCGATGCTTGCAAAGGGCGAGGCGGCCGGCGTCTTCCAGTTCGAGTCGTCGGGCATGCGCGACGCGCTACGGCAGGTGAAGCCGACCGAGTTCGAGGATCTGATCGCGCTCGTCGCGCTCTACCGGCCTGGCCCGATGGGCTACATCCCGGTGTACGGCAAGCGCAAGGCCGGCGCGGAAGCGGTCACCTTCCTCGACCCGCGGTTGAAGCCGATCCTGCGCGACACGTACGGCATCTGCGTCTACCAGGAGCAGTACATGCGGATCGCGCGCGAGCTTGCCGGCTTCTCGATCACCGAGGCCGACGATCTGCGCAAGGCGATCGGCAAGAAGATCCGCAAGCTGATGGACTCGCTCAAGGATCAGTTCCTCGAGGGTGCCGCCGCGCAGAACGTGACGCCCGGAGTCGCGAAGCAGCTCTGGGAGGACGTCGAGAAGGCGGCCGACTACTCGTTCCCGAAGGCGCATGCGGCGTGTTACGCGTTGATCGCGTATCAGACCGCGTGGCTGCGCGCGAACCATCCGTGCGAGTACATGGCGGCGCTGATCAGCTCGGTCATGAACACGAAGGATCGGGTGCCGATCTACGTGAACGCATGCCACGAGATGGGCATCGAGGTGCTGCCGCCCGACGTGAACGAGTCGGACGTCGACTTCGCGGTGCGCAGCGGCAAGATCCGGTTCGGGCTGAACGCCGTAAAGGGCGTAGGAGAGGGCGCGGCGAGAGCACTCATCGCCGCGCGGACCGAGGGCGGCCCGTTCGAGTCGATCTGGGACTTCACCGAGCGGGTCGACCCCACGGTCTCGAACAAGCGCGTGCTGGAGGCCCTCGTCAAGTGCGGCGCGCTGCCCGGCTCGCGCAAGGGGATGCTCGAGGTGCTCGAACAGGCCGTCTCCTGGGGGCAGAAGCAGCAAGCCGACCGGCTCGCAGGGCAGGGCTCGATCTTCGACCTCGGCCCGGCCGAGGAAGAGAAGCCGCGCCATCACCCGGTGACACCGACCGCCGAGTACGAGAAGAGCGAGCTGCTGAAGCTGGAGAAGGAGGTGCTCGGGCTGTACGTCTCGGAGCATCCGCTCGCGTCGATCCGCGATCAGCTGCGGCGCAAGTCGGATGCGACGGTCGCCGAGCTCGACCGCCGCCGCGACGGGGAGGTGGTGACGGTCGGCGGGATCGTCACGCACATCCGTCACATGACGACGAAGCGCGGCGACGCGATGGTCTTCCTCCGCTTCGAGGATGTGACCGGCGTGATCGAGACGGTCGTCTTCAACGCGACGTACGAGAAGGCGCGCGAGCTGTGCACGACGGACCGCGTGCTGATCGTCAAGGGCCGCGTCGACCGCAAGGAGGGCGAGACGAAGCTCGTCGCGCTGGAGCTGGCGGCCTTCGAAGCCGTCCCGGAGCTGCGCGAGGTGCGGCTCAAGATCGACGCGACCAAGGCGGGAGCGGGCACGATCCGCGAGCTCGCCGCGCTGATCAAGGACTTCCCGGGCGACTCGCCGGTCTACGCCGACCTGGTCACCTCCCAGGGCCGCAAGACCTACGCGTTCGGCGCGCAGTACAAGGTCAAGCCTGCGCCGGACTTCTACGCCGAGGTGAAGATGATCCTCGGCGAAGCCGCGATCGCCTGACGGCACGAAGCGCGAACCCTCGCGCGTCCGATTCTCACGCGGAAGTGAGATTCGCTCCTGCACCGCAGCGGCGCATGAAACCTGCGTTTCCGCCGAGCGCGTTACACACTCGCGCAGCTTTCGACCCACTTCGTTGTGTCAGACGTGAGTCTGACTCGAGTCAGACTTACGCTTTGAGCGCCCGAGTTTGCGCTAAAGAAAGACCGCGAACTCGTCGAGCGACTTCCGCCGGAGCTCCGGGTACGTGGCCTCGTCGGCCGGGTAGCCCACCGGGATGAGCAAGAAGGGGCGCTCGTTCTCGGGGCGGTCCAGGATCTCTCGCAGGAAGCCCATCGGCGACGGCGCATGGGTCAGCGCCGACAGCCCTTCGGTGTGGAGCGCCGTCAGCAGGAATCCAACCGCGATGCCGACCGACTCGCGCACGTAATAGTGGCGGCGCTTCGAGCCGTCCAGCTCGCGGTGCCACGCCTGCTCGAACACGGCGATCAGATATGGGGCGTCGGTGATGTGCGGCTTCGACGCGTTCGTGCCGATCGGCTTGATCGCCTCCAGGTACTCGTCGCTCGCGCGCTCGCGGTAGAGCAGCTCCTCCTCGTGCTCGGCCGCACGGCGGATCCGCCGCTTCGTCGCCTCATCGGTGATCACCACGAAGGTCCACGGCTGCTGGTTCGCGCCCGAGGGTGCGGTGCCCGCGACCCGTAGGGCGTTCTCGATCAACTCGTGCGGCACCGGCCGTGAGGAGAACTGACGCAGCGAACGCCGCGTCTGCATCAGCGTCAGGTGCTGCGCCGACGCTGTCACGCTGCGCGCTCCGCGAACGCGGGCTCGAGCAGCGAGATCTCCTCGGCCGATGCCGCAAGCATGCGACCGCGCAACTGGACGACGAACAGCCCGCCGGGCGTCAGCCGTTCGGCGGCGCCTTCGAGCAGCCGCCGGTAGAGCGTCATCCCGTCGCCGGGTGAGAACAGCGCCGCGGCCGGCTCGCCGGCGAGCTCCGGATGCAGCGACTCCTCGTCCCACGGGAGGTAGGGCAGGTTGGCCGCGATCACGTCGAGTGAGCGTGGCAGCGGTTCGAGCAGGTCGCCGAGTCTGACGTGCACGCGCTCGGAGAGACCGTTCCGGATCGCGTTGGCGCGGGCCAGGTTGACAGCCTGCGGATCGGTGTCGGTCGCCCACACCGTCGCACCGGGCGCCCGCGTCGCGATCGCGATCGCGAGGGCGCCAGAGCCGGTGCCGACGTCCGCGACCACTCCCGCAGAGGATCCGACATGCTCCGCGACACGATCGACCAGCGCGACGCTCGTGGCGCGCGGGATCATCACCACACCGGGCAGGGATTCGAGCGCCAGACCGTCGAACTCGACAAGCATTCCCTCTTTATACCTTATGTGGTGTTTTAGAAACCTGAAGCGAAAGTACCACCCGGCACGAGGCATGGTCGAGCAGGCAATCGCGCGTCTCGCAGTGCACCCGCTCGACGGTCACCCCCTCGAGCGCGTGCGCGGCCAGCCCCTGCCACATGCCTCGGTCGATCTCCGCCGCGTCGGGCCGAGCTCGCACGAGCGGCCGCAGCGGGCACGTCGGGGTGGCGATCACGGCGCCGCGGTCGCTGACCTCCTCGACCGAGGCCTGGTAGCCGAGGCTCCGCACTGCCTCGCACATCCGCTCGAAACCGACCCGCACAGACCGTGTCGGCTTCAAGCCGGCGAGCTGCGCGAGCTCGGAGCCGAACGTCACTCCCACCGCGCGCAGCCGGTCGGCGCGGCGCGCAGCGGGCAGCGCGTCGACGAGCAACCCGAGCAGCGATTCGTACCGCCGCGCCGGGAACTCGAGCGCGGTCAGCTCGGGGAGGACTGCATAGACCTTCGCCGGGCGACCCGCGCCTGGCCCGGTGCGGCCGGTGCGCCGCTCGTACGTGGGGCTGAGCAATCCGGCCGCGACCAGACGCTCGAGCCGCGAACGGGCCACATTGCGGTGAACACCCTGGGCTGTCCCGAGCTCGTCCGCGGACACCGCACGAGCCTGTGAGCGGGCAAAAGACAGCGCCTCCCGCAGCTCCGGATCGCCGATCGCGTCGAGTGCATCCATTTCTAACGCCAAGCTAGCAGGGCGTAGAAACTCGTAACCAGCCGAACGGCCAGTGGTGGAAGCGGTAAACAGTCCGTTAAATCAGTAGATCCCCCGGTATAGGGAGAACCAACTCGCTCGTTTTACCGAACAATGACCGAGGAGGAAACGACCTAGATGCCGACCGTAGAGACAAACGTTCGCCCGACTGAGCAAGAGCTCGTCGAACTGTGGCGGGCGACGGAGCTCGAGCGGGCCGGCTACCCACCTGCTGCAGCCGCCGAGCTTGCTGCGCGCAACGACGTCGACCTGCATCACGCAGTCGAACTGCTGCAGAAGGGCTGCTCGCCCGAACTGGCCGTCGCGATCCTCCGTTAGTCCGAAAGCATCATACGAACCTGGTTCACCTGCGTGAGCCAGGTTCGACTCGTCTTCCGGACCTGCTTGACTTGCGCGGATGCTCGCCTTTATCCCGAGCCCGCACACCGGCGTCGTCAGCATCGGGCCGCTGACGCTGCACATGTACGGGCTGACGCTCCTGGTCGGGATCCTCGCCTGCGTCTGGCTGACCGGCAAGCGTTGGGTCGCGCTGGGCGGCGAATGGGAGCTCGTCACCCGCGTTGCGGTCTGGGGCGTCGCCTTCGGCGTGCTCGGTGCGCGGCTCTACCACGACATCACCTCGTGGAGCGAGGTGCCAACCCCGAAGTGGCAGGGCATGTTCGAGGTCTGGAAGGGCGGCCTCGGCGTCTGGGGCGGGATCGCGCTCGGCGCCTTCGTCGGCGCGATCGTCGTGCGTCGCGCCGGCGCGAACGTCAGCCTCTTCATGGATGCAGTTGCGCCCGGGCTCCTGCTGGCGCAGGGCATCGGCCGGATCGGCAACTGGTGGAACCAGGAGCTGTACGGCAAACCGACCAGCTACTTCTGGGCGCTCAAGATCGACGCCGCGCATCGACCCGTCCAATACTTCGACCGGGCCACCTACCACCCGACGTTCCTGTACGAGCTGATCTGGGACTTCCTCGGGGTCGGCGTCCTGCTCTATGTGGGGCATCGGTGGCGGATCCGGCCGCCTGCGCTCTTTGCGCTCTACGTCGCCTGGTACACGTTCGGCCGCTTCTTCGAGGAGCTGCTGCGGATCGACCCGGCCCACCACATCGCCGGGCTGCGCTTGAACGCCTGGGTCTCGATCATCCTGTTCTTCGGCTCCGTCACCTATTTCGTCTGGCACCAGATCCTGAACGACGGTGAGCCGAAGCCGCGTGCGCCGGAGAAACGGCCGGCGATGGCGATCCCCAAGAGCCGCGTCCGGTAACGCCAGTACCCTCTCCGGGTGGCCCTGGCCGTCCGCGAACTCGAGCTGGACCTCGACGCGTTCGAGGGCCCCTTCGACCTCCTGTTGACGCTGGTGCTCCGCGAGGAGCTGCCGCTCCGCGAGATCGACCTCGCCGAGATCGTGATCGCGTTCGTCGCGAACCTCGCCGATCGAGGCGAGCTCGACCTCGACGCGTGCGGCGAGTTCCTCGTCCTCATCTCCGCGCTGCTCGAGCTGAAGGCGCGGGCGATGTTCCCGGAGGAGGACGCCGAGCTGGCCGAGCTCGAACCCGAGGAGGCTGCCGAGGAGCTCGCCCGGCGGCTCGCCGAATACCGGCGCGCCAAGGAAGCGGCCCGGCTGCTGCGCGAACGGCTCGACCTGCGCCGCGACCTCTTCTTCCGGCTGGGGCCGGCGCCGCTCGCGCCGCGGCCCGAGCGCAAGCTGGCGCAGCAGGAGCCCGAGCAACTCGCGGCCGCGCTCCGCGTGCTCGCGACGCCGCCGCCGCAGCCGTCGACCGCTCACATGGCGCTCCGTTTCCCGCCGGTGGCGCAGTTCCTCGACCGCTGGCGCTCGCTGCTTCGCCGCCGCGCCCGCTTCGACTTCGACCAGGAGGTGGAGGGGCTGACGCGCGTCGAGGTCGCGGTCGCGTTCCTCGCACTGCTCGAGCTGCGCAAGCAGGACGAGATCGCGATCGCGCAGGCGTCGCCCTTCGCCCCGATAAGGATTTCTCGTGCCGACGCCGAAAGGAGTCTCTCTTGGAACGTCCGCTCCGCCTGATCCCCACCGAGGTGACGCCGGCTGCCGAGCTGGCGCGCACACTCGAGGCGCTGCTCGTCGTCGCGTCGCAGCCGCTCTCGCCGGCTGAGCTCGAAGCCGCGACCGAGGCCGACGCCGTGCCCGTCCAGGACGCGCTGGAACTGCTCGCCGAGCGCTACGCCGAAGGGCGCAGCGGCATCGTGCTCGAGCAGGTGGCCGGCGGTTTCGCCTTCCGCGCCGCGGCTGAGGCTTCCGACGCGTGCGCACGGCTGTTCGAGAAGCCGGTCGAGAAGGGGCTCTCGCAGGCAGCGCTCGAAACGCTGGCGGTCGTCGCCTACCTCGGACCGGTGACGCGACCGGAGATCGCCCGCATCCGCGGCGTCAACGTCGACGGCGTGATCGCCGGGCTCGTCGAGCGTGGCCTCGTGGCCGAAAGTGGCCGCGAGAACGAGTTCGGTGCAATTCGCTACCGCACCACGCCGCTCTTCGAGCGCGTCTTCGGGCTCGAGTCGCTCGCCGCGCTGCCCCGCGTCGACGACCTCGGCGACGACGTCGCCCAGATCCGCGAACGGCTCGAAGCCGTCGGCAGGTAACACGGAGGGGGACCTCGCGGTCCCCCTCCGAACCGCTCAGGGTTTGATGTTCTGGTTGAGCCGGAACAGATTGCCCGGGTCGTACTTCTGCTTCAGCGTCTTCAGCCGCGCCAACCGGCCGCCGAAGCTGTCGACGATCTCGTCGTCGCCGACCTCGGTGTAGAAGTTCAGCGCCATCCCGGACGAGATCCACGGCTTGTACGCGGTGGTGGCGCCGCGTGTCCACGCGATGTTCGCGTCGTCGTTCTCGGCCCCCTCCCACATCGTGTTCAGGTGGATCGAGAACGGTGCCGCCCTGCCGCCGAGCGCGGTCGCGTCGTCGTCGACCTCGGCGATCGCACCGCCCATGTTGAGGACGATCATCGCGCTGAACGGCGACGGCATCGACTCCGCCTGCTCGAGGATCGCGTCGGTCAGCTTGTCGTCGAAGTCGGCCAGGTTGTGCGCCCGCCAGTAGTTGCGGCGGCCGTACGGATTCGCTCCGTCGAGCAGGCCCTGGATCATCGTGTACGGCATCGGCTGGAACAGGTCGAACTCCGGGCCGAGTGCCCGCATCGGCGCCAGGATCTTCTCGGCGTCGTCCTGAGAGCCTGAGAACTGGCCGGCGATTGCCCACATCCGCTTGCCGTGCCACTGCTCGGGCACGAACGGCTCAGGCGGCGCGACCACGGACGCCACGCCCCAGCCGAGCTCGCCCGTCGCGCCGTCGCAGAGGTCGCGCCAGGTGTTGATCACCTCGCGGCCCTTCGCCGGGTCGAACGCCGTCAAGCCGGCGTAGACGATCGGCCCGGCCGGGTGCAGGTTGAACTCCAGCTCCGTGATGACGCCGAAGTTGCCACCGCCGCCGCGGAGGCCCCAGAACAGATCCGAGTTCTCGGTCTCGTTGGCGACGACGACTTCGCCGTCCGCCGTGACGATGTCCGCCGAGATCAGGTTGTCGCAGGCGAAGCCGTACTTGCGCTCGAGCCACCCGCTGCCGCTGCCGGTCGTGAAGCCGGCGACGCCCGTCGTCGTGACGCGCCCACCCGTGACGGCGAGCCCGAACTGCTGCGTTTCGCGGTCGAATGTGCCCCAGTTGACGCCGCCCTGGGCTCGGCCCGTCCGTTTCTCGGGGTCGACCCTGACGCCGGACATCGCGGTCAGGTCGAGCACGATCCCGTCGTCGCAGCTCGAGAAGCCCGCGACCGAGTGGCCGCCGCTTCGGAGTGCGAACGGCAGGCCGCTCGTCTTGACCAGGCCGAGCGCACGAATCACGTCCGCCGTGCCCGTCGGCCGCAGGATCACCGCCGGGCGGCGGTCGAACATTCCGTTGAAGACCACGCGCGCGTCGTCGTAGTGCGCATGATCCGGTTCGATGATCTCGCCCCGGAACCCTTCACGAAGCTCGCCTAATGCGTCAGGGTCGAGGGCTGCCGAGCCTGCGGCGACCGCAGTGTCTGCCATCGGATCTCCTTGTTGTTGCAGGTCGCGCGAACCTACGCTTCTCGAGAGGACGGTGCAAGGATGAGGCTGAACGCCTGGCTGGCCCGCGCCGGAGTCGCCTCGCGCCGGGCGTCCGACGAGCTGATCAAGGCCGGCCGGATCACGGTCAACGGCGAGCGTGGGCAGCTGAACACGATCGTCACCGCCGATGACGACGTGCGCCTGGATGGGCGGCCGCTTGCGAAGCAGAGCCTCGCCTACGTGCTTCTGCACAAGCCCGCCGGTGTGATCACGACGGCGCGCGACCCGCAGGGTCGGCCCACCGTCGTCAGCCTCGTCAAGCATCCGGCGCGCATCGTCCCGGTCGGGCGGCTCGACGGCGAGACGACCGGCGTGCTGCTGCTGACGAACGACGGCGAGCTCGCGCACCGGCTCGCGCACCCGAAGTACGAGGTCGAGAAGGTCTACGTCGCCGAGCTCGACTCACGTGCAAGCGATGCGACGATCGCGAAGCTCGCCGCAGGAGTTCTCCTCGACGACGGCCCGACCGCGCCGGCACAGGTGCGGCGACTGGGCCGCACGAAGCTCGAGCTGACGATCCACGAAGGTCGCAACCGGCAGGTGCGGCGCATGTTCGAGGCGGTCGGTCATCGCGTGCGTCACCTGCATCGCAGCCGCTACGGCCCGCTGACGCTCGGAGGGCTCGAGCCCGGCGCGTGGCGCGAGCTCGAGCCCTCCGAGGTGAAACGGTTGCGGTCGCCTACGAAGCGGCCTTGAGGGCAGCAGCGGCATCGAGCAGCTTCTGACCCTGGTCGATCCAGTTCTTCGCACTGCTCTCGTCGAGCGATCCCGTCCCCTTCGCCGCGTTGTTCAACGCGTCGCGGATCGCGCCGGCGATGACGTTGCGCTGCGCGGTCAGGTTGGCGATCTGAGCCTCGATCGAGTCGTACTTGAGGTTCCCGGCCGCGGTGTTCTCCTGCTTGAGCGCAGACGTGGATGCGACCAGCGTGTCGAGTGCGAACGTGCCGAACGGGGCGTTGATCTGCTTGTACATCGCCCCGAGGTCGGCGGTCGTGTTGCCGTGCTGGTTCAGGCCCTTCGGCGTCGCCTGGTTGTCGAGGATCTGTGTGATCACGCGACCGTCGTTCACGTAGTCGTCGCCGAGGCCGAGGATCGCGTTGATCGTCGGCCGGACGTCGACGTGGTCGGTCCACGTGGTGGTGTCGATCCCGTTGTTCTCGACTCCGGGCCCGACGACGCCGAGCCAGGTGTTGGCGATCTCGTCCTGGAAGTCGCCGTGGTTCCAGGCGAACTTCGGATCGACGCAGAGCGGGTAACCGGTCGGTGCGTTCCCACAGGTTGTCGAGTTCGACCCCTGGAAGAAGAAGTCGGCGTTCCCGAACAGCGTGAACGTCGGCGTCCGCTTCGGGTCGGAGTTGACCATGTGCAGCGTGTTCTCCTCCACGGAGTCCGCGAGCCGCTGCGTCAGGGGCACGACCGCGCCACCCTGGTACGGGTCGACGGCGGTGGCGGCTCCCAGGTCACGCTCCAGCTTGCGAACCGACGGGTCGGTGCGCGTCGGCTGGCCGTTGACGTAGATCGTCGGTGCGTCGTCGAAGTGCAGGTCGAACGACGGGCTGCCTGCCGGCGCGAACGACTTCAGGTTCGTCGTGATCTCACCGATCTGGTTCGACGGGCAGCTCGTCAACACTGGCCCACACGGTGCGTGTGCGTACGTGAGCGAGCCGTCGGTAGCCGGTGAGCCGGTGCCGCCTGCGAAGTGATCACCCTCGTCGACCGTGACGATGAACAGCGTGTTGCTCTTGTCGATCCCGTCGCTCTTCAGCCGATCGAAGAAACGGCCGAACGCGGTGTTGTAGTCGGCGAGCTGCTGCTCGTAGTCAGCCTCACCGGGCCCGGACGCGCGGCCGAGCGTGTGGTTGTCATGAGCGTCCGAGAGGTAGGCGTAGGTGACCGGGATACCGTGCTCCTGCATCGCAGCGACCATCCCGAGCGAGTTGTTGGGTGTGGCGGAATCGAAGCCCGGGAAGCCACACTGGTTGAAAGGATCGGCGACGTTGGTGGTGCCGTCGATCGCCTTCACGCACGGCTGGTTGTTGGTGATCGCCGGGTCGACGTACTTCGCGCCGAAGAGGCCGAAGTAGCCGTCGTTCGAGCCCGGGACCGTCGTCGAGTCGTCCGGCTTGGCGTTGGGGTTGCCCTGGCAGGGGGCCGCACCCTGCGCGCAGTGGATCGCGTAACCGACGAAGTCGGTCTGCGCGAGCGCGCGGGCAGCGGTGCCGGAGGCGGCGAGCTGTGAGTTGCGCCCCTCGATCCACTCGGGCGAGTTGACGCCGAACACCCTCGTCATGTCACCGGCCGGGTCGGGTCCGAATACGCGGGCGCCCGAAGCATGTGCATTCGTGAGCGGAGCGGTCAGTGTCACCCCGGTGCCGGTCGCTCCGGCAGTACCGACGCTCGCGACCGTGGCGTTCTCGGCCAGGGCGCCGGTATCGATCGTGATCACCTGGCCGGGAGCGAAGCTCGCGACGGCGCCGACCTTGATGTTCGTCGCGCCGGCCACGGAGGCGGCCGACAGCGAGGTGAACGCCACGGCGTTGTTGTTCTCGAGCTCGATGTTCGCGGCCGAGACGCCGCCGACGTTGCAGCCGGCATGGGTGTAGGTCAGCCACGGCGCCGGTGCGGTCTGTTGGCCGTCGCCGACCATGTTCGGCAGCGAGTCGTCAGAACCGTCGACGGTGTCCGTCCAGTACTTGAACGACGACGTGAATGTCGGTGTCCCGTCGTTGCGGTAGTAGTCGTAGCTGTTCGAAACGGTCTGTCCGTTGCGGTCGGGATAGAGACCGGTCAGCGACGACAGGATCCCGCCTGCGGTGTGCGAGATCAGAATCGTGTGGTCGTTCGTGAGCAGCGTGCCGTTGCCCTTGAGGAAGTTCAGCAGGTTCGGCATCTGCTCGAGATCCGACGCGACGGTCGGGTTGTCGCGGTTGTAGTGCGTGTTGTCGAACTGCAGGTAGATGACGTGCTTGACCTGGCCGGCCTTCGTGCCGAGTTGGCACGGGCCGGCTGCTGCTGCGGCGGCCCCGCCGTGTGTCACTGCGGCGGTGACGCTCGCTGCCACGGCGCACGCAAGTGCGACCGCGGCGATCAGCATCGTTCGTCTCATCAGCCCTCCCCTTGATGGTCGATTGACAGTCGCCTGTCGACGATACGGGCGGGAGACTGACACATGTGAGACCGCCGCGCGGCAGTCCTGTGACGAGGTGGCTAGCGTCCGAACCAGCCGCCTGTGGACAACCCTCGAACCTCGTTCGAACGAGGTTCGAGGGTCACGCGCGCCGCGCGCGGGGTCTACGGTGCGACGAACCCCATCCGCTCGTACATCAGTTGCAGCGTGGGAGCAGCGGTCGCACGTGCTTTCTCGGCACCGACCCGAAGCCGTCCGCGCAGCTCGGCTTCGTCGGCGCGGAGCTCGGTGTACCGCTCCCGGACCGGGGCGAAGAGCTCGACGACGGCCTCGCCGACGTCGGCTTTCAGGTCCCCGTAGCCGCGGCCGTCGTACGACGCCTCGACGTCCTGGATCGAGCGGTCTGTGGTGACCGAGAGGATCTCGATCAGGTTCGAGACGCCGGGCTTCGCGTCGGGCTCGTAGCGGATCTCGCGGCCCGAGTCGGTGACCGCCGTCTTGAACTTCCTGCGGATCGCGTCGGGCTCGTCTAGCACGAGGACGCTTCCCTGCAGCGTGCCGCCCGTCGTCGACATCTTCTTCGTCGGCTCCTGCAGATCCATGATGCGCGCCCCGACCTCCGGGTACACGCCGTTCGGGATCTTGAACGTCTCGCCGTAGCGTGAGTTGAACCGCTGCCCGACGTCCCGTGCCAGCTCGACGTGCTGGCGCTGGTCGTCGCCGACCGGCACCACGTCGGTCTGGTAGAGCAGGATGTCGCCCGCCATCAGGACGGGGTAGGTGAAGAGGCCGGCGGAGACGAAGTCCTTGCCTTCGCCCTTCTCCTTGAACTGAGTCATGCGGCCGAGTTGTCCGAACCCGGTGACGGCCGAGAGCAGCCAAGCCGCCTCGGCGTGCGCCGTCACATGGCTC
>DASYPH010000055.1:0-2168 GCA_036006925.1 Gaiellaceae bacterium
TGTGCTGGCAGTCGATGGCTGATGCGATCTGATGGTCGAATTCGAACGCATTCCAGGCGAAGCGGCCGTCAGGCCGACGCGATGCGGCGACCCGCTCGAAGCACCGGCGACGATCGGGCCCACGTGGGCAGATGCAGCAGCGACCGGGCGGGGCAGTAGATCAAGGCCGCCGGTTCCTCGATCTCGAGCTCCCGTATGTCTCGTTCGCGTAGATCGAGCTCGACTCCCACCTCGATCGCGCGCGCTCGCGCCTGCGCGAGCATCGCCGGAGAAGAATTGATCCCGACGACAAGCCTGCCCGTCGCCTGAGCAACCGGGATGGCCACGCGCCCGTTCCCAACCGCGAGCTCGACCAGCAGGCCGTCGGCCTCACGGGCAAGCGCGACGTAGAACGGGACGTCAGCAGTGATGCCAGCCGACCACTCCGCGTATTGATCCGCCCAACCCTCGTACCAGCTCGACATCGCGACAGCAATCTCCGTCCAAACGAGGCGGCGTTCGGCTGCGCCAGCGTTCGGGAATGCTCCCTGAGAGTTTGCGCGTTCGCCTGCTGCGCGAGATGGGATTCGTGCTGGGGCGTAGTGTCGCGCCGTGCGCTTGCATGTGTTCGAGTGGGGTGAGGCGAAGGCGGCGCCGATGGTATGTGTCCACGGTGCGACCGGTCATGGTCAGCGGTTCAGGCAACTTGCCGAAGAGCGCTGGGGGAAGCGGTTTCGGGTGATGGCGGTCGATCTTCGCGGTCATGGTAGGTCGGGCTGGGAGCCGCCCTGGTCGCTCGGGGTGTACATCAGCGACCTGGTGGAGACCGCCGACGCGCTCGGGCTCGTGCGAGCGGACTGGGTCGGGCACTCGCTTGGCGGTCGCCTGATCGTCGAGCTTGCGGTGCGGTACCCGGAACGGGTGCGAAGGGCCGTGCTCCTTGACCCTGCGATTCAGCTTCCGGTCGAACTCGCGGAGTCAGCGGCAGTGGGCGAGGAGCGCGACCCGGTGTGGGAGTCGGCGTCCGCCTGTTTTACGAGTCGAGACGACACCGCAGGCGCAGACAAGGATCGCGCCCTCGCCGACCTCGAACTTCAACTGGAGCTGCTGCCCGATGGCCACGTGCGTCGCCGCACTTCACAGGAGGCGGTGCAGGCGATGTACCGAGAGCTCGTGAGCGAACCGCCGGGTGCGGACCTGCTTTCGATGCCGTTGCTGTTGCTGTACGCGCCTGAAGCAGGCGTGACGAGCGAGAAGCAGGCGCGGGCATACGGCCGCGACGGCGTGGTCGCTGTCCCGGGAGGCCACATGGTCATGTGGTCGGCGTTCGATCAAACCGCTGACGCCGTGGAACAGTTCCTTGCCTCCTGAGGTGTAAACACGACGCCAAGAGATGACGTGCTCATTCGTCGGATAATCAGTGGGTGAGCCTAGGCGACTCCTCCGGGGACTATGTAGGCGGCGCCAGATGCTTGCGTCCGCGCTGGCGCACACCACAGATGACGACCTGCGGTATTGCTCTGGTGGTCGTCGCGATCATGGCTGGTTGCGGCGGGAGTTCGGATCCGAGGGGCGTCGCTGATGAGGATGTCGTCAAACGGGCCGCGACTGTTCCGCCTACGACGCCGGGCTGGAACTGGCCGAAGGCGAGGACATCGTCCAGCCCCTACACGAAGGACAAAGGCGGAGATCCGCCTCCGACGAACGACCCACTGGCGGCGAAGCTGTACCGCCAGCTCCGAGGACTCGACATGATCGGATCCGCAGCGAGTAGGTGGGAAGACAAGTCCAAGCTGGCCCACCTTGTCGTGGAGCGGTTTGCCTCCCCAGCAGACGCGCACTCGGCGATGCGGCCGTACCGCGAGTTTGCACACGGCTGGGCCGAGCAGACCGGCACGGTCAGCGACGAGGCCGTCCGTGGTCTCGGCGACGAGGCCTGGCGAATCTCGGCCCGAGGCTACAGCGAGGAGGTGACGTACAAATGGCGTCGCGGCAACCTCGTGCTCGAGGCTCACATGCAATGTTCGACGGCGTGCCGGCCCGACATCGACGGGGCAGCGCGTGTATGGGTTGGCGCGATCGACGGCAAGGCGCGACGACCGAGCGCGTAGCGGGTGCACTGTCGGAACTGTGCGTCCTGGCTCGAAGGCGACCGCAGCCTCCCCTGGTTCGGGAATAGCCCCTGAACG
>DASYPH010000056.1:0-2042 GCA_036006925.1 Gaiellaceae bacterium
ACCCGTTACGCCGACATTGAGTACGCGAGGGTGATGGGCTTCCGGCCACTCCGAATGGACGTCCTGTTGCCACCGACCCCGAGCGGCCCGGTACCGGTGGTGGTGTGGATCCATGGCGGCGCCTTTCTTTTCGGCTCGCGACTCCACGGCGCGGTGACCGAGCCGGTCTGCCGGGCCTTGATCGAGCGAGGCGTTGCTGTTGCTCTGGTCGAATACCGCTTCAGCGGCGAAGCGCTCTTCCCCGGCATGTCTTCATGACGTCAAGGCCTCCGTCCGGTGGCTGCGTCAATTCGGTGAGCACGTAGGCCTGAACGGTGAAGCCATCGGTGTATGGGGTGAGTCCGCGGGAGGTCACCTCGCGGCCTTCATCGCCCTCAACGGCAACGACGAACGGCTCGACGGCACGGTTGGCGTCACAGGCTGCTCGTCGGACGTCATCGCCGGTGTGGCGTGGTACCCGGACACCGACGTCTTGGCCTTGGGGTCGGGGTCGGGCCGGACAGGTTCGCCCGATCCGACGTCGCCGGAAGCACTCCTGATCGGCGGCCCTACCCGGGATCGCCGCGAGGATGCCGCGTTTGCGAGTCCCGTCAGCCACGTTCACCCGGGCGCAGCGCCGATCCTGCTGGTACACGGCCTCGAGGACGGCCTCCTACCGCCTGAACAGAGCGCACTGCTCCACGAGGCGCTGCAGACAGTCGGCGCTACCAGCGAGGTGGAGTGGATCGAAGGAGCCGATCACGTCTTCTTCGGCGTCGACCCCGACCCCATCGCGGATCGATCCGCCGACTTCCTCGTTCGGCATCTCGTCTAGACCCGGCCGGCGTTGCCGAGGTGATTCCTCGTCAGGGGACAGGCGCGAACGCTGGCGCAGCCGAGGGCTGATCTCACCTGACGGTCACCTGACTATTGGGCATCCGGGCTGGTTAGGGGCTCGTAGGTATGTACATCAACTATCGGGAGGTGCGAAATGAGGATTGCCCTCACACTCGCGATCGCGGTCGTGTCGCTCGTACTTGCGTCCGGGGTGGCTGCGGCTCCAAACCCGAACGGAACTGGGCAACCAAGCCAGTCCTGTCAGGCTGAACCTTCGGGGCCGCCGGGGTTGCTCAGCACGACCAACGGCTTCGCTACGCGAGCCGTCAACGTCTACGCGGGATCGCCAGGCACGCCTTCGCTCGCAAACGGCAACGAGCACGCGGTTTCGCAGTACGACGTCGCCTGCTACCAGGTCTCACAGCGTTAAGCCACGCCTGCCGGACGGGCGTTTCTGCGCCCGTCCGGCGCGTTTGTTCGTGTCGCGAACTCTCACGCGCTCGTCGAAGGCGAGGCTGTACCTCATCGTCAACCTGCAGATCTGATTTGTCGGTATCTCAGCCAAGCGCGCGTAGCTGCGCGTCGAGCTTGCTCGCGATGTAGCGGTCTCCCGCTTTCATGTTGGCGAGGTCAGCCGCGGAGGGAGCCGGCATGACCTGGTCGATCTCGACCTCGATTCGACCGCGGGCGATCTTCATCGAGTCAATCGCGACCGACTGGTGCGAAGCCGTGTGCTCGAAGACGACTCGATACGCAAACGCGTGCGTGCCATACCGCGGCAGCGACAGCGGTGTCAGCGAGATGATCTTCTCTCCCTTGCCCGCACACAAATCCGGCTTTACCGCTCCCACCCCAACGCATCTCGCGCTAACAACGGCGGTGCCTGGTCGGTTCGGTAATCGGCGGTGATGACGCGGTGATGACAGCAGCGTGGCGTCGCTAGCCCCGGCCGAGCGGTTAAGCCTTACATCACTTAATCGCCCATTCAGCGATGTAGGCCTTAAATGTTCGCCCCGCGCGGGAGCGGCACTGCTGCTGTCACCACCGCGTCATCACCGCCACGCCCGAGTAGCCCGATCAACGTGGCGACCGGCACCGCGCCACCGACGAGCACGTGGGCGTAAACGTCGAGCATCATCCGCGCTGAGTTGCCCGCCCTGGCGGCGGCCTGCACCGGCTCAACGCCGTCCTTGAGTCAGAGCGACAGTCGGCGATGACGGAGGTCG
>DASYPH010000057.1:0-15040 GCA_036006925.1 Gaiellaceae bacterium
CCTGCTCGTCGGCATGACCGGCATGGGTGGGGGCAGCCTGATGACGCCGATGCTGATCCTGCTCTTCGGGTTCGACCCGAAGACGGCCGTCGGCACCGACATCCTGCACGGCGCGGTCTTCAAGTCGTTCGGCGCGGTGCGCCACCGTCAACTCGGCAACGTACACGTGCCGCTGGCGTTGTGGATGCTCGCCGGCTCGGCGCCTCTCTCGCTGGTCGGTGTCCAGATCGCGAGCTCATTCTCCGATGCGACGTCGTCGACGATGGGCCGAGTGGTGGGCGCCGCGCTGATCGCCGGCGGCATCGGCTTCGCGATCAAGACCTTCGTACGCGGCCGTGCCAGCGACGCGCAATTGCACCTGGACACCCGCCAGAAGCTGATCGCAATCGGGATCGGAGCGTCGTGCGGGTTCGTGGTCGGTCTCACCTCGGTCGGTTCCGGCACGTTCTTCGGGCTCGCGATGCTGCTCGTCTACCCACTGGCGGCTCGACGGATCGTCGGCACCGACCTGCTGCATGCCGCGCTCCTGCTCTGGGTTGCCGGCGTCGGCCACCTGCTGCACGGCAACGTCAACCTGCATGCGATGGGGTGGCTGCTCGTGGGCTCCATCCCGGGGGTGCTCGCCGGATCGCAGCTCTCGGTCCGGGTGCCGGATCGCTCGCTGCGGATCGCGTTCGGCTTCCTGCTGATCCTCTCCGGGATCAAGCTCGTCGAGTTGCCTGGGGCGACGCTGATCATCGAGATCTCCGTCGCGCTCGGCGCTCTTGCGCTCGCGGTGTGGCTCGGCCTGCTGCTCCGGCAGCGTCACGTGCGGCAGCGACGGCTCCGGCTCCCCGCTCACGACGCTGCGTAGAATCGCCCGGCGTGGCCCGGGTCCTGTCGACGGTGGTCGTCCTCGCCCTGCTTGCGGCGACCGCGGCGGCGTTCGTGATCACCGAGGGGGCGAAGCTCGAGAAGTCGCCGGTCGCAGGTACCGCCGTCGATTCGGTCTTCTCGCCGGCGAGCGTGGTTCCGGATAAGAAGAACGCGCATGTTCGCTTCCGGCTTCGGACACGTGAGCGGCTCGCCGTCTGGATCCAGGATGCGAACGGGCGGCGCGTCGCGACGCTGCTCTCGAATCGCAACGCGCCGCGCGGGTCGCAGTTCGATCTCGTCTGGGACGGTTTCTCCCAGAGTGGTGTGATCTTCCCGGACGGGCTCTACAAACCGGTCGTCAAGCTCGAGCGGTCGCATCGCACGCTCGTGCTGCCGAACCCGATCCGGCTCGACACCAAGGCGCCGGTGATCACGGTGCGGAAGGTGCCGCACGCGATCATCTCGCCCGACGGCGACGGCCACAACGACGTCTTCCGGCAGACGTATCGCGTCAACGAGCCCGCACACGGGATCCTGAGCGTCCGCGGCCAGCGGGTCGAGTACACGCTCGGTCAGAAGCCGACGGGGCAGCTGATCTGGAACGGGAAGCTCGGCAAGCCGGCCAAGGCTGTTCGTCCCGGGATGTACGTGCTGCGGGCGAGCGCACTCGACCGCGCAGGGAACCAATCGACTCCGTACCCCTCCGCGATAGTCCAGGTCCGGTATGTGACGCTCGCGCGGAAGCGCGTCGTCGTCGCACCCGGCCGGCGCTTCTTCTTGCGTGTGTCGACCGACGCACCGACGGTACGCTGGCAGCTGCACGGGCGCTCCGGCGTCGCGCGGGCCGGGACGCTGCGCATCCGCGCCCCGAAGGCTTCCGGCGTCTACCACCTGTATGTGACCGCGGCCGGGCACTCCGCCGTGGCCACCGTCGTCGTCGGATGAGCAGCGCCGCCGCCCAGATCTTCGGCGCCGTCGGCAGCGGCGGGCTCGCGCTGCTGCTCGTCGCACCACGCCGAGACCTCCGAATCGCCGGCCTCGCGGCCTGGGCGATCGGCGCCGGTGGCCTCGTCGCCTACCTCGCACCGGCCGGGCATCATCGCGTCCTTGCGGCGGCGGCGATCGTCGGCATCGCTGCGGCGCTCGGCGGTGCGTGGGCAGTGCTGCGCGTGCCGTGGCTGCTCGCGCTCGCGACGCTCGCCTGCGTACCGGCTCGGATTCCGGTGCACGTCGGTTCGACGCAGGCCAACCTGCTGCTTCCGCTCTACGGCGTCGTCGCGGTGGCGGCGATCGCGCTCGCCTGGCAGCTCGCCGGCGAGGACCGGCGGACCCGGGAGCTCGGCCCGCTGGCGTGGCCACTCGGGCTGTTCATCGCCTGGGAGGGCCTCTCGTTCCTGTGGACGAAGGACGTGCGCCAGGGGGCGATCGAGCTGCTCTTCTTCATCCTCCCCTTCGGCCTCCTGGCGATCGCGCTGGCCCGGCTGCCGTGGTCCCGCACCTGGGTATTCGCGCTCTACATCCAGTTCGCCTTGATGGGGCTCGTGTTCGCGGTGATCGGGATCGTGCAGTACGAGACGCGGAACATCTTCTGGAACCCGAAGGTGCGGGTCGACAACGCGTACGCGCCTAGCGGCTGGTTCTACCGCGTCAACTCGGTGTTCTACGACCCGTCCATCTACGGGCGCTTCCTCGTGCTCGCGATCCTCGCCAGTCTCGTCGTCGTCCTGCGACGCCGCGGCGATCCGCTCTGGGCCGTCGCTGCGGCGCTGACGATCGCCATCACCTGGGCGGGTCTCCTGCCGTCGTTCTCGCAGTCGAGCTTCATCGCGCTGCTGGTCGGTGTGACGCTCGCCGCCGTTCTCGTCTGGCGCCGCAACAGCCTGTACCTGATCGCCGCCATGCTCCTGGTCGTGGTCGCGGCGGGCTTTGCCTCCCCGCAGATCCGGCACCGGCTCGAGGGCAAAGGGTCCTCCTCGCTCTCGAACGTGACGAGCGGCCGTTCGAAGCTCGCTTCGCGCGGACTCAAGCTCGTCGTGCACCACCCGGTGTTCGGCGTCGGCGTCGGTGGCTTCAAGCGCGCCTACGCCGACCTGGCCCACCTGCAGGGCCGGGAGCCGAAGGCGGCGGCGTCGCACACGACGCCGATCACCGTGGCGGCCGAGACCGGTGTGCCCGGCCTATTGCTCTTCCTCGCGCTCGTCGTCGTGGCGCTCGCGACTGCCTTCCGCCGGATCCGCAACGGCTTCGACGGGAACGCCCGGCTGGCGTTCGGACTAGCCTTGACCGCGATTCTCGTGCATTCGCTCTTCTACAACGCGCTCTTCGAAGACCCGACCTTCTGGGGCCTGCTCGCCCTGGCTGCGCTCGCCGCCCGTGCCGAGGCACCCGCGTGATCGGCGACATCCGGCGCGCGCTGGTGCTCGCGCCGCACACCGACGACGGCGAGTTCGGCTGCGGCGGCACGATGGCGCGCCTCGTCGAGGCGGGGGCCGAGGTTCGCTACGTCGCGTTCTCGATTGCAACCCGCTCGCTGCCGCCCGGCTTCGCGCCGGACACGCTGGCGCGCGAGGTGCGCGAGGCCACGACCGAGCTGGGGATCTCGGACGCCAACCTGACCGTCCACGACTTCGACGTCCGCACGTTCCCCGAACACCGGCAGGAGATCCTCGAGCTTCTGATCGAGATCTGGAACGACTGGCAGCCCGACGCCGTCTTCCAGCCGTCGCTGCACGACGTGCATCAGGACCACCAGACGATCGCACAGGAGGGGCTCCGCGCGTTCAAGCGGACGACGATCCTCGGCTACGAGATTCCCTGGAACAACTTCGACTTCAGCTACCAGGCCTACATCGCTCTCGAGAAGCCGCACATCGAGCGGAAGGTCGCGGCGCTCGCCAAGTACGCGTCGCAGCAGCATCGTCGCTACGCGAATGGCGAGTACGTCTGGAACGTCGCCCGCACGCACGGCACCAACGTCAACCGAGACTACGCCGAGGTGTTCCAGGTGTACCGCGTCGTCAGCTGAATCAGGTGCGGCTCAGCAATCGGCGTTCTCGGACTGACTACGTTCTTGTGGCGCTGGTCGTGGCTTTGGCGGGGTCGGCGCTTTCGGAGGCGCCGTGGGCGTTCAGTTCCGCCGTCGAGGATGCCCGTGCCCGGGCGCGCTTGGGCACGTCGGAACGTGAACTCGCGCCCGCACGGCGGGTCGGGGTCGACGGGAAAGCCGTGCTCGCGGCGAGCCGCGTGATTCCTGAAAGCGCGACCTTTTACGTCGATGCTGCGCCGGCGTATGCCGTCGCCGCGGACCCGATGAGCTGGTATCTGCTCTTCCCGCGCCGGCACGTTGACGACGCGGCCGACGCGGACTGGGTGCTGCTGTTCGGTTCACAGCCACCTCGCCTCGATGTTCGCCTGGGACGTCGGGTCCGACTTGGTCAGGGTCTCATCGCGGCAAGAGTGCAACGGTGATCGGGGAGTACTCCGGGTTAGTTGCGCTCGATCTGCTGCTGTTCATAACCGGAACCGCTGTACTCCGTGGACTTGGCCTCGCTCGCGATCGTCGCGGGTTCATGAGATTCGCTGGGCTCGGTTTCATCGTTGGCTGGGCGTGCTACGGGATTGTTGCGACGGTCGCGTTGACGCTGGGCAGTCCGCTCGGAGTTCGAACGACGTTGGGAATCTGCGTTGCGCTGGCCGCGAGCGGTCTGCTCGTCGGGCGACACGTGGAGACAGTGGATCTGGTTCCCGCACCCCGCTATTTCCGGTTCCCGGTGGGGCGCATGTTCGCCGTGCTCCTGTTTGCTTATCTGGCGGTGCTCGCGTGGCGCAGTGTGCCCGGGCAGGCCGACACGAATTGGGATTCCTGGGCGTTCTGGCTTCCGAAGGCGAGGTCGTTGTACTACTTCCACGGACTCGATAGTGGGCTTGGTGGGTTCGTCCACTTTGCAAACCAGGACTATCCGCCGCTCGGCCCAGCACTCGAGGCGACGAACTTCCACTTCATGGGCAGCACAGTCGCGGCGCCGCTGCAGTTTCAGCATTGGCTGTTCGCGGTCGCTTTCTTCGCCGCCGGTGCTGCGCTGCTTCGACACCGAGTCGCGCCCGAGCTGCTTTGGCCTGTGCTCGCGGCGGTCGCGTTCATGCCGCGATTCGGGTCCTACCTTGGTTCGTCGCTTCCGGACGAAACGATCGGGATGCTCGTTGCTCTTGCGGCCGTCTGCGCCGCGCTTTGGCTGCTGGAACGAAGGCTGACATACGTGCTGCTCATGACGATCCTCACGACTGCTGCGGCGCTTCTGAAGAACGAGGGGCTCGTGTACGGATTGTCCGTTGTCGTCGTCGTCGCGGTTGTGGCCTGGCGACAGGAGCGCAGGCCGCTGTTGGCGGTGGCCGTGTTTGCGATCCCGATTCTTGCGCTGGTCCCGTGGAAGCTATGGCTTGTGACGCATGGCCTCTCCGCCTCGTCGCCGTACTACGGCCTCCACGATCTCGCGCCCTTGCATCTTGTCGCTGCCCGCGGTCGCTTGGGCACATCGATCGTCGAGGTTGCCGGCTACCTCTTCTCTCCGAGTCGCTGGTTGTTCGTTGTCCCGATGGCACTCATCGCCGTCGTGGTTGCGCGGCGGCAGCCATTACTGACCGTCCTTGTCGGCGTGTTCGCGTTTTTTTCTCTTGCTGGACTCTTGCTCATCTACTGGATTGGCAGCATTCCGCTTCACTTCTGGCTCGCGACCTCGGCTGAGCGAACGGTGATGGCGATCGTCATCACCTGTGGAGTCCTGATTCCGCTGCTGGTGGCCGAGTCAGTCGAACGAGGCCGAATAGGATCAGCGCCCGATGCGCGTCGCCTTCCTGATTCCGGCCCATAACGAGGAGCGGTCGATCGCGGAGGTGCTTGCACGGGTCGAGCTCCTCGCCATCGACTGCCAAGTGATCGTCGTCGACGACGGCTCCTCCGACTCGACAGCCACGATCGCGCAGCACGCAGGAGCGACAGTGCTGCGGCAGCCGCACCGCGGGAAGGGCGCAGCGATCCGTGCTGCGATTCCACACATCGACGCCGAGATCGTCGTCATTCAGGACGCCGACATGGAATATGACCCAGCTGAAGTCCCAGCTCTGATCGAGCCCATCGAGCGCGGACTTGCCGACGTCGTCTACGGCTCACGTCTGTCGGGAGGCAAACCACAACGCGCGTATCTCTTTTGGCACATGCTCGGAAACCGATTCCTCTCGCTCCTCACTGGCGTCCTCTTCAACACCACGCTCTCAGACATGGAAACCGGCTACAAAGCTTTCCGCAGCGACGTGCTGCGCTCACTCGACCTACGCCAAGACGGCTTCGGAATCGAGCCCGAGATCACCGGCAAGATCTGCAGACAACACCTACGGATCTATGAAGTCCCGATCTCCTACTACGGCCGCACCTACGCCGAAGGCAAGAAGATCACCTGGCGAGACGGCTTCAGGGCGATCGCCGTTCTCCTTTCGGTCAGAATCCGCGGCTAGTTGGCGTCGAGCTTCGCGTGCAGAGCGGGTCAGAACCTTGGCCCGCGTCACTCATCGACGCGGCGCCGTCGCGTCGTTAGGCTTGCCGCGTGCCTCAGCTTCCGGCTGCGACGGCGATGGGACGGGTCGACCTCTCGGTCGCCGACCTCGAGCGCTCGCTCGAGTACTACCGTCGCGCGATCGGGCTGCGCGTCCTCCGCGAGGGAGGCGGCGAGGCGACGCTCGGTGCGGGCTCGACCGAGCTCCTGCGGCTGATCGAGGAGCCCGGGGCGCGGCCCGCCGACGGCTACAGCGGGCTGTTCCATTTCGCCCTGCTGGTCCCGGAGCGCGCCGATCTCGGCCGCTGGCTCGCCCACTGGGGCCGCGAGGGCGTGCAGCTGACGGGAGCGTCGGATCACTTCGTCAGCGAGGCGCTCTACCTTCGCGATCCCGACCATCACGGCATCGAGATCTATGCCGACCGGCCGCGCGAGCTGTGGGAGGGGCGTGTCGACCGGATGGGGAGCTGGCCGCTCGATCTCGACGACCTGCTCGGAACGGCGGGCGATCCGATCCCCGAGGGGTACGACGGGTTGCCGGACGGCACGAGCATCGGACACGTTCACCTCCGCATCGCGGACGTCGACGAGTCGGTCGGGTTCTACCGGGACGTGCTCGGCTTCGACCTGTTGCAGCACGGCCCGCAGGCGGCGTTCCTGAGCGCGGGCGGGTACCACCACCACCTGGGCGGGAACACGTGGGAGTCGAGCGGTGCAGCGCAGGCGCCAGAGGGCACGGCCCGCCTCCACTCGTTCCGGATCGTGCTCCCGGACGACGAAGCCGTCGCCGAGGTGGCGGCACGGCTCGGGGGGACCGAGGCAGCGGATCCGTCCGGCAACCGGTTGGTGCTCGTCAGCGCCTGAGCGCCGCGGGCAGCGGCTGCCCGTGCACGACGACGAGCGTCTTCGTCGGGCGTGTCAAGGCGACATAGAGCTCGCGCAGCCCCTGCTCGTGCGCAGCGATCAGCGCCGGCTCGACGACGACGACGTGGTCGAACTCGAGCCCCTTCGCCTCGCGCGGGGTGAGCATCGGAATCCCGTCCCACAGGTCGCCCACCGGCGCCGCGGCGACGAGTTCGTCGGGGGCGATCACGGCGAGCAGCCCGCCCGCCGCACCGAGTCGCGCCGCTTCGTTGAACGCCTCGGCGACGACGTGCTCGGGCGCGACGCGCCGGACGGTCGGCGGCGCGGCGCCCGTTCGATATGAGAGCGGCGGCGCGATGTCGGGCGCGATCGTGTCGAGCAGCGGCAGCGCCATTTCCATGATCTCGCGCGGCACACGGTAGGCGTGTTGCAGCTCTTCGACGACGGCTTCGTCGCCGTGGGCCAGGTGCGGCAGGAGCTCCTCCCAGCGTCTGTAGGGGATCGCGCCGGTAGCCTGGGCGACGTCGCCGAGGATCGTCAGCGACCCTTCCGGAGACCGCCTTGCGATCATGCGCAGCTGCATCGGCGTCAGGTCCTGCGCCTCGTCGACGATCACGTGCCCGTAGACGTGCGGTGCGGCGTCGAGCAAGGACCGCGCCTCGTCGAACAGCGCCACGTCGCCGTCCGACCAGGCGTCGCGCCGCCCGCGCAGCAGCTTCTGCTCGGCGGGGTCGAGGATGCCGTCGGCCGCCTGGGCGAGCGCTGCCTTCGACGTCAGCAATCGCTTGACGAGCCGGTCCGGCGGCAGCGCCGGCCAGGCTGCCTTCACGACCCGATCGAGGTAGCCGCCAGACCGAAGCGCTTGCTCGATCTCGTCGAAGTTGCGGATCGCCGCGGCGCCGAGCGTCTCGCCGTACGCCTCGTAGAAGCTGCGCAGCAGGTTCATGCGGAAGCGTTCGCGTGCCGCGGTCGTCAGCCCGAGCTCGTCACGCGCCTCCGCCAGGTGGTCGCGTACCTCGTGCTCTCGTACGGAGATGAACGAGCCCTCGAGCCGCGCGACGAGCTCGACCGGTTCCGAGCGAAGCTGGAGCTCGGCCGAGCGGCGGATCACGGCGACCAGCCGCAGGTCCGCTTTCAGCTCCGCGACGGCCTGGGCGTCGCGCGTCGTCGCCTCCATCCCCTCCACGAGCTCTCCGACGGCTCGTTGCTCGACCGCGCTCTCGCCGAGCGCCGGCAGGACGTGCGAGACGTACTCCATGAAGGTGCGGTTCGGCCCGACGACGAGTACGCCTCGCCGCGCGAGGGTCTCGCGGTGGCTGTAGAGCAGATACGACGCCCGATGCAGGCCCACGGCGGTCTTGCCCGTGCCGGGACCGCCCTGGATGATCAACGGAGGCGCGGGCTCGGCGGTGATCAGGCGGTACTGGTCGGCCTGGATCGTCGCAACGATGTCGCGCATGTGGCGCTCACGTCCGCGCTCCAGCTCCTCGAGCAGGAAGTCGCCGACGGCGGCACCGTCGAGGATCGAGCCGTCGAGCGCCTCGTCCGAGATGTCGACGAGGCGTCGCCCATCGGTACGGAAACGACGGCGCAGGGTGACGCCGTGAGGGTCGACCGGGGTCGCGGTGTAGAACGGCCGCGCGGCGGGCGCCTGCCAGTTGACCACGAGCTGGCGGCGCTCCTCGTCGTGGATCCACCGCCGCCCGATGTAGAGGCGGCGGAGGCTCTCCTCGAAGTCGAGGCGGCCGAAGCACAGGCCCTGCTCGGCGTCCTCGAAGGTCCGTAGCCGCTTCGCCGCCCACGCGTCCATCGCCGCCTGCGCGACTTCGCCGTCGACGCGGTCACCTGCGCCCGCGACGACGGCGCGCATCCGCTCCAGCTGCTCGTACGCATGGTCGACGTACGCCTGCTCGTCCGCGAGCTCGGGATGACTCATGGCCCAAACCTAACGTCGGGACCTCACGCGGCTGCAGATGCGTAGTCGTCACGTGAACCGTCGCGAGTTCGTCGCACTGGCAGCCGGCCTGCCCCTGACCTTGCGCGGGTCGCTCGTGGCGCGCCGGCCCGCGGCTCTCGTCACCTGCGACTCCGAGGCGAGACTCGCTCTCGTCGACCTCGGTTTATTCTCCGTCCTCGGGCACGTTTCGACCCTGCCCGACCCGCGAGCGATCGAGCGCGTCGGCCGGTACGCGGTCGTGTGTCACACGGCAATCGGTGCAGTGTCGATCGTCGAAGAGA
The DNA here is from genome assembly GCA_036006925.1 of Gaiellaceae bacterium. GTDB lineage: Bacteria > Actinomycetota > Thermoleophilia > Gaiellales > Gaiellaceae > PALSA-600. The sequence continues at coordinate 9,504 of DASYPH010000057.1, forward strand.
GCGGGGTGCGGCACGTGCTGCGGGGCTTCCGTGAGCCGAGGTACACCGCGGCTCACCCCGACGGCCGGCATGCGTTCGTCACCGACTCGGGGCGGAGCAGCGTCGTCGTGATCGACGTCGTTCGCGGACTCGTGCTCGGACGCGTCGCCCTGCCGGGCTGGGCGCGCCACATCACGATCGACGCCACGGGGAGCCGGCTGTGGGTCGGGCTCGGGTCGGCTGCGCAGCACGTCGCGGTCGTGGCGACGAATCCGTTGCGGCACGTGGCGACGCTGACGCCCGGCTTCGGCGCCCACGACGTCGGCCACGCACCCGACGGGCGGCTGTGGGTGACGGCCGGCGTTTCGCGGGAGCTGGCGATCGCGGCGTCGCTTCACGACGCCGAGCCGGGTCCCCAGCACGTCACGTTCGGCCCTTATCGGGCGTACGTGACGAGCGGCGAGGCGGGAGTCCTGCGCGTGCAGGCGCTCTCGGGGCGCGTGCTTCGCTCGACGCCGATCCCGGTCGGCTCGTACAACGTCCAGCACGGCCCGGGCAGGGTGATCACGCCGTCCCTCGACCATGGCACGCTCACCGTTCTCGACGAACGCGGCTCTCTGCTGGCGCGGGTGCCGGTGGCGGACTCCTGCCACGACGCCTGCTTCTGGCCCGAGTGAGGCTTTACGGAAGCCTTACCGCTTCACAGGTGGATCCTCGCGGGTGTTGGGGAACATGGTGACGATGAAGTGGCTTCCACTCGTGCTCGCGCTCGCCGTCTGTGCGTCGTTGCCGGCGACCGCCGCCGCGAAGGTGCCGTGCCGGAACCAGGTGTTCAACGACTGGGAGCACGACGGTCAGATCTCGTCGAAGTACCCGCTCGCGTGCTATCGCGATGCGCTGCGGCACGTCCCGACGACGGAGCAGATCTATACGAGCCTCGAGGACGACATCCGTGCCGCGATGCAAGGTGCGATTGCGCGCCTTCACGGCAAGAAGGTCGCCGCCCAGATCGGGCACAAGTTCCCGCCGACAACCGCGACCGATCCGGGATCGGTGCTCGTCGATCAGCAGCACCCGAGGGACGAGCAGCCCGACTCGAGTCAACCGAGCACGACCACGGCCGCCTCTCCGCTCGCAGCGTCAGCGGCGAGCGGAGGTGGCGTGCCTGTGCCGCTGCTCGTGCTCGGCGGCGTCGCACTGGTGCTCGTCGCGAGTGGCGCAGTCGGGCTAGCCGTGCGCCGCGGCCGCCGTTCGAGCTAGGTCGCTCTCGCCCGCAGTGGCACCAGCCGACGCAGCCTCGCTCGTTCGGCGGGGAGGTAGAAGCCGAGCGGCAGCAGGAGCAACGGATAGACGAGGCACAGGGCAACCGCCAGCGGGAACGAGTGCAGCTCGTACCCGATCGCGGTCAGCGCGACGGCCACGCTGCTCAGCGTCAGCACGCGTCGCCATTGGTACGCCACGGGGTAGACCCGTTGTGAGTTGAGCGTCATCCCGATGAACAGCGCGACGTAGGCGGCAGCGGTCGAGACTGCGGCGCCCATCATCCCGTAGGGGGGAATCAGCGCGAAGTTGAGCGCGATGTTCAGCGCGGCGGCGGCCCCGGTGACGATCCAGTTGAACTGCGTGCGCCGCGCGCGTCCGATCCCGATCGCGAGCACGGTGTAGCCGGCGTACGCCGTCATTGCGAACGAGAGCAGCCCGATCGCCTGGTCGGCGCGGTAGAACTGCGGATCCGACGGTGCGAGGATCTTGACGATCCACGGGGCGAAGACGCCGAGTGCGAGCGAGATCCAGCAGCAGACGAACAGCAGATAGGTGAGCACGAACGAATACGTGCGCTTCGCCGTCGACTCGTCGTCGATCGAGTACGCGAAAGCCGGCCAGGCGAGGCGGAACGCGATCGTCAGGAAGACGATCACGCTCGACGCGCGAACCGCGAGCGAGTAGACGCCCGCCTCCGAGAGACCCTTGTACGCGTTGACGAACAGGCGGTCGATGAAGTTGATCGCCCAGAGCGCCAACGCCGAGGGCACGAGTGGCAATCCGAACCGGTTCATCTCGCGCAGCAGCTTGCGATCGAACTGCAGTCCCAGCTGATACCGCCGGTAGGCCAGGAGCACGAGGTAGACGCTGAGCGTGCCGAGGAAGTTGCCGACCACCGCACCGGTCGCTCCTTTGTGCAGTCCGACGACCAGCAGCACGGTCATCCCGACCGTGATCAGGATGTTCGCCATGCTCGCGATCACGAACTGCACCGATCGCTCCTCGACGCGGAACAGGTTCGTCAGCTGCGAGTAGTTCATCTGCGCCCATAGCCCGACGGCGCCGGCGCGAACGAGCCATGGGTCGTCGCCCAGCCTGAGCGCATGCGCGAGCGGCGTTGCGAAGATGCAGCCGAGCACCAGCCCCACCGTCGCCATCGCCATCGTGAACCAGAACGTTGTCCGCACGATCAGGATGCGGCGCTCCGGATCCTTCGAGTCGAAGTAGAAGCGGAAGAAGGCGCTCGAGATCCCGGCCGAGAGGACGATCACGAGCACCGTCGACAGCGCCGTGACGATCTCGATCTTCCCAAAGCCCTCCGTGCCCAGGTAGGCCGTGTAGAGGGGGAGCAGGAGGACGGCCAGCAGGCGGGAGAGGATGCCGCCGAGGCCGTAGATCGCCGAATGGCGTGCGAGCCGCCGGATCTGGAACGCGAGGCTCAACTAGAGGGAACCGTAGAGGTCGATCAGGCGGTCGGCGACGCGGTCGATGTCGTGCACCTGCTCGACGTACGCGCGGCTCTGCGCTCCGATCTCGCGGCGCAGGGCCGGTTGCTCGACGAGCGGGCGCAGCGCCTCGACGAGGGTCTCGGCGGTCGCTGCCACGATCGGCACACGCACGCGGTACCCGGCGGCGCTCCGCTCGACGACGTCGGGCTTCAGGTGGGCGACGACCGGCTTGCCGAGCGCCATCGACTCGAGCGCGAAGACGCCGTGCCAGCCGGCGTTCAGCTGATCGACGACGATGTCGGCGCGCGCGTAGCGCTCGCGCGCCACGTCGTGCGGGACGCCCTCGACGATGTCGAGCTCGACCGGCAGCTGCCGGCACGCTTCGACCACGTATTGCGTTCCTTTCTTCTCGCGATTCGAGGGTGCGTGTACGACGAGCGGTCGCGCTGCGTCCGATGGCGGCACCGGCGTGAACGGACGCAGGTCGAGTCCGGGCGGGATCACATGCGCTTCCGGCACCCAGCGGATCGCATCGTACGAGCCGACGATCTCGGCGCCGGCCTGCTTCCCGTACGCGAGCTCGGCGGGCGTCTTGCCGCGGATGTCCGAGCCGAGGTAGTGGAAGACGCTCTTCTTCCCGAGCAGGCGAAGGAGCGGGAACTGGACCGACTTGGGGATCAGCGTCAGCCCGAAGTAGAAGTGGAACACGTCCGTCGTCGGAGCGAGTCGCGCGAACGCCGCGAACTGCTGTGCCAGCCGCTGCGGCAGGCCGCCGCGGCGGTCGAGCGACCAGTCCGCCTCGGGGTGCAGCCGGCCGCGCTCGAAGACGACGAGCCGGGCGTCGACCCCCTTCCGCCGCAACGCCTGCACGTTCTCCCACGGGATCCCGGCGACGTTGACCGGTGCGTGCGTCACCCGCAGCACCTGCCGTCCTGGGGGTCTCACGGGTCGAATTCGAGCTGGTCGAAAAAGCGCAGCGCGGTTCGGCCGGGGCGGATGCGGGCGGCGTAGGTGCGCAACTCGTCGTCGCTGATCTCGCCGACTGCCCGCTTGATGCCGAGGTACGGGAGGTTGAGATCCTCCTGGTAGACGATCGTCGAGATGCGCGGGTTGATCTCGATCACGTGGCCGCCGACGAGCTGGATGTTGAAGAAGTGCTCGATCCCGAGCTCCTCGACGATCAGGTCGCCGATCCGCAGCAGCTTCGGGTCGTCGAGCGTGACGAAGAACATTGCGAGACCGGCGCGCATCGCCTCGCGCGTCTTCGGATGGCCGAGGACGATCTCCTCTCCGTTGGCGATCCCGTCGATCGTCGTCTCGCCGCCCGTCGCGAGCTCCATCACGAGTAGATCAGGCCCGCCTTCGTCCGGCAGCAACTCGACCGCCTCTTCCAGCCGCATCGAGACGGAGCCCGGCCGTTCGTTCAGCAGCTGGTGCGCGCGGTCGACCGTCGGGTCGAGGATCCGAAAACCGCGCGAGCCGGAGGAGAAGACCGGTTTGAAGCACACCGGCCGGTCCGGGTAGCCGAGCTCGCGTGCCGCCGCGTCGACCTCCTGCGAGCCGTTGACGCGGCGGAACTCGGGCGCTTGCACTCCCAACCGGTGCAGCAGGTCGTACGTCTCGGCCTTGTCGTTCGAGCGCCGGATGGCGTCGGGTCTGGAAACGAGGACCGGCATCGAGAAACGATCGACGTGCTCAGCCAGGCCCTCGAGGTCGAAGGACGACTGCGGCAGGATCGCGTCCACGTGCTCTTGCTCGGCGACCTGCAGGACTGCATCCGGGAACGTGCTGTGCGAGCCGGCCGGGACGACGTGGAACGCATCGCACAAATGGCGACCGACCGAGCGTTCGCTCATGTCGGTGCCGACGAGCCTGATCTCGCGCTCGCCGTTCCGGCGTAGCGCGTGCAGCAGTGCCGCGGTCCCGGGCGCGCCGGACGCGGTGACCATGATCGTGAGCGGTTTCACGCGAGGAACCTAGCGGGGATATCCGCGCTCACGAGAGGTCGATGCGGTCCGCGCGCAGATGCTCGAGCCGTGCAGCGCGGTCGGCTGCGAGCATCGACTCCATCGTCTCGCGCATGGTCGCCCCGCCGAACGCCCAGATCTCCGGATGGGTGAGGAGCTGCAGCCACTCGAACGCGCTGCGTGAGAGCTCCTCGTGCGGGCAGCCGTGGCGCCACCGTTGATTCGAGTCCGAGCGGTAGTGATCCGGATCGAAGAACGGCGAGTCCATGACGTTGACCGCTCCCTCGATGGGCGCGCGCATGTACTCGGGGTCGGGGTTGTGCCACGCGACGACCGCCTCGAACCGTTGATCGAGATCGATGTGGGGATAGACGGCGTGGTGCGCGACGCGGTGGCCGAGCTCGCGGAGCCGGGTGATCGCGCGCTCGCCCTCGCTCGACGCGAGGTTGTAGAACACGGACCGCGTCATCAGGAACCACGTCGACCATGCGCCCTCGTCCGCCTCGAGCTCGGCGACCGCAAGGGCGCCGTCGAGCGAGAGATCGACGTCGTGCCGCAGGATCACGACCCCCGGCTCCGGCGGCCGATCGAACCCGGCGAAGCGGTACCCACCGGTCTTCGTTGCCACGAGGAGCTCGCGGTAGTGGTCGAGCGAGAAGTCGCAGCTCATCGCGTCGCCAGGATCCACTGGAACTGCACGCTGCCCTCAGGTTCGTCGATCGCCACGACCTCGTTGCGGAGCGGCTCGAAGCCGGCTGCGACGATCAGCCGCGTGTTCGTCTCCGCCGGGAAGCTGGAAAAGAACATCGGCACGCCGAGCCACTCGCCGTGCCAGCCTTCCTCGTCGCCGACCCCGAGCGCGGCAAGGAACACGCCCCCG
>DASYPH010000058.1:0-4986 GCA_036006925.1 Gaiellaceae bacterium
GGATGCGCAGCTCGACGTCGGCGTAGTGGAGGGGCTGGAAGACGATCTCGCCGGCAGCGCCGCTCAGGCGCTTGATCCGCTGTGCGAGGTCGAAGATCGTGACGGCCGAGCGCGGGTTGCCGATGTTGAACGCCTGCCCGATGGCGTTCCGGCTCTCGAGACAGAGCAGGACTCCCGCGACCATGTCGGTCACGTACGTCCAGGCCCGGATCTGCGAGCCGTCCCCGTGGATCGTCAGGTCGCGCTCGGCCAGCGCGGCCTCGATGAACGCCCGGATCGCCCCGCCGCCGATCTGCCCCGGCCCGTACACGTTGAACGGATGGACCGTGACGGTCGGCAGACCGAGCTCGTCGTGGTAGGCGTGCGCCATGTGCTCGCCCGCGAGCTTGGAGACGGCGTAGGTCCAGCGCGCCTCGCCGACGGAGCCGATCGTCGACACCTGCCCCTCTTCGACCCGAAACGCGTGCGTGCCGAACACCTCACTCGTCGAGAAGTCGACGAACCGCTCGAGGGACGGGAGCGTCGCGAGCGCGGCCTCGAGGGCGTGGTAGGTGCCGATCACGTTGACGCGCATCGTGCGGACCGGGCTCGCCAGCACCGTGTCCACACCGGCGATCGCCGCGCAGTGCACGAAATGCGTTGCGCCGGCTGCGGCGCTCGTCAGCGCCTCCGCGTCGAGGACGTCGCCCTGGATCAGCTCGAAGTTCGGATGGTCGGCGAGCTCGAGCCCCGACAACGCGTCGCGGTGGAGGTTGTCGAACGCGATCACGGAATTGTGATCGACGAGCTCGCGCGCCAGGGTCGTGCCGATGAAGCCGGCGCCGCCGGTGATGAAGATCCGCTTGCCCTCGAGCGCCACGCGGCAACTGTAACTACGCGGTCGTGACGGTCGCGGGCGCGGCCTGTCCCTCGCCAAGGAGAACCGCGGCGATGAAGAGCAGCGCTCCCGCCGTCAGGCCACCGGCGATCCCGATCCAGACGCCGGCGTTGCCCCAGCGTAGGAAGACCGGTCCGACGGCAAGGCGGCCGAGCGGGCTGCCGATCCCGCTCGCCGTCAGGACGGCCAGCAGCACCTTCGCGCGGACGGCGGCGGGCGGTCGGGTCGAGAGGAGACCCATGATCGGCGCGTTCACCATCGGTATGAACAACCCGCTCGTCACGACCGCCGCGCAGGCGACGGGCCACGAGACCGGCGCGGCGATCACCCACATCGGCAGGATCGCGAGCAGGATGGCGAAGCTCGCGAGGCGCAGCGGCGGGAATCGGTCGAGCAGCTTGATGGTGAGCCCGAACCCGATCACGGCGCCGATCCCGAACCCGGTGAAGAGCCAGCCCGCGACGTGCGGGTCCTTGTCGTAGCGCGTGTACGCGAGCAGCGGCACGGCGACGGCCAGGGCGCCCGCGGCGCCGTCGAGCACGATCACCGTCAGGGTCATCGGCCCGAGCAGGCGGTCCCGGGTCAGGTACCGGATGCCGGCGAGCAGGCCGCGCGACGCATCGTCCTCCGTCACGCGGCTCCCGCCGCGGACGAACACCAGCACGCAGGCGAACGCAAAGAGATAGGTGGCGCCGTCGACGAACAGGACGGCGGGCGCGCCGATCGCAGCCACGAGCGCACCGGCGAGTGCCGGACCGATCACCAGCGGCAGTTGGGACGCGCCTCCGAGAAGACCCGAGGCCTTGGCGACCGTGCGTTCGTCGTCGCCGAAGAGCTCGGGGACGATCGAGCGCTGTGAAGCGACGTACGGCGCGGTGAACACGCCGAGCGCGAACACCAGCACGAGCAGCAAGGGGAAGGTCAGGTGCCCGCTCCAGTGCAGCAACGGCACCACGGCGATCAGGGGTGCCCGCACCGCGTCCGCGACGAGCATCGTCGAACGCGCGCCGATCCGCGAGATCAGCGCCCCACTCGGAATCCCGAAGAGCGCCATCGGGAGCACCTCGACGGCGAGGACGACGCTCGTCCGTCCGGCGGACCCGCTGGTGACGAGCACGAACCACGGCAGCGCGACGAACGTCATCGCCGTGCCGGCGCTCGAGACCGCCTCGGCCACGAGCAGCGCGACGAGAGTGCGAGAGCGAAGCACGGCCCGAAACATAGTACGACCGTACGGTTTTGTAAAGTTGTCTCGATGCCGAAGGTCTCGGACGCCCATCGGGCAGCACGGCGGCGCCAGATCCTCGACGGCGCCCGGCGCGCGTTCGCGCAATTCGGGTACGAGGGGGCGACGGTCGCCCGCCTCGAGCTCGAGACCGGGCTGTCCCGCGGCGCGATCTTCAACTACTTCCCGGACAAGTGGTCGATCTTCTACGCGCTGGCCGTGGACGACTACGACCGGTTCGGCCGGCTCTGGCTCGAGGAGGGCTACGGCACCGTGGTGCGGCGGCTGGCCTCGGAGAACCCGGACTGGCTCGCGGTGTACCTCGAGTTGATCAGGAAGCTCCGCACGCGCCCCGACCTGCACGAGCAATGGTCGAAGCGGAGCCCGGACCTGAACGTCGCGATGAAGGAGCACATCGAGGAGCTGCAGCGGGAAGGCGAGCTTCGGCAGGATCTCTCGGCGCTGGAGCTCGGACGGTTCATGGGCCTCCTGCTCGACGGGATCGCCGTCCAGGTGAGCGCCGGCTACCCCGTCGAGGTCGAGCCGCTGCTGAGGCTCGTGAGCGCAGCGATCGCTCCTCAGTAGAGTCGCGGCCGTGCAGACCGTTCTCTTCATCGGCGCGGGGCGCCACCAGCGCCGCGCGATCCTCCGGGCGAAGGAGCTCGGACTGCGGGTCGTTGCTGTCGACCGCAACCCGGAAGCTCCCGGCCTGGCCGAGGCCGATTTCGCGAAGGTGGTCGACTTCGCGGATGTCGAGGCCGTCCTGAAGGCGACGCGCCGCATCTCGCTCGACGGCGTGCTCACCGTGAGCGCGGATCGCGCGGTCCCGGTCGTCGCAGCGGTCGCCGAGGCGCGGGGTCTCCCGGGGATCGGCTCCGAGACGGCGCACCTGATGACGCACAAGGTCGCGATGCGGCGGCGCCTTGCAGACGCAGGCGTGCCACAGCCGCGATTCGCGGCAGTGCGGTCGATTGCGGAACGCCGCCGCGCCGCCGACGAGGTCGGGTTCCCGGCCGTGCTGAAACCGGCGGATTCAGGCGGCCAGCGCGGAGTCTTCCGCGTCGATTCGCTAGACGAGATCGACGCCCACCTGCACGAGGCGCTCGCTGCCTCGCCCACCGGCGAGGCAATCCTGGAGGAGTTCGTCGACGGGATCGAGCTGAACGGGATCGTGCTCGCGCGTGCGGGTGAAGGAATCCTGCTGACGCTCTCCGACCGGATGCGGCCGCCGGGCGTCGGCTTCGGCGTCGGCTGGATCCACGTCTACCCGCCCACGGTCGAGACCGACCAACTCGCCGAGTCGGAGCGCATCGCGGTACATACCGTCCATGCGCTCGGCCTCGGGACCGGGATCGCCTTCCCGCAGCTGATCGCGGCGGCGGACGGCCGCGTGGTGGTCGTCGAGTGCGCGGCCCGGATCCCGGGCGGCCAGATGGCTGACCTCGTCCGAGTGGCGACCGGTGTCGACCTGGTCGAGGTGCAGCTGCGAATGGCGCTCGGCGAGGAGCTTCCCGACGAGCTCGTCCGGCCCCGCTTCAGCCAGCCGCTCGCGATCCGCTTCTTGACGGCCGAGCCGGGGCCGCTCCCGACCGGCCGGGTGACGCGGATCGGTCCGCTCGACAAGGTGCTCGCGTTTCCCGGCGTCGTGCAGGCGGACGTCTACCTCCAGGTCGGCGAGACGATCCGTCCCGTCCGGCTCGACGGCGACCGGCGCGGCTACGTGATCGCGACCGGCAGCACGAATCTCGAGGCCCTCGAGCGCGCCGAAGCGGCTGCCGGCCTGCTCGACGTGGAAGTCGGGTGAGCGATCCCCGGACAGCGTTGGTCGGCGCGGGCTACGACGCGATGGCCGACACGTGGGAGACTTGGTCGGCGAGGATCGAGAGCGATCCACGCCGCGAGTGGCTCGCCGAGCTGGTCGCGCGCCTACCGGCAGGCGGCCAGGTGCTCGAGCTCGGCTGTGGCAACGGGACCGACGAGACCAGGGAGCTGGCCGCGAGCTTCCGGCTCACCGGCATCGACCTGTCGTCCGAACAACTGCGGCGAGCGCGGCACCGTGTCCCGAGCGCCGACTTCGTGCAGGCCGACATCGCGACGGTCGAGTTCGAGCCCGCGTCATTCGACGGCGTCTGCGCCTTCTACGTCCTGAACCATTTCCCGCGCGACTTGCTCACCGCCCTGTTCGAGCGCGTCCAGACCTGGCTCAGACCTGGGGGCGTGTTCCTCGCCGCGCTCGGTGTCGGCGACGAGGCGGGCTGGCACGGCGAGTGGCTCGGCGTGCCGATGTTCTTCTCCAGCTTCCCGGCGGAGACGAACACGCGGCTGATCGTCGCAGCCGGCTTCGAGCCGCTCCGCAACGAGGTCGTGGCGATCGACGAGCCCGAGGGCAGCGTGGAGTTCCAGTGGATCCTGGCGACGCGATGAGCTGCGGCTTCTCGCTCGACCACTATCGCGAGCTTCTCGTCGCAGCGAAGACCGGTGGCTACCGCTTCGCCGGGTTCGACCGGGCGCCCGAGCCTGGGGTCGTGATCCTGCGCCACGACGTCGATCTCTCGCTCGACGGCGCCCTTGCCGTCGCCGAGCTCGAGGCGGACGAGGACGCGTGGTCGACGTGGTTCCTGATGACGCGGTCCGTGTTCTACAACCTCGCGTCGAGCGAAGGCGAGCGCGCGATCGCACGGCTCCGCGAGCTCGGCCACCGCGTCGCGCACCACGCCGTCTACCCGCACGTCGATCTCGACCAACGGTTCGAGGCGGTGGTCGCCTGGCACAACCCCGACCCCGAGTACATGCTCGCGCCCATCGAGGGAGCGGTCAACGTCATGGACTCGCCGTTCTTCGATCCGGATCACTACCGCTCGGACTCGAATCAACGGTGGCGCCA
>DASYPH010000059.1:0-6923 GCA_036006925.1 Gaiellaceae bacterium
GGATCTCGTACCGCTCGGGGAGCCACTGTTCGATGTCGTCGCGGCGCTTGCCCGCGACGAGCGCCGGCCGCTCCGCGATCCGTCGCGCCGGGTCGCGAGCTGCCTGGAGCTTCACATCGAGCAGGGACGCCGCCTCGAGCATGCGGGGAGGTCGGTCGGTGTCGTCACGGCCGTTGCGGCCCCGATCCGGCTCCGCGTCGACGTCGAAGGCCACGCCGACCACTCGGGCGCGACTCCGATGGACGACCGGCGCGACGCACTTTGCGCTGCAGCCGAGCTCGTACTCGCGGTCGAAGCGGCGGGGCGCGACGAAGCAGCGTTCGACTCGGTCGCGACGAGCGCCCGACTCACGTGCCTCCCAGGGGCGATCAACGTCGTCCCGGGTCGAGCCGAGGTCCTGATCGACGTCCGCGGCGTCGACGCCGCCAGCATGGGCAGGGTCGTCGAGCGGATTCGCGCTTCGAGCATCGCGATCGCACACCGGCGCAACGTCGAAATCGAGACGACGACGCTATCGTCCGGCTCGCCCACCGTGCTGGACGAATCTGTCGTCGCCCTGCTGGCTGACACGGTGCGCCACCTCGGGCGTGAGCCACTGCTTCTGCCGAGCGGCGCGGGCCACGACGCGCAGTGCCTGGCGGGGACCGCCGACGTCGGTCTGCTGTTCGTGCCGAGCGTCGGCGGTCTGAGCCACTGCCCCGAGGAGCTTACGCTGTCCGCCGACGTGATCGCCGGCGTGCAGGCGCTCGCCGCCGGCTGGCTGCGCCTCGCAACCGCCTAGACAGCACCCATCCCGCCGGTCCGCGCCGAGCGGGTTGTCGGCGGAGCGCGCCTTCGTTCGCCTTGCTCATCGTTCCGTCTTTTCCGTCTTCATGCGGTCGAGGGTTCGGGGGCCGCTGTCGCCTCGACTGCCCTGGCCAGTTCGTCCGAGCGTACGAGCATGAACGTCACGGGAATCGCGGCGAGCGCGATCGCTCCGCAGACCCAGAGCGCCCACTGCAAACCGCCACTGAGCGCCGCGGTGGCCGACGCGCCCTGGTGGCTGAGCACGTTCGTGTGTGCCGCGGTGACCGTGGATGCGACCGCGACCCCGATTGCGCCGCCGAGTTGCTGCGACGTGTTCAGCAGGCCGGAGGCGAGACCGGCTTCGCGGTCGGCGACTCCGGCGAGCGCGGCGATCGAGACCGGGATGAACGCAAATGCCGTTCCCACCCCGGTGACGAAGAACGGCCCGAGGAGGCTGCTCCAGTACGCCCCGGCTCCCGCCTGAGCGGTCCAGAGGAGCCCGACTCCGATCAGCGCCATTCCGGCCGCCATCACCAGCTTCGGCGAGCCACGTGTGACGAGCCGCTGCGAGAGACCGGCGAACGCGACCGAGGTGACCGACGTCGCCAGCCAGGCGAGCCCGGTCTGCAATGCCGAGTAGCCGAGCACCTGCTGCATATAGAGCGTGCCGATGAAGATGAACGCGAAGAAGCTCGCGCCGAGGAGGAAGCCGACGGCGTTCGCGCCTGCGAGTGTCTTCAGGCGGAAGATGCGCAGTGGCATCAGCGGTGCCTCGACCCTCGTCTCGATCACGATGAACGAAACGAGCAGACTCGCCGAGGCCACGAGCAGCGAGATCGTGCGGGCGGTCCCCCAACCGATGTTCGGCGCGTTCGAGATCGCGTAGACGAGCAGCAGCAATCCGGAGGTCACGGTCAACGCACCGAACGGGTCGTAGCGCCGGCGCTCGGTGCTGAGCCGGCTCTCCGGGACGACACGCCGCGTCAGGCTCAGTGCGACGAGGCCGATCGGCACGTTGAGGAAGAAGATGTATTCCCAGCCCACGTAGCGCGTCAGCAATCCGCCGGCGAGCACGCCCACGGTGGCGCCGCTCGCGCCCACGGCTCCCCAGAGGCCGAGTGCCTTGTTGCGCTCTGCGCCCTCGGGAAAGATGTTCATGACGATCGACAGCGCTGCGGGCAGGATGATGGCGGCGCCGAGGCCCTGCACGCCGCGCAGCGCGATCAGCGCCCAGTCGGTCGCGGCGAGACCGCAGCCGAGGGACGCGGCCGTGAAGATGGCCAGTCCGACCATGAAGATCCGGCGGCGGCCGAGGAGGTCGGCCGCCCGCCCGCCGAGCAGCAGGAAACCCCCGAATGTCAAGCCGTACGCAGTGACGACCCACTGCAGGTTCGACTCCGAGAAGTGAAGGTCGCTCCCGATCGTCGGCAATGCGACGTTGACGATCGCGAGATCGGCGATCGTCACGAAGAATGCGACCGCAAGTAGCGAGAATGCGCGCCAGCGCTGGGCGGTGGTCATGGTGGACTCCTGTCCCGGTTCGGAAACCGATCGGTTTTCTCCTTTCGCGCCACTATACACATTCCGTCACCGTCGGAAACCGATCGGTACCATACGATGCATGGAAGAGACGAACGCCAGAATTGCCGCTCTCGCTGCCGAGCAGTTCCACGAACACGGGATCACCTCGACCGGGGTGGACGCGCTCAGCAGGGCGGCGGGGATCTCGAAACGAACGCTTTACGAGCGCTTCGGCAGCAAGGACGGGCTGATCGTTGCCGCGTACGAGGCGCTCGACCTACCGGTCTTCCAGATGTTCACGCAACCGGCGGAAGCCGCAGCGGACACGCCGCGTGGTCAACTCGAGGCGTTCTTCGCACAACTCGAGGTGATGGTGCGCCTGCCGCAGTTCCGCGGCTGCCCGTTTGGGAACGCCTCGGCTGAACTCGCGGACTTCGACCATCCTGCGCACCAGGTCGTGCGAAAGCATCAAGAACGCGTCCGCCGCTGGCTCCTCCGGCGTGCCCGCGAGGCCGGCGCTGACAATCCCGAGCAGTTGTCGCGACAGCTGATGCTTGTCGTCGCGGGCGTTCAGTCGCAGGCTCTGGTGGAACGCTCGCCGCGTCCCGCGCGCGACGCGCGGGTGCTGGCAGAGGCGTTGATCGCTGCCGCAATCGACGGTTGAGCATGTCGCCGTCGGGCGGACGCGCGAGACTCTGGTCATGACGTCGATCGACTCTGCCGAACCGCCGCCGCGCCGTTCGAAGCTTCGCCGGTTCGGGCCGCCGGTGATCGGGCTCGTCGTCGTCGTCGTGATCTTCGCGTTCGTGCTGCCCAAGATCGCCGACTACGGCTCGGTGTGGGATGCCGTGCAGACGCTGACGTGGCCCGAGGCCGTCCTGCTCGGTGTGTTTACCGCGATCAACATCGTCACCTACGCGCCGCCCCTGATGTCCGCGCTGCCGGGCCTCAAGTTCATCCCCGCGCTCACCGTCTCGCTCTCGTCGACGGCTTCGACGTACGTCGCGCCGGGCGGAGCTGCGGTGGGAATGGGCGTCAGCTTCGCCATGCTGCGGGCGTGGCGCTTCCGAGCGGCTGACATCACGCTCGCGGTGACGCTCACCGGAGTTTGGAGCCAACTGTTCCAGTTCGGTGCGCCGGCCCTCGCACTCGGTTTGCTGACGCTCACGGGTCCGGCGCAGCACGGATTGCTGCTCAGCATCGGGCTGATCGGGTTCGGCGTGTTCGTGATCGGCGCAGGCTCGCTCGCGGCGGCCCTGTCGAGCGGTCGGTTGGCCCGTTCGGTCGGCGATCGTGCCGCGCGCGTGGCCAGTTGGACGCTGCGTTTCCTGCGTCGCGGCCCGGTGGACTGGGATGGGCAGTCGTTGGTCGATTTTCGCACTCGCGCGATGCTGTTGCTCGGACGCCGCTGGTTGGCGTTGACGCTCGCGACCATCGCCGGGCAGCTGACCGTGTTCCTCCTGATGCTGGCGACCTTGCGGGTTTTCGGCGTCGACACTGCCCAGGTGGGGGTGACCGAGGCGTTCGCCGCCTGGTCGGTCGGCCGCCTGATCGGCTCGCTGCCGTTCATGCCTCCGGGGGGCATCGGCGTCGTCGAGATCGGGTTGACCGGCCTGTTGATCGGCTTCGGCGGCAATGCCGCCCAGGTGACCGCGGCCGTCCTGATCTACCGGGCACTCACGATCGTGCCGACGCTGGTCCTCGGTTCGATCGCGAGCTTGACCTGGCGTCGCCACAGGCCGGCCGCGGCGTAGGAGCGAGCCTCGAGGTCGAGCAGCGCCTGCTTGCGCTCGACGCCGCCCGCGTAGCCGGTCAGCGCACCGTTCGCTCCGATCAGCCGGTGGCACGGGATGATCACCGCGATGGGGTTGGCGCCGTTCGCCGCGCCGACTGCCCGCGCGGTGGTCGGCTTGCCGATCCGCTCGCCCAGCTCGCCCTAACGCATCGTCTCGCCGTAGGGGATCTGGCGGAGCGCCTGCCAGACCCGATGCTGAAACGGCGTGCCCCTCGGTTCGAGCTCCAGGTCGAAGCTCGTCCGCTCGCCGCTGAAGTACTCGTGCAGTTGCGTCTCGACCTCGGCGAACGCTGTCGGCTCCCGTTTCCACCCAGGCCGAACCGTGCGGGGCTTGCGGCCCGTCTGCATCGCCAGACCGTGTAGGACGAATCGGTTGCCGTGCAGCAACAGCTCGCCGAGCGGGCTCTCGATCGTCGTATACCGCACTGCGGCCAGCTTGCCTGATGAGCCGAGGGCGACCGCTGACGTGTGAGCCGTGCCCGGCGAATCGCTAGGCTCCGTTCACCCTGCTACATGGAAGGAGTACGGATGGACGAGATCGGTCCCGTCGACTACGCCGCGTTCGCTTTCCCCGGTAACGAGTTCAAGGGCGAGATCGCACCAGCGCTAGCCGACCTTGTTGAGGCAGGGACGATTCGCATCATCGACGCTGTAATCGTCACGAAGAACCAGAATGGTGATGTGGCAGCGGCCGAACTGACGGAGCTTGCTCCGGACGTTCAGGAGGCGCTCGCAACGTTGCACATCGAAGTTCAAGGACTCATGAATGACAAGGAGTTGCTCGCCATCGGCGCCGCGCTCGAGCCAAACTCCTCGGCCGCTCTCCTGATCTGGGAAAACGTCTGGGCGAGGAAGGTCGCCGACGCAATTCGAGGCGCAGGGGGCATTCTCGTCGGGTTCGAACGGCTCCCGCACGATGTCGTTCAGGCGGCGCGTGAGGCCGTCCTCGAAGAGGCCAAGTCGGCCTAACCATCGACCTAGGAGGCTCAAGTGTTCCGTCGCAGAGGTCCCGGCTTGCTCGGGACAGCGCTAGTCGTGGGTGGGGCGGCTCATATGGGCGCCCGGAGCGCCCAGCGAAGTCAAGCCGCTGCCGATCAGGAGGCATACCAGAACCAGCAGCTTGCCGACCTGCAGGCTCAGCAGCAGTACGCGCAGGCTGCACCCGCCGCGCCGGCCCCGCTCGATGAGACCGCGCAGATCCAGAAGTTCGCGGCGCTGAAGGGGCAGGGCCTGATCACGGAAGAGGAGTTCGAGGCGAAGAAGAAGCAGATCCTCGGGATCTAGTCGGTGGGCGAGCGCTACCGTCGAGCTAGCGACGGAGCGCTTCCACCGTCTCGTGGATCGTGCGCTCGGCTTCTCACGTCCCGGGCGGTCGCACGACGCACCGGAAACCCACGTGGCTCGTGGTCGTGTCGACGGCTTCTCCCTGGCGCGCCGCAGGTCGGTACCGCAGGCAGTAGTTGGGTGCACAGAGGTGGGAGCCACCCTTGGTCACCCGTCGCGGAATGTGCTCGCCTGGTGCACCCACGTCGTAACTGCTCACCGGTGATTCGACGCGCGGGTTCCGCGGTGTGCAGCACGGGTGCTCCACCTCGCCGGGATGAGTCGGGGTGAAGTAGTCCGCGGTCCATTCCCAGACGTTGCCGGCCATGTCGTAGAGGCCGTACCCGTTCGCCGGGAAGGTCTTGACGGGCGAGGTGCGCTCGAAGCGGTCAAGGAGCAGGTTCTGCCACGGGAACTCGCCCTGCCAGGTGTTCGCCATCAGCTTGCCCTTCGGAGCGAACTCGTCGCCCCAGCAGAAGACCTTGCCGTCAAGTCCGCCGCGCGCTGCGTACTCCCACTCGGCTTCGGTCGGTAAGTCCTTCCCCGCCCAGGCCGCGTACGCGACCGCGTCCTCGTACGCGACGTGAGTCACCGGGTGTCGCTCGCGGCCGTGCAGGGTGCTTCCCGGTCCTTCCGGATGGCGCCACTGCGCGCCGGGCATCCAGGTCCACCAGTTGCCGACATCGGTCAGGTCGACCGGCCCATCCGCCCCGGTGAATACCAGCGATCCCGGGACGAGCAGCTCCGGCAGCGCATCCGGGTAGTCGGCGGGATCTGGCGCCCGTTCCGCCCAGGTGACGTGGTCGGTCGCCTTCACGAAGCGTCGGAACTCCGCGACCGTGACCGGATGCTCGTCGATCCAGAACCCGTCGACAGCGACACGATGGGTCGGGCGTTCCTCGGGATAGAAGTCGTCCGACCCCATCAGGAACTCGCCGGAGTCGATCCAGATCATGTTCTTGCGTGTCTCGGTTGCGTGGCGCGGCGCGGGCAAGAGTTCGGTCGATTGTACGGCCGCGTGCGCGCCATCTCGGCGCCCGCAGCCACGCGGGGTTATCGTCGCTCACATGGGCGACAGCGAGCGCGCCGCACGCAGCGGACGCATTAAGGCGGTGCAGGACTGGCTCGGCCGGCGCGCCGACACGTCGCTCGGTCGGCTCGCCGAGCAGTGGTTCCGCGCGTACTTCGCGGCGAGTCGCAACTCGGCCTGCGCCGTGACGGTCTACTCGTCGTTGTCGGTCCTGCCGGCAGTGTTGGTGGCGATCGCGTATTTCCATCCGTCGCGCACCAACGCGAACGTGTTCGCGGAGCGTCTGATCAGTCACCTGTCGTTGACGGGCGCGACCGCCAGCCTCGTGCAGGACACCTTCGGCAGCACGTCGGACAACGCGCTCGCGGCGACGATCGCAGTCGTTTTCGGTTTTCTGCTTTGGGGCATCGGGATCGGGCAGATCTACCAAGAGGTCTACGCGAAGGCGTGGCAGGTCGAGGTGCGGCC
>DASYPH010000060.1:0-10015 GCA_036006925.1 Gaiellaceae bacterium
CGGATCCGCGAGATCTTGAGGCAGGAACGCCTCTTCGTCGTCGTTTCGGACGCCTTCTTGACGGAGACGGCGGAGCTTGCCGACGTCGTCCTGCCGGCCGCGATCTGGGGTGAGAAGACCGGGACCTTCACGAACGCGGACCGCACGGTCCACCTATCCGAGAAAGCCGTCGACCCTCCAGGTGAGGCGCGACCGGAGCTCGAGGTCTTCATCGAGTTTGCGCACCGGCTCGAGCTTCGCGACCGAGATGGTCAGCCCCTCGTCAAGTGGTCGACGCCGGAGGGCGCGTACCGGGCGTGGCAGCAGTGTTCGGCCGGCCGACCGTGCGACTACACCGAGATCGGCTACGACGCCCTGCGTGGCGGTAGCGGGATTCAGTGGGGCGGCGAGCGTCTGTACGAGGACGGCCGCTTCCCGACCCACCCCGATTACGCTGAGGACTACGGCCACGACGTGCTCGTCGGGAACTCGCTCACGGAATCGGAGTACAAGGCTCTCAACCCGCAAGGGCGGGCGATCCTCAAGTCGGCAACCTGGTCCGAGCCGCACGAGTGGCCCGACGACGACTATCCCCTGGTGCTGAACACCGGCCGGACGGTGTACCACTTCCACACCCGCACGAAAACCGGTCGGGCGCCTGAGCTCGCGGCGGCTGCGCCGGAGGTGTGGATCGAACTGGCACGTGGGGACGCCGCGCGATTGGGCATCTCGGAAGGCGATTTGTGCGAGATCAGCTCACCACGCGGGACGATTCAGGCCCCGGCTCGCGTGAGCGGCATCCGGGAGGGCGTCGCGTTCGTCCCGTTCCACTACGGCGACTGGGACCGGGCGCCGACCGAAGCCCGACACGCCGCCAACGAGCTGACGATCACCCAATGGGATCCGGTCTCAAAGCAACCTATCTTCAAGACCGGGAAGGTCCGGGTGACGAAGCTCGCCGACGCCGACCGGCAACCCTCCTCTGCGCCCTCGGTGGGTGCCTCCGCACCGGTGGGCGCCGCGTGAGCAAGCTCGGAGCTTTCCTCTCGCGCCTCGCGGAGCTGGAAGCAGAGCTCGCCTGCGAGTACAGCCGTGTCGGAACCCGCCACGCAGCCGACCAGGACGTCTACCACCAGTGCGCGACCTTCGCGAAGCAGGCGGCGCAGCATGCGGACAAGCTCGGCCCGATCGCCGAGCGCTACCGGCAGCCGGCCGCGGAAGGTTTGCTGTTCTGGGGTCTCGGCACGGAGGCGGACGCGACGGACGGGGAGCCCGTGTCAGCCGGCATCCTCCTGCTCCGCGACCTTCGCACCCTGCTCCTTGCTGCCGAAGGGGTGGCGATCACCTGGGTGATGGCCGGGCAGGCGGCTCAGGCCGCTCGCGATCCCGAGCTGATCGAGCTCGTCGCGAATTGCCGTGGCGAGGTGGAGTTGCAAGGCAAGTGGCTGACGACCCGGATCAAGGTGGCGACGCCGCAAGCCCTGGTCACTGTGTGATGTCCGCAGCTCCCGAGCTTCCATCGCGGGACCCGGCGACCGACCGGACACAGGTCTTTCTGCGTCCGCTCGCCGGCCCGCTGACGATCGGTTTCCTCGGCCTCGCCGGCGCCACCTTCGTCGTCGCGGGCCTGAACCTCGGCTGGGTCGACGTCTCGGAAGGAAGAAAGGTCGCGCTCTGCGTGCTTGCCTTCACCGTACCGCTCCAAGCTCTGGCCTCGGTGATCGGCTTCCTGGCACGCGACGGCGTTGCTGCGAGCGGCATGGGCATGCTCGCCGGAATCTGGCTTGCGCAAGCGCTCGTGATCCTCACCTCACCGCCGGGATCGACGAGCGACGCTCTCGGCCTCTTCCTGCTCTTTGCAGCAGTCGCCATGTGGGCTCCAGCGTCGGCCGCGGCACGCTCGAAACTCATACCTGCGACCGTCATCGCCACCGCCGGTCTGCGCTTCGCCCTGACCGGTCTCTATCAGCTGACCGCGAGCAAGACGTGGGAACACGCTGCAGGCGTCCTGGGCCTCGCACTCGCTCTGCTCGCCGCCTACGCCGCCTACGCAGTCGAGTACGAGGACGTCTGGAAGACCTCGCCCTTGCCGCTCGGACGTCGGGGAGCGGGACAGGCAGCGCTAACAGGCAGCTACGACGAGCAGATCGCAAACCTGCACCACGAGCCGGGCGTACGGAGCCAGCTCTAAGTGCGCGTCACCGGCGTCCTGCTCGTCGGCGGGGCAAGCCGCCGCTTCGGCTCACCCAAGGCACTGGCGACGTACAAGGGGTCGAACCTGGCGGAACATGCGTGGGCGTTACTGGACTGGTGCGACGAGCGACTTGCGGTCGGTAAGACCGTCGACGCCTACACACAGGCACTCCCTTTCGGCGTCGTCGACGACGGCACATCCCGGCGTGCGGCGATTTTCGGTCTGCGAGCAGGGCTCGCGGCGGCGAGCAACGAGGTGTGCCTCTTTCTCCCCGTGGATGTCCCGCTGGTCACGGAACCGCTACTCCGGGCACTCGCGAGGAGCATCGCGGTCTCGCAGACCGGTCCGCTTCCCGGCGCCTACCGAAGGGCGATCCGGGCAGAAGTCGACGTGCGGATCCGAGCGGGGAACCTCTCGTTGCGGGGGCTCGCTCAGAGCGTCCTCGAGTTGGACGCGTCGAGGTTCGCGAACGCCAACACTCCCGCACAGCTCGCACGGATCGCCGGTGCCGAGACACCGCCCGGCTATCCGGTTCGGGGCGTCTCCAGAAGGACCCGAACGGCGGCCGCGGCACGCCCCAACCGGTCCGGGTCGGACGCGGCAGCGAGACCCATGAGGTAGGTGAGCAGCGGTGCGTTTCGTCGGTCGCCGCTCTCATGGGCGGCGATACGCGCCAACTCGAGGAGCGTCTCCGCAGCCTCCTCACTCACCTGAACCGCTTCGCGTGGCCGGTCGGTGGCATCTGCTATCGCAGCGGACGCTGCCTGGAGCCACGAATCCACGGCGGCATCCTAGAGGCGACCGCCGCGGCCTGGTGCATCGGTGACTTCGAGACAGTGCCGGAGCAGTCTCTCCAACGCGTTTCGACGCGGAGTGCGGATCGGCTGCTCGGGCTGGAACTACGCCCACTGGAAGGACGGTGTTTTCTATCCTCCGCGCCTCGCGTCGCCGGAGTGGCTCGCCTACTACGCGCGCTTCTTCGACACGGTCGAGGTGAATACGACCTTCTACCGACTTCCGACCGGGAACAGCGTCGCCCGCTGGATCGAAGCCGCGCCCCAAGACTTCAGCTTCGCAGTCAAGGTCAGCCGATACATCACGCATATCAAGCGGCTGCGCGAGGTCGAGCGTCACCTGCCCCTGCTCTACGAGCGAATCGATCCGCTACTCCGCTCACCGATGCTCGGGCCGCTGCTCTGGCAGCTGCCGCCGAACTTTCGGTACGACGCAGAACGACTCGCGGGTGCCCTACAGCACCTTCAGGACGGCCATCGCCACGCATTCGAGTTCCGGCACCCGACGTGGTTCCGCGAGGAGACGTACGCGCTCTTACGCAAGCGCGGCGTCGCGTTGGTGATCGGCGACCGTCCAGAGGTGAACGACTTCCAGACACATGAGCTGACGACCGACTTCACCTACGTCCGGTTCCATGCAGGCTCGCGGGGACGGAACGGTAACTACTCGCACCGTGAGCTGGACGAGTGGGCAGAGCGGCTTGACCGGTGGCGACGAGTCGTGGACGTCTGGGCCTACTTCAACAACGACTGGCAGGGCTATGCGATCGAGAACGCCTCCTACCTGAAGCAGCGCTGTGAGTCGATTCGCCCGCATCGGATCCGTGCGCGGCGGGCAGACACGCACTCGTGAGCGCGCGCAATCCCTACCCGACGGCGGCACCCTTCTTGCCCGAGCGACGGACGCTGAACTCGCTCCACGATGCCGTGCAGAACTGCCGTGGCTGTCCCCTTCGCGCCAACGCGACGCAGGCGGTCTTCGGGGAGGGAGCCATCCGCGCCGACGTCATGCTCGTCGGCGAACAGCCGGGCGACCACGAGGACCTGGTCGGTGCGCCGTTCGTCGGACCTGCCGGGAAGATTCTCGACCGGGCATTGGCCGAGGCCGGCATCGATCGCGACGACGCCTACGTCACGAACGCGGTGAAGCACTTCAAGTGGAAGGCTCGAGGCCCGAGGCGCATTCACGACAAGCCGAGCTGGACCGAGACGGTCGCCTGCCGGCCGTGGCTCGAGGCGGAATTGGCCTGCGTGCGTCCTCGCGCCCTCGTCCTGCTGGGCGCAACCGCTGCGCAGAGCGTGCTCGGCAAGACGTTCAGGGTGACGCAGGACCGGGGCAAACCCCTCGACTGCGGCCTCGCCGGGCTCGTCATAGCGACGATCCACCCGAGCGCCGTTCTCCGCTCGACCGACCGCGAAGACACGTTCGCAGAGCTCGTCGCCGATCTACGCGTCGCGGCACCGAACCCGCGATGAGAGCCAGCCGCGAGGCGCACACCGACGCTCAGGCGCAGCGCGATGGGCGCCGCGCCTGAGCGGACCGGCGTCAGGCTTGGAGGAGGCGCTCGAAAAAGGAGCGGTATTGCGTCATCGCGACGCGCAGATCCTCGGTCGAAACATCTTCCTGGCCATCCCAGCGGCGCTCGAGACCAGATCGCGTCTCCGAAAACTGCGTGGCTAGCTGCTGCATCAGATCGGCGACGAGATGATCGGCCTGCTTGACCGCTTCGCGCGGCTCGTCGACGAACTGCCCTTGAGTCTGAACCCACTGGTCGCGGAACCGGTCGGCTTCAGCCGGTGGGAAGAGCGAGGCGGAGGCCGGGTCGTCCAGCACGAGGTCTGCGGTTCCTCCGTCAGTCCGCAACCTGTTGCTCCGTTGCTGTTCTGTGTCCTGTCCACGCGAGCCCTGGTCAGGGTTGGCGAGATCGGCTGTCGTGAATTCGCGCTCGGTTTCCATCAGCGAACACTTCCTCTAGTCGCGGTTCGCGCCTCGTCGCGGCTCAGCTGTCCGTCGTCACGAGCGACAGCCTGATCGGCTACGTCATCGCCGAGTAGCTCGTCGAAGAGGGCTCGATAGTTTCGCATTGCCTGGCGAAGATCTTCGGTCGACGCCTGACCCTGCTCGGACGCACGCGAGATGTCGCGCGCCTGTCGATAATTCTGGACGACCTGCGGATGATCGACAGAGACATCCGCGGCGCGCTGTTCGAAATCATCCATTGGATAGCCGCGTTCAACCATCACTGCGCTGACAAGCGCGTCGGCCGCCGTCAAGGCCGCTCCCGGCGAATCGACGAACTGCGCTTGCACGCCCTCCCACTGCCGTGCGTAGCGCTGGCGCGCTCCCTCGGCCAGCGGGCGAATATTAAGCTGCTCGCGCCGTTCCTGACGCGCAGCAAGCTCCGCCTCGGCCTCCCGCTGACTGCCGCTTTCGGTTGCTGTCCGATCGTATTCCGGCCCGAAGCGCTCTCGCAGATCCTTCGTGCGCCGCGCAGCAAGCGCACGCCAAACGACGCCGCCGACGACAACGACCACGGCGAGCGCAATAACAATCCACACCCATGAGGACATCTCATCCCTCCTTCGTCCCAAGTAATTCCAGTCATGTGGCTCACCACGTCTGATCACACACCGCGAGTTTCGCCGCGAAGCCCTGAGGTCAAACCTGCCCCCTACTGCGACTTGATGAAGCTCAACTTGCCGCTCGGCTCGAGTACGCACCATCTGATGTCGTCGAGCTGTTCGATCCCCTGCTGCCGCGCTTCTTCTGCGACCTCCTCGATCGTGATCCGCTCCGCGCGCAGGTTCGGCTCGATCGGCCGTCCGTTCTCGAACAGAATCAGAGGCACACCCTCGATCAGCGTGCGGGCGCGGCGAAACTTGAAGGTCAGGAGCGACATCGCGAGCGTCAAGATCGCGATCGTCGAGACGGCGAGAAAGATGCCGGTGATCGACTGGTCGGATTGGGTGACGCCGTTCTGAATCAGATCGCCCATCACGACGAGCAGAACGAGGTCGGAGGCGCCGAGGGTCGAGAGCTCACGCCGGCCGATGATCCGGAGCATGAAGATGATGAACACATACGCGACGACAGCACGAAGGACGATGTCCACGGTCAGGCCCTAGGGAAAGATGAAGATCGCTCGGCGGATGGTCACGACCTGCGTCCGGCCGTCGTAGAGCGACACGCGCTGCGAGTGGTGGCCGATGGTGGTGGGATTGATCTGCAACGACAACCAGAAGTCGAGCTGATGCGAGGCCGGAACGTGGCCGAAACCGAAATTGAGCCGGCCGTCGCTCGACCCTTGCGTCAGCGGTTGCGGAGTGACGCCGTTGACGGTGTAGCCGTCGGCCCATCCCGGATCGATGATCAGCCTCGCGTCTTTCAGCTGTTCGATCGCCTCGATGCGAAAGTGCGCGGCGTAGATGAGGCCGCTCCGTCCGTGCGTCGGCGCGTCGACCGTCAGGCGTGCCATCGATGTCGCGGCGCTCGTGGTCGTGGGCCGCTGCCCGAACACGTTCGCAAGCCCGAGCACGACGAGCAGCGCAGGCAGCACCAGGAGAAGGCGCCGGATCCATGGCGACTGCCACCAGTTGCGGCGATCGCGGTGGGTCTTGAGCGTCAACCTCGCCGGTGTCGATGTCATGACTCGCCGGGTTGTTGCCCGGATCGGCAGGACACGCAAACACGTGGGTTTCCCGCCCGCGGGCGCCGGGCAAGAGTCGCTTCCACGATCAACTGCGGGAGGGGATTTCCGTGCCGACCATTGAAGAATCGATCGAAGTCGAGGTGCCTGTCTCGACTGCGTACAACCAGTGGACGCAGTTCGAGCAGTTCGCATCGTTCATGGAAGGTGTCAAGGAGGTCCGTCAACTCGACAACACCCACCTCCATTGGGTCGCCGAGATCGGGCCGGAGACCCAGGAGTGGGACGCCGAGATCACCGAGCAAGAGCCCGATGAACGGATCGCGTGGAGGGCGACAAGCGGTAAGCCGAACGCCGGCGTCGTGACCTTCCACCGCCTGAGCGATTCGACCTCGAAGATCATGCTCCAGCTGGACTGGGAGGTCGAGGGCGTTACCGAGAAGATCGGGGCCGCTCTGGGCCAGGACGACCGTCAGGTCAAGAACGATCTCGCACGGTTCAAAGCCCTGGTCGAGCGTCGTGGCACCGAGTCGGGCGCGTGGCGCGGAGAGGTTTGAGCATGCTCGACGGCCCGCAGCTCTCGGCACCGGAACCGGGACCGCCGGATCGAACCGCTGAGGGCGGCTGCCCCCAGCCGTCAAGTCCGTGACAGATCGCCGGGTTGTCACCTAGGGCTGTCTTTCGTAGCGTCAAGGGATGGCTGCGGCCCCGGAAGGCACCGTCACGTTGTTGTTCACCGATATCGAGGGATCAACGCGGCTGCTCGCGCGCACTGGTGAGCGCTACGTGGACCTTTTGGCAATACACCACCGGCTGCTGCGGCAGGTGTTCGACGCTCACGGCGGTTACGAGGTCGATACGGCCGGGGACGCGTTCTTCGTCGCATTTGCCTCAGCAAAGGAGGCGGTGGCTGCTGCCGCTGAGGCCCAGCAGGTACTTGCTACGCATAATTGGCGCGAGGGCGAGCGCATATGGGTGCGCATGGGGTTGCATACTGGCGAGCCGCGCCTGACCGACGGCACCTATGTTGGACTTGATGTTCATCACGCAGCCCGGGTGATGGCTGCCGGGCACGGCGGACAGGTGCTGCTCTCACAGTCGACCCGCGACCTAGTCGGAACGCAGACGCACCTCCGTGACCTGGGTGAACACCGACTAAAAGACTTGTCATTGCCGCAACAGCTCTACCAACTGCTGGTCGCGGGGTTGCCGGTCGAGTTCCCGGCGTTGAAGACGTTGGAGAACCGGCCAACAAACCTGCCGGTGCAGCCAACACCGCTGATCGGCCGTGAGCAGGAGCTTGGAGAGATCGCGGCGCTACTCGGGCGCGAGGATGTGCGGCTGCTCACGTTGACCGGGCCGGGCGGCACCGGCAAAACCCGGCTTGCTCTGCACGCCGCGGCGAACCTGGTCGAAGAGTTCGCGGATGGCGTCTACTTCGTCTCGCTCGCGCCAGTCAGCAACGCCGATCTCGTCATTCCAACGGTGGCGCAGACACTCGGCCTGCGCGAACAACCGGGGCGGTCGGTGCTGGAGACGCTTTGTGAGTACTTGGCCGATAAAGCGATGTTGCTGTTGCTGGACAATCTGGAACAGGTGCTTCCGGCAGCGCCAGACATCGCGACGGTGCACGCGGCCGCGCTGCGCTTGCGCGTGCTGGTGACGAGTCGTGCCCCGCTCCGGCTTGCGGCGGAGCGACTGTTTCCCGTCTCACCGTTGGCGCTTCCTGACCTTGCGATGGCCGAGGGAGTTGAGTCCATCTGCCAGTACGAAGCGGTGCGGCTGTTCATAGAGCGTGCTCATGCGGTACAGCCCGGCTTCGCGATCACGGCGACGAATGCGCCGAGCGTGGCCGAGATTTGTGTGCGACTCGATGGTCTGCCACTCGCCATTGAACTCGCCGCGACGCGGATCACGGTTCTGTCACCCCGAGCAATGCTGGCGAGGCTCGACCGGAGACTGAGTCTGCTCGTGAGCGGAAACCGAGACCTCGACGAGCGCCAACAAACATTGCGCGCGACGGTCGAATGGAGCTACGACCTACTCTCCGAACAAGAGCGAACCATCTTCGCGCGGCTCGGCGTCTTCGTCGGTGGCTGTCGGATTGACGCGGCCGAGTCCGTTTGCGATCCAGACGACGACCTCGGAATGGATGTCTTCGACGGCGTCGCTTCGCTCGTTGAGAAAAGCTTGCTTCGCCAACGCGACGACCCGGACGGCGAGCCGCGTTTTTGGATGCTGGAAACGATTCGCGAGTATGCGCTCGACCGTCTCTCCGCGCGTTCCGAGCGAGACCGTGCTGAGGAGGCACTCGCCCAGCAGGTTATCGCTTTCAGCCTGGAAGCTCGACGCAAGTCTCGACTAGATGACGCCAGCGCATGGCTGGCTCGCCTCGATGCCGAACACCACAACATCCGCTTCGTCCTCGACTGGCTGATCGCCCGCGACCGAGGAGATGACGCCGCGAACGTGCTTGCAGGCATCTGGTTTTTTTGGTTGTCGCGAGGCCATGCACGCGAAGGAATCTCGCTCGCCGAAAGGACAACGGACCTCCACTACTCGACTCCGCTCTTGCGGGGTCAGGCCCTTGTGCTCACAGGGGAACTTCTCAGCGGTCAGGGCCGTTGGAGCCAAGCAAGACCGCTCAAACAGCAAGCCCTAACCATCTTCCTTGATCAGGGCGACGAAAGCGAAGCAGCGGCAACCCTTAGCGATCTCGGGGTCATCGCTGCCGCTGAAGGCGACCTGGCGCAAGCGCGTGAACTTCACACGCGCAGCCTCGCCCTGCGAGAGACACTCGGCGAACCGCACGGCATCGCCCACGCGCTCAGCGGCGTCGCCGACCTGGAACTTCAAGAAGGGAACTATCAGGTGGCGCGTCCTCTGCTGTATCGGATCATCGAGATCTCGCGCCAGACCGGAGCGGGTCAAATACTTTGCTCCGGCCTAGCTGACCTCGGTGAACTAGAGCGGCGAGAAGGCAACCTGCTCGCCGCCATGTCCCTCCTTCGCCAAGCCCTAACTGCCGTCCAAGAAACGGGCGACCTTTACCTGATCCAACTCATCTTGGACTGCATTGCGCGCGTCATTGGCGAACTTGGCCGCGCGAACGACGCAGCCCAACTCTGGGGAGCCTCCGAAGCGATCCGCGAAAAAGGCGGCTTCGTCCTCTGGGAACGAAGACACTACGACGAAGCCGTCGGAGCAACGAGCCAGCAGCTTGCCGAACAGGATTTCCGCCGCGCGTGGGATGCAGGACGACTACTCAGCATCGAACAATCCATCGAAGCCGCCCTGCAGCCGCGATGAACGAGGCGAGTTCCGTCGGCACCCCTTCGGAATCGTCGTCTCGCACTCCTTCGAGCGTCACGAGCGACCGAACACATCTGCGAAGCGTGGAA
>DASYPH010000061.1:0-9674 GCA_036006925.1 Gaiellaceae bacterium
AAGATCGCCTCCTTCGACCCGAGTGTCGGTACGAGCTCGCTGTCCGGATCGACCTGAACGTCGAACCGGCGCCCGACCCACCCGGCGATCGCGGCCCTGAGCTCGGGCAGGCCCGGCGCGCGGGGGTATGACGAAACCGCATCGACCGAGGCGAGCAGCGCCTCACGGATGAACGGCGGGGTTACCTCACGCGGATCGCCCATCCCGAAGTCGATCAGCTCGATGCCCCGCTTGGTCGCGTCCGCCTTCCAGTCGTCGAGGCGGGCGAACGGGTATTGAGCGAGCTCGGCAAGCACGGGGGAGAGCTCCAACGCCATGCTCAGACCGTATCGAGGAGGAACCGCTGCAGCGCGGAAAATGTCCGCTCGAGCTCGGTGATCTCGACCCGCTCGTCGACCGCGTGGGCGTACCGTGTCCCACCCGGGCCGAGGTTCACCGCGTCGAGGCCGCGAGCAGCGAAGTCCGCAACGTTCGTCCACGCCTGCTTCGGTTGCACCTCGAAGCCGCCTGCGATGCGCAGCTTCTCGACAACGGGCGAGCCGAGCGCGACGTGCGCGGGCGTCGAGTGGGAGAGGATCTCGACCTCCCGGCCCGCCAGCTCGCGGACGCGTGCCTCGGCCTCTTCCGGAGAGCGGTCCGGCGCGTAGCGAAAGTTGAGAATCACCTCCACACGCGCCGGAATCACGTTTGCGGCGATCCCGCCGCTGATCTGCGTTGCCGAGATCACCTCCCGGAAGACGAGCCCGTCGATCTCGACGTCGCGTGGCTCGGCCTCGAACACCGACCGAAGTCCCTCGAGTGCCACCTTGATCGCGTTCTCGCCGAGCCACGGGCGCGCCGAGTGCGCCGAGCGGCCTTCGAACACGACTCGGGCGACAAGGTTGCCGAGGCAGCCGAGCTGCAGTGTGTTGTCAGTCGGCTCGAGACAAATCACGAGTGCGGCGTCGTCGATGATCGCCGCGCGGTCGAAGACGCCGGGAAGCGGGTTTTCCTTCGGACCGAGCTCCTCCCGCGGGAAGAAGAGCAGTGCAAGGTCGTAGCCGAGCTCGGCTCCGTCTGCCCAGCGGGCGAGCTCGATCATCACGCCGAGGCCGCCTTTCATGTCGCTCGCACCGAGGCCGACGATCGCACCATCCTCGAACCGCCCAGGCAGGTTGCCCTGCGACGGAACCGTGTCGGTATGCCCGGCCAGCAGCACCAGGGGTTTGCCCGTGCGTTTTGCGTAGAGCAGGGACTCGCCGTCCGAAAATAGGAGCTCGAGCGGCATCGCCTCCTGGACGTAGGCCGTGACCGCGGACTCGTGCCGGGACTCCGACGGGATGTCGACCAGTTCGAGCGTCCGTTGCGCAAGCAGGGAAACGAGGTCCGGAGCGGGCATAATCGCTGGCAATGATCCCAGGTTCCCCTGAGCCCGAGCGCGGGTTCGTCCTCGCCGTGCTGGCTCAAGGTGTAGACGCCGAGAACGAGCTTGCCGAAGTGAAGGAGCTCGCCCGTACCGCAGGCGTCGAGCCGATCGGCGCTGTCGTGCAGCGACGCGCGCGCCCGGCGCAGCGCACCTACGTGGGCAAGGGAAAGCTGGAAGAGCTGAAGCTCAGCTTCGGCGAGTCGGGCGCCGAGAGTGTGATCGTCGACGATGAGCTCGACCCGGCACAGCAGCGCTACCTCGAAAACGCGCTCGACGCAAGAGTCGTCGATCGTACCCAGCTGATCCTCGACATCTTCGCGCAGCACGCCGTCTCGGCCGAGGGCAAGCTCCAGGTCGAGCTGGCACAGCTCGAGTACAACCTGCCGCGCATGCGAGGGATGTGGCAGCACCTCGAGCGTCTCGGCGGCGGCGTCGGCACCCGCGGCCCCGGCGAGTCGCAGCTCGAGACCGACCGCAGGCTGGCACGCAGGCGGATCTCGTTGCTGAAGCGGAGGCTCAAGGACATCGAGCGGCAGCGCGCGACGCGTCGGCAGGAGCGCAGCCGCACGGAGACCCCGACGATCGCCCTGGCCGGCTATACGAACGTCGGCAAGTCGACGCTGCTGAACGCGCTCACCGGGTCGGATGTCTCCGTTCAGAACCAGCTGTTCCACACCCTCGATCCGACGACCCGCGGCTTCGAATGGGATGGCCGCCGGTACCTGGTCACGGACACCGTCGGATTCATCCGCCGACTCCCACATCAACTGGTCGAGGGCTTCGCGTCGACGCTCGAGGAGACCCTTGTCGCCGACGTGATCCTGCACGTGATCGACGCGTCGGCCGAGGACGCCGAGCAGGACCGCCAGCGCGAGGCCGTCGACGACGTGCTGCACGAGATCGGCGCCGAGGTGCCGATCGAGGTCGTCCTGAACAAAATCGACCGCCTTGACGCCCTCGGCAGGCGGCGTCTGGCGAACCGGTTCCCCGGCGCCCCTCAGGTCTCGGCGCTCACCGGCGCCGGGTTCGACGAGTTGCGCGCCGAGCTGGCGCACCGCTTCGACGACCGCTGGGAGCGCGTGCGGCTGCTCGTCCCCTACGACGAAGGCAGCCGGCTCTCGGAGCTCTACGCGCTCGGGACGCCGATCGAGGCGCGGGAGGACACCCCCGATGGCGTGCTCGTGATCGCGCGGCTGCCGCGCCGCGACCTGCCGCGATTCGCGCCCTTCCTGATCGCCGACCCGACCGACGCACACCGGGAGAGCGCCTGATCGAACTCCCGATCCGGCGGCTCCGTCCCGATGCGATCGTGCCGGAGCGCGCGTACGCCGGCGACGCTGGGCTCGACCTCTCGTCGTGCGAGCGTGTGCAACTCGGACCGGGGGAGCGGGCGCTGGTCCCGACCGGTCTCGCCGTTGCGATCCCCGACGGTTACGCCGGCTTCGTCCAGCCGCGCTCTGGCCTGGCGCTTCGCCACGGCATCTCGATCGTCAATACGCCCGGCCTGATCGACTCGGGGTACCGGGGCGAGCTGCGCGTGACGCTGTTGAACACCGATCCGCGCGAGCCGTTCACGGTCGAGCCGGGGATGCGGATCGCGCAGCTGTTGATCGTGCCCATCCCCGAGGTCGAGCTCGTCGAGGTCGACGAGTTGCCTGCGAGCGAGCGCGGT
Organism: Gaiellaceae bacterium; assembly: GCA_036006925.1. GTDB lineage: Bacteria > Actinomycetota > Thermoleophilia > Gaiellales > Gaiellaceae > PALSA-600. The sequence goes on from DASYPH010000061.1 coordinate 3,078, forward strand.
GCGCGCGGCTTCGGCTCGTCGCTGCACTGATGGAACCGCGGATCCGGGTCTCGGCGATCCTGCGCTGGCAGGGACGCATCCTGCTCTGCCGGCAGGAGAAACCCGGCAAGGAGTACTGGTTGCTACCGGGCGGCGGCGTCGACAGCGGCGAGACGCTGATCGAGGCGCTCCGGCGCGAGCTGCGCGAAGAGCTCGGCGTCGAGGCCGACGTGCAGTTCGAGGGGCCCGTCGCACTGGTCGATTCGATCGCGCCGAAGCACGCGTTCGCACGCAAGCATGTCGTGCACGTGATCTTCGCGGCCGACCTCTCGCACCGTTCGCTCCACGATGTCGAGACGAAGGACGCCGCGATCAAGGGGGCGCGCCTCTTTTCGACGGACGAGCTCGACGACGTGATGCTGCATCCGCCGATCAAGCGGTTCCTCTCACGCTGGGAACCGGGCGACCCGGCCGTGTACCTCGGCGCCCTCTGGGCGCGGTAGATCGTCCTCAGGGACGACCGCGATTCGCTCTCGCGGCCGACGCGCAGCCCGGTGACCCCCGCCACACTGGGTGCAATGGGACAGCCACTTCGTTCCTTTGACGACTTGCCGGAGCCGACCGAACGCCCGCAGTGGCTCGTGCTCGACGTCTCGCTCGTTGGCGCGAATGGCGAGCGCTGGCGAGCGGTCGGCCTCGGCGAGACTGTCACGGACGCACTGACCTGGGCGCGCGAAAGCGCGCCCGAGGGCACCTGGTGGCTCGTCAGCGGCTGGGCAGATCTCTTCGGCGACTAGCGTCGGTCGAAGCGGCGCCTCAGCGGCGCGGCGACGAACGCAACGCCCGCCAGCGCGACGGTGAGGAGGTTCGTCTGAACGCAGGTCCGGCAAGCGTTGCAGCAGGCCGTCGCCATCGGAGCCTGCTCGCCGTACTTCGCCGCAGCCTGCCCCAGCTTCATCGTCGCGAACTGCTTCACCGTGCCAGCGTACTGCCACCACCGGCCCGCCCGTCGCGTTGATCGCCCTAGAAGACGAGCCGCAACAGCAAGATCACGACGACCACCACGACGACCCCGCCGATGATCAGCAGCGCCAGGACACCGAGGCCGCTCGCCGCGAGCCCGACCGGCACCTTCGGCTTCTCGCCGCGCTCGAAGGCCGCCTCGAGCTGCCGCTCGACGTAGGTCGTCACCCGATCCTCGAAACGCTTCGCCATCGCATCGGTTCGTGAGTCGACCGCCTGCGTCTTCAACGGGCGGAATGACCCGGGACGCCCATCGACCGCGAGCTCGTAGACGTGCTCGTGCTGGATGTCCTTCAGGTTCTGCTCGCCGAGATCGTGCACGGCAACGCCGTCAGGTAGGTCGTTGCCGACGAGCGCTCGGGTCGTCTCCGAGAGGAGGATCTGGCCGCCGTGACCCGCGGCGGAGATGCGGGCCGCGCGCACGACGTCGAGGCCGAGGTAGCCCTCGTCGCCAACCGTCGGTTCGCCGGTGTGCAGGCCCATCCGCACCCGCACCTGCTTGCCCTGCGGCCACTCGTGGGCGGCCAGGGCCCGTTGGGCGACCACGGCGGCTGCGACCGCGTCGCGCGCCCGAGGGAACGAGAAGAAGAAGCTGTCGCCCTGGGTGTCGATCTCGGTGCCGTCGCGCTCGCCGAAGGCCTCGCGCACGATCCGCCGGTGCTCTCGGGAGACCTCGGCGTAGCCGTCGCCGAGCTCCTGCAGGAGCTTCGTCGACCCTTCGATGTCGGTGAAGACGAAGGTGACCGTGCCGGTCGGAAGCGAGGCGCTCATCGGGCGTTACCGTAAACGACGGGGTCTCCGACTCGAATCGTGCCCTCGCCTAGGACGTCGGCCCGCAGGCCGCCTCGGTGGACGAGGCTGCGGAGGATGCCTGGCGCTGCCAGCCGCTCGAGGTGGGCGCAGGGCTCGCAGAGGCGCTGGCCGACGCAGTCGACCGCCCCGATCCGGAACCGTTCGCCGACCAGCGCGTTCAGATCGATTCCGCGGGTGACGACGTTCCGTCTGGCGACCCCGACGGTCAGGTGGAGCGCGTCGAGCACTTCCGCCTCGATCAGCGTCAGATCATGTCCCCGAGCGTGCTCGTTCGAGAACGTGCCGCGGCCGTCGAAGTAGCGGTCGCCCTCGAGCCCGCGTCCGGCAACGGCGAGCGCCTGGTCGACGAGCACGACCGTGGCCTCGGCGTCGGCGGCGACGGCGATCGCCTCGACGGTTCCGGTCGTTCGTGTCGTCGTCGGCGGCTCGGCGGCCCAGAGCGTCACGTCCGCGGGCGCGATCAGATAGCCGGTCACGACTTCGTCGAAGCGCTCGTCGCTCGCGAGCGGGTTCCACGCGATGCCCGGGGGCGATCCGAATGCGACGACGCAAGCGCCGGAGTGCAGGACCGCGATCCACGGCCCGGGCCAGCTGAAGGTGGCCGGATCGCGGATCGGGACGAGGCCCAGGCCGCGGCCGGCGAGCCAGTTGCGCCAGACCGTCCACGGCTGCGGATGCCCCGCGGGTGGGGCGGGGACGTCCGCCGGCTCGAGCTCGAGGATCGAGGCCAGACATGCGACGGCGGAGCGAGTCGACGCCGGCAGGTCGCCGGCCGGTGGCGGCGCATTCCGCACCGGGTCAGAGCGCCTTCGACATGAACACCGCCGTCTCGGCGTAACCGACCGAGCGGTACAGCGACCGGGCGATGTCGTTTCCACCGAACACGTTCAGTGCGATCCGGCCGAGGCCGCGCGACCGCACCTCGTCCTCGAGCACCTGCATCGCCTGCCGGCCGAGGCCACGGCCGCGGAACTCCTCGAAGATCTCGATCGAGTAGATGAAGGCAACCTGCTCACCGAAGTCGCTGGCGGCCTGTTCGGCGAACCACAGGTCACCGACCCGCTCGCCGGTGCTTCGGTTCTCGAGCGCGAACAGGTACTGGCCGGTCGAGGCGAGCCCATCCGGCAGCAGGCGGTGCCAGTCGTGCTCTGCCTTGACGCGCGCCGCCTCCTCGGAGATGCCGGCGTGGGCAACCATGTCGCGGGCGTACGACTCCTGGCCCCTCGCGAGGTAGTCGGGCAGTTCGTCTGCCCGCAGTGGGCGCAGCGCCAACTCCACAGCGCGGAGCCTACAAGCGGCCGCCGCGCGTTCGTGCGCGCTCGGCCGACACGGCGTGGGCCTGCCGCTCGAGGCCATCCGGCAAGGGCGCGAAGTCCGACGTGCCACCGCTACGGGCGAGTGCGTCGGCGAGGAGCCTGTCCGCGAACCACGGGTTACGGGGAAGCAGCGGCCCGTGCAGGTAGGTGCCGTACACCACGCCCTGACGGCACCCTTCGTAGCCGGAGGCCCCGTCGTTGCCGAAGCCGCTGACGACGCGTCCGAGCGGCTCGGCGCCGTCGTCGAGCAGCGTCCGCCCGGCGTGGTTCTCGAAGCCCGCGAGCGTCTCGCCCGCCCAGGCACAGTCGAGCAGCACGTCGCCGATCATGCGCCGCTCGCCGGCGATCGTCCGCAGCGGCAGCAGGCCGATTCCGGGCAGTTCCTCGCCGGCGACGTCGCGGTACGAGTGCCCGAGCAGCTGGTAGCCGCCACAGACGGCGAGGACAGCAGCGCCGCCGGCCACCGCCTCGTGCAGTGCATCGGCCTTCGTGGCGAGGTCGTGCGCGACGAGTGCCTGCTCACGGTCCTGGCCGCCGCCGACGTAGAAGAGGTCGATCTCACCGTTCGCGACCGGGTCCTTGAGGCCGAGAGCGCGCACCTCGAGCTCGTGGCCGCGAAGCGCGGCTCGCTGTGCGAGAACGGCGATGTTGCCGCGGTCGGCGTAGATGTTCAGATAGTCGGGATAGAGATGTCCTACGGTGATCTTCATGCCGCACTCGCCCAGTAGTTCGCGACGTGCCCACGGGAGGCGACGATCCGGCGTAGGGCCAGCATCGCGGTGTAGGTGGGCAGAAGCGTCAGCTCGCCGCCGGCCGGCGTCAGCTCGAGGCCACGATCGAGCGCGGCTTCGAGCGAGGGCACGACCTCGATCCGATCGCGCGGCAGGCCGCCGTAGGCGAACCGAAGCGCCAGCTCGGCGGCGCGCGACCCCGTTGCGACGAGCGTGTCGAGCCCGCCGAGGAGCGGCTCGAAGTCGACGTCCCAGATCCACGACACATCGCGGCCGTCGGCGATCGCGTCGTTGAGTGCGATCACCGCCACCTTCGGAGCGCCGCCGTCGACGATCGTGCGCACGGCCTCGTTTGCACCGGCCGGATTCTTGATCAGCAGCATCAGCAGCCGCCGCTCGCCGATCGTGATCCGTTCGAACCGCCCGAACGCCGCCGAGAACCGCCCGAGCCCGGCGACGATCTCGCTCGGCGCGACGCCGAGCGAGATGGCCAGCGAGGCTGCGGCGAGCGCGTTGTAGACGTTGTAGAGGCCCGGCAGTGACAACTCGACCCGAGCCTCGCCCGAGGGTGAGGCAAGCGTGAACGAGGAGCCGTCGAGACCGCGCAGCTCGATCTCGCGCGCGGTCACGTCGAGCGGCGGCCGGGCATGGCCGCAGTTCGGACAGGCGTAGTCGCCGAGGTGCCCGACGTACGCGGCCGCATAGCGATACGGGGTGCCGCACCGCAGGCAATACTTCGAATCGGCGGCGTGCTGCAGCTCGTGGCGCGCGTGACGCGGATCGTCGATCCCGAACGTCAGCGAGCGAGCCCGGTCACGGCCCAGGTCGCCCACCTGCGGGTCGTCGCCGTTCACCACCAGCTGCGCGTCGGGCAGCGAGGCGACGGCTTCACGCCAGCGAGCAGCGACCAGCTCCAGCTCGCCGTACCGGTCGAGTTGGTCGCGAAAGAGGTTGCAGAGGAGGAGTGCCTTCGGCCGCAGGCGATGCGCGAGCTCGGAGAGCGCGGCTTCGTCCGCCTCGAACAGCCCCAACTCGGCGCCGCGCGTGCGGAGGAGGGTGGAGGCGACCCCGCTGACCAGGTTGGCTCCCGAGTCGTTGTGGGCCAGTCGCACCCGCGTCCGGAGGATCTCGGCTGCCATCGCCGTCGTCGTCGTCTTGCCGTTCGTGGCCGAGACGAGAACCGAGCCCTGCGGCAGCTGCGCGGCGAGCCGGTCGATCGCCCCTGGGTCGAGCTTCCAGAGGAGCTTGCCCGGGAGTGTCGTCCCGCCGCCGCGCCCGGCGAAGCGCGAGAGCGAGCCGGCCGCCCGGGCCGCGGCAGCCTCGAGCGCGAGCGGGATCGACGGGCGCATCGCCCTCAACCTAGCGCGACTAGCGTCCACTTGCTTTCTCACCAACGCGCTCTACCATTCTTGTATGCCCCGGAAGCCGTACCGCGCGGTCGCCAAGATCGATCCGAAGGCGCTGGCCGAGTTCCAGGCCGGAATCCGGCGCCGGTACACGGATGCGCAGATCCTCGACGAGCTGCGCTCGTCGGCGGAGCGCCTCGGCCGCTCGCCGACAATGAAGGAGTTCGCTGCCGATCCCGAGTCGCAGGTGCACCCGCAGACGGTGATCGAGCACTTCGGCACCTGGAACGCGGCCAAGCGCGCGGCGGGGCTGATGCCGCGCCGGTTCGCGACCCGCCAGGAGCTGGTCGACCAGCTCCGCCGGCTGGGCGCCGAGCTCGGCCGCACACCGACGGCCGACGACATCAAGCAGCGGCGTGGGACGATGCCGTCGGCGTCGCTCTACTGGCACACGTTCGGCTCGCTCTCGACGGCGCTGCGCGAAGCCGGATTCGACGTCGCGGTGGGGGAGGAGCGGCTCGAACGGGCGATCGACCAGGGGTGTGCGCTGTCACGCTCGCTCGGGCATCTGCCCAGGTTCGGCGACTGGCAGGAGGCGCGCCGGGCAGACCCTTCGATGCTGACCGAATGGCAGGTCTACCGCATGTTCGAGTCGCGACGCGGGGCCTGGGCGACGTTCCAGTTTCTGATCCGCGAGCGCCTGCTGGAGGACGGAGCGGCCGTGGGGCCTGACGGTTCGGTCGACTAGGCAGCGAGTGCGGCCAGCCGGAGCAGGCACGAATCGCGCTCCTGCGGCGCCCGTACGGACGGCAACGGGTTGTCTTCGAAGTAGTCGACGTCGGGTCGGAATCGCTCGCGGTTGACGACGTGGCCGCCGGTGACGGTGAGCAGCGTTCCCTGGCGTACCTCACGCTTGCGGAGCCGGAGCGAGCAGTACCGCTCGACGACTTCGAGTGCACCCTCGGTCGAGGCGAAGAAGACGCTCTCGCGGCCCTCACCGAGCCACAACGGACGGCCGGCGCCACGAGCGAGGTAGATCCGATCCTGTTCGCGCTCGTCGATCCATGCGGAGGCCATCGCGCCGCGGAGGTGTTCGAGTGCGCGCGCCGCATTCCGGGAGTGAGCGGCAATCGCGAAGATCGCTTCGGAGTCGACGGTCATCCGCGGCTCGGCGCGCGCGCAGGAGTGGGGGGCGAGCAGGTCGTCGTCGTTCAGGATGATCCCGTTGTGGATTCCGACGACCGGGCCGTGGCGAACGGGATGGTTGTTCGCGTTGATCGACGGGTGACCCTTCGTGTAGTCGCGAACGTGCACGAGCAGCTGGTTGGCGCTCTCATGCACCACGACGCGCTCGAGTAGCTCGGACGCCGGAGTGCGCTGTTTGACGAC
>DASYPH010000062.1:0-19500 GCA_036006925.1 Gaiellaceae bacterium
CACGAGCGCCGCGAGCGTGACGACATCCGGTGACGCCTTGAGCCCGAGCTCGGCGAGTGACGCGGCCGAGAAGCTCGCCACGATGCCGGCGATGGGCGCGAGCATCGGCCCGCTTCCGTCGACGCGCGGGGAGGCAATGGCGACCATCCCGACGAGCAAACCGACGAGCGCCGCAGCGAGCACCTCCCTCCAGCCCCCGCCGATGACTGGGGTCAGCGCTGCGCCCGCGAGCGCGTAGGCCGAGAGCCGAACGAACCAGGGCCGGACGAGCGGATTGGCCTCGATCTCGGCGACCCGGGCCAGTGCGTCAGCGAGCTCGACCCGATCATCGAGGACGTCCCTGACGACGCCGTCGAGCCGTGCGATCGCGTCGAGGTCGACCGGTCTCGGCCGCACACGAAACGAGAAGGCCCGCTGCCGGTTGAGCGCGCCGAAGGCAAGCTCGACGAACGTCGGCGTCGACGAGATCTGCGTACCTTCGACGCCGAGGTGCGACGCGAGGGAGAGCACGAGCTCCTCGAGGTCTGCGGTCGGGTAGCCCGCTCCGTGACCCACCCTGGTGAAGCGAAGGACGAACTCGATGGCCGGGGCCACACGCTCCGCAGGCGACACCTGCTGCGAGGCCCCGGCCACTACATCAATGGAGGACGGCCACGAATCAATGGAAGACAGCCACGATCCCGACGCCGACGAGCGCGGTCGTGATCCACGCCACCTGGAGCGGCAACTGGAACGAGTGGTCGATCACGCGCTTGCCGAGCGTCGTCGTGCCCGTCGTATCGGCCTCGGCTGCGGCGATCTGCGTGCCGTTCGCAGGCAGGAAGAGCACGCCGACCACGGCGGTCCACATGGCGATCATGTAGCCGGCCGAGAGTCCGAGCGCGAGTCCTAACGGGATCATCGTTCGGGTCGCGGCCGATTGACTCGTCGTCAGCGCCGCGACCGCGAAGATCGCAATGGCGATCATGAACGGCCACTTGCTGACCAGATCGCCGAGCGCCCCGACGATCGCGTCCTCGTTGTTCGCGATGAACGTGTCCGCCATCCAGGCGATGCCGAACAGGGCGATCATCGCGACCATGCCGGACCGGAAGATCGACATGCCGGGGATGTCGCCCGCCTTCACCTTGGCGAACAGCACGATCATCGCCGCGGCGGTGAGCATCACCATCTGGATGATCGGAGTCACGGACAGCGGCTCGACGCCGCCGTCCTCGGTGGCGACCGTCGGCCTGATCCCTTCGAAGAACCCGAACAGGCAGATCAGGGCGACAGCGCCGAGGAAGATCGCGACGCTGCGCTTGGCGAACGGCTTCAGAACGATCTCGCCGGCAGATGTCGGTTCCTTGATCTCGCCGGCCTCGAGGCGGCGCAGATACTCGGCGTCGTCCTCCAGATCCTTCCCGTGGCGGCTCATCACGAACGACATCGCGAGGATGCCGACGATGCTCGCCGGAATCGTGATCAGCAGCACGTCGACCAGGTCGTAGTGGTAGACCTCGACGAGCGGCAGGATCGTCGCCATCGCGGCGGCAACCGGACTCGACGTGATCCCCAGGCCGGACGCGACCGTTGAGCCCGCGAGCGGCCGCTCAGGGCGGATCTTGTTCGCGTACGACACCTCGTTGATCACCGGGATGATCGAGTAGAAGGTGTTGCTCGTCCCGGTGAGGATGCAGAGGAGATACGAGACGAACGGCGCGGCGAAGTTGATCGACTTCGGCCTGGCGCGCAGCGCCTTGCTCGCGATCATCACCATGTAGTCGATGCCTCCCGCCGCCTCCATCGCGGCCGCGGCGGCGATGACGGCGACGATGATCAGCATCGCGTCGAACGGCGGCGTGCCGGGGTCGAGCCCGAAGCCGAACACGAGGACCAAGGTCCCCACGCCACCCCAGAGGCCTAGACCGATCCCGCCGGTGCGGACGCCGAGCGCGATGAAACCGATCACGATGAGGCCCTCGATCGCGATCAGCAACCAGTTCGTCGTCGACGTCGAAGTCGACGCAGGTGGAGGAGCCGGTGTGGTGGCCGGTGCCGTGTTGGTCGTCGCAGCCGTCGTCGTCGCGGCGGTCGTGGTGCCGGCCGCCGACGAGCTATGCGTCCCGAGTGCCGAGACCGCGACGAAGCCCGCCGTCCCGAGCAGGGCACACGCAAACGCGATGCTCAGGATACGTCTCACGCCTCCTCCTTCATCAGGTCACGGCAGTTGCGGCTTCCCTCGAGCGCGCTTGCGAGCGCCGGATCGAGCTGGCCGACAGCCTTGAACGAGGCGCGTCCGTCGAGCGCAGACCGCGAGAGGGCCTGCACCGGCGCCACGAGCACTTGGAACGCCTCCGCAGGCGAGGTCGGCTTCTGCTTCAGCTCGGCCTTCGCGACCCGCAGGTTCGTCTCGGTGCGCTGCGCCCAGGTCTGGAGGGTCAGCGCTGCCTGTTTGCCGTTGTTCGCGTCGGGATTCCCGGCGCGGACGAGCCCGGTATGGAGCGTCTGATGGGTCGCCTGGATCGCCCGGTCGACGGCCTGGCGGATCGAAATCGTCTCCTCGACCGAGTCGCCACTCGAGCCGTCGTTTCGGCGCGAGGCGTAGTTGCTCAGCCGTAGCTGGTCGCGGAGGTCCTCGATCTGGCCCTCCCAGGTTCCCACGGTCCCGCAGACGTCCTCCGCCCATTTCGTCGTGCGCACCGTCTGCCCGGTGTTGTCGCGTCCGTTTCCGGTGGCGGCGACGACAGCGGAGACGACGATGGCGCCGACGATCGCGGCGGCGACGATGGCCCAACCTCTCACTGGCGATCACCTCCCGGCTTCGATGCTCCGTCGACGAATCCGACCAGGAGACGCCAGAAGCGCTCGGCGGTCGGGATGCTCACCCGCTCGTCGGGCGAGTGCGGCCCCTCGATCTGCGGGCCGAACGAGATCATGTCCAGTCCGGAGACCTTGTCGCCGACCACGGCAGTCTCGAGCCCCGCGTGGACGGCGGTCACGATCGGCGCCGTCCCGAACTGTTCCTCGAAGACGCGCTTCAGGACGGCGAGTGCAGGCGAATCGAGGTTCGGACGCCAGCCGCCGTAGTTGTGCTTCACCTCGAGGCTCCCGCCTGCGAGGCGTGCCGCGGCGTCGAGCGTGCCGATCACCTCGGGCATCGCCGAGTCGTTCGACGACCTCGACAGGCTGTGCAGGACCAGTGTCCCGCCCTCGGTCGCCGCTTCGCCGAGCGACGTGCTCGTCTCGACCAGGCCGTCGAAGTCCGGGCTCATCGCAAGCGGCCCGGTCGGGACGGTGGCGATCGTGTCGAGCGCCACCGCGGTTCCCTCTTCCGTCCACGCGTCGGGGGTGGCGTCGGCGGGCCCGACCGTGATCGTCGTGCCGCCGTCGGTCTTCGCGAACGCGTCGCCGATCGTGGCTGCGGCCTTGTCGACGGCGGCACGAAAGTCCTGCTCGCGGTCGCCGGCAACGACGCAGACGGCGAACGCATCGCGCGGGATCGCGTTGCGGCTCTTTCCGCCTTGCAGGGAGGCGAGGCGGAACGGCGTGGTCGCGTACGCCTCACGCAGCGCGCGGCCAAGCACCTTGATCGCGTTCGAGCGGCCGAGCTGGATGTTGGTGCCCGAGTGGCCGCCGAGCCCACCGTTCACGGTCACGGTCAACGCGACGGCGCCGGCTTCGACCGGCGCGCGGCTCGGCGTGATGCGAATCCAGGTGTCGGTGCTGCCCGCACAGCCGACCGTCAGGCGCCCGTCCTCCTCGCTGTCGAGGTTGACGAGGATCTTCCCGTGCACGAGCGAGCCGTCGAGCCCGTTCGCGCCTTCGAGGCCGACCTCCTCCGCGACGGTCATGAGGAGTTGCAGCGGCCCGTGCGGCAACGAGGGATCGTCGACCAAAGCCATCATCGCGGCGATCGCGACGCCGTCGTCGGCGCCGAGGGTGGTCCCGTTCGCGGTCAGCCAGTCGCCGTCGATGACGAGCTCGATCCGTCCCTCTGCCGGGTCGTTCGGGCTGTCGGGATTGCGCTCGCAGACCATGTCGAGGTGGCCCTGCAAGACGATCAGGGGCGCCGACTCGCGGCCCGCCGTCGCCGGCACATCGATCACGAGATTGCGCGCGGCATCCTGCTGCAGCTCGAATCCGTGCCGACCGGCCCACGCGCGCACGTGCTCGATGACGGGTTCCTCATGGCGCGACGGTCGCGCGATCGTGGTCAACGTCTCGAAGTGATCCCAGAACGCCCGGGGTTCGAGTCCCGCGAGAGTCGGGGCTTTGGTTGCCATGGACGAGCGACCTCCCGGTAGACGACAGTTGAGCGATTCTCCGTGCGTGACGCCTGCCGAGCACCTCAGTCACCTGAATCGTCGGGCGTAACCCTATCCCGTTCGCCGGCCATGGGTAAAGCGTTCAGTAGGCGCCCTTGCGGGCGAGGACGGCTCCGGGCGTCTTGATCAGGATCGAGATGTCGAGCCAGATCGACCAATTCTCGATGTAGTAGAAGTCGAGCCGCACGAGATCGTCGAATGTCAGGTCCGAGCGGCCGGCGACCTGCCAGAGGCCGGTCATCCCCGGAAGGACGTTGTAGCGGCGGCGATGCCACTCCTCGAGCTGGTCGTAGTCGCGCAGCGGCAGGGGCCGCGGGCCGACGAGCGACATCTCGCCGCGCAACACGTTGATCACGTTCGGCACCTCGTCGATCGAGAGCCTGCGGAGCAGCCGGCCGACCGGCGTGACGCGTGGGTCGTCGCGGATCTTGAAAAGCGGGCCCGAGGCCTCGTTGTCCTCCTCGAGCGCCTCCTGTTCCTCTGAGGCCCCCGTGACCATCGTGCGGAACTTGTGCATCTGGAACGGCTGCTGGCCGAGCCCGATCCGGGGATCGGCGTAGAGCACAGAACCGGAAGACGAGAGCTTGATCAGCAGGGCAAGCGCCAGCCAGACCGGCAATCCGATCACGACGATCAGCGTGCCGACGAGGATGTCGAACGCTCGTTTGGTCACCCACTCCGCCCCGGCGAAGATCGGCGGACGCAGCTCGAACAGCGGCACGCCGTGACCGGGGACGTACTCGCCGCGCTCGACCAGCAACTCCGTCGTCCGCGGCGCGACCCGGACTTTGACGCCGCGGCGATGGGCGGCTTCGACGATCGCCAGCAGCCGCGGCTCGTCGATCCCGGCGTCAGCGACGACGATCTCGTCGAGCGACTGGCCGGTGAGGGCCTGCTCGAAACCTTCGCCGAGGTCGGCCTCGCCGACGAAGTCGTACTCGATGCCGCCACGGCTGCCGCCGAGCGTCTCGCGGAGCCGTGCCCGCTGGGCGGCGTCCCCGACGAGCATCGCCTTGCGGCGAACGCCGGCGGCGCGCAAGAGGATCCCGGTGACCAGCTCGTAGCTGCCACGGAAGACACCGATCAGGATGGCGACGAACAGCGCGCCGACGATGTAGAGCCCGAACGTCGTGAAGTGCTGCCCGGTCCCGATCGCGAACACGAGCGCGAGCGCGGCGACGAGAAAGACACTCGGAATGACGCGCGCCGCAGCCTCACGCGTCTCGCGTGGCTTGTACAGGCCCGCCTGCCAGAAGACGAGGATCTGCATCAGGATCAGGAAGGCGAGCCAGTTGGTCTCGTGATCCCAGAGCAGCCCCCACAGGATCGGTTTCGGGTCGACGATCGCCGAGCGGAGAGCGAGCGCCGCGTAGAGGCCCATCACGAGCCCTGCGATGTCGATCGACGCAAGCACCGTGATGCTCGCAAGCCGGCGGAGCAGCGATCTCACCGGGGAGCCGGACAACAGGTACGGCTTGGCTGCCCGGACGTCCTCGGGCACCGCCGGCTTGGACGTATCGCTCGTTTCAGTCGTCACGAATCGTTGATCCTAGCCCTGGCCCAATCGAACAGAGGTGCGTCCGCAGCTCGCCGTGCGAGCTCGTCGAGGTCGATCGAACGCCGCCTCAGCCGCAAGAGGTGGAGGACGACGTCGAGCGCGATCGCCCGCCGCCGATCGAGTAGCTCCCAGTCGTGAAAGTGAACGTGGACCGGGCCACGCAGCGACGCGAGGCCGCGCGCGAGCATGCCGAGGGAATGGGTGGCGGGCAGCTCGCTCAGCAGCGCGCCGCTCGGCAGCCGCAGCGTGCGCGGGCCGTCGACCTGCAACCGCGCCGCATCGGCCGCGAGATACCGCTGCCGGAAGGTGGTCGCGGTGCAATCGACGTAGCCGAAGCCGGCCAGCGTCTCGGCGACCGGCTCGTCGAGGTACCAGCCACCACCACAGAAATAGCGCGGCGCGAGCCCGTTCGAGCGCAGCCACTCGGCTTCGGCGCGAACACGCCCGGCGGCGTCCGTCCCATCCGGAGGACGGGCGTGCGTCGGACCGACCCAATGCGTGTGGTGTCCGAGCGGCGCGAGCTCGGCTGCTCTTCGCGCACGCTCGAGCCAGCGCGTCTCGTCCTCGCCCGACGACGGATCGGGCGGCCGGACGAATGCCGTGATCGCAAACCCTGCCGGTCGCCGGTCGAGCAGCCGCTCGAACGCCCGCCAAACCTCGTCGTCAAGTGGCTGTTCGACATGACAGGAGACGACGGCGTAGCGGTCCAGGCTCGTCATTGGTGCGCATCTTCCACGACGTCTGCGTCAATCGCGAGCAGCCGGCAGCGAACGGCGCAGAAGCAACTCGCGGTACACACTCGCGACGCCGTCGGCGGCAGCGGCGGCCGAAAACCGCTCGAGCGCCCTGACTCGGGCTGCCGCCCCATAGGCACGCACTCGCTCCGGATCGCCTGCGAGGCTCACGATTGCAGCGGCCAGCGCCTGCACGTCGCCGACCGGGACGACGGTGCCCGTTTCGCCGTCGGCGACGATCTCCGGCAGGCCGCCGACGTCGCTGACGATCGCCGCGCGTCCGCGCTCGGCCGCCTCGAGCGCCACCAGCCCGAATCCCTCACCCCGTGACGGCGCGACGAGGATCGCGTTGCGCTCGAACACCGAGGTCGCCGGGACCACCCGGCCGAGGAAGGCGACGCCCGGCGGCGCGGTGGCGCGCAGCGCCGCCTCGAGCGGGCCGGCGCCGGCGATCTCGAGCGTCAGTTCCGGGAGTTGGCGGCGGGCCGACGCGAACGCTTCCAGCAGCACGTCGAAGCCCTTGATCGGGATCAGGCGCCCGACGGCCGCCAACCGGGTCGGCGCAGACGGTGGCGGCGGTGCCTCGCCGGGCTCGATGCCGTAGTGCACGATCGTGAACGAACCGGGGCGGAAGCCCTCGCTCCCCTCGAGATAACGCGCAAGTCCCGCCGAGATTGCGATCTGCCGATGAGCGAAGCGCGCGGCAACCCGATCGGCAGCGGCGATCACCCTGGACGACCGAAACTCGTTGAAACCGTGCTTCGTGCTGACCCGCACCGGGACGCGCGCCGCCGCCGCCGCCGGGAGCGCCAGCAGGTCGGCATGCACGAGGTGCGTGTGGACGATTGTCGGAGTCGGTCGCCGCCGCAGCAAACGCAGCGGCACGCTCGGGTCGAGATCGAATCGCATCCGCCACAGCTCGGCCGGGACTCCTCGAGCAGTCAGCTCAGCCGCGAACTCCTGAGCTCCGGGCTCGCCCTCGTGAAGCACGAGCATGCGCGCGTCGAACCCACGCTCGCGAAGCAACGGCAGGAGCGACAGGAGATGTCCCTCCGAGCCGGAGATCCCCGAGACCTTCTGGATGTGCAGGACGCGAGTCACGAGATCGCGGCGACCACGGCGTCGGCCCAGTGATCCGTGGAGTGGTCGCGGCAAACACGCCGGCGGAGCTCGAGCCCGATCCGTCGCCGCTCTTCCGGGCCGGCGGCCGCGAGCGCCCGCAGAGTTGCGGCCAGGTTGTCCGCGTCGTCCTGGGCGAAGCGCAGCGAGGGCTCGATCCCGCCGACCAGCGGGTCGAACCCGGGGCTGGCGACGACGGTCGGCAGCGCCGCTCCGGCCGCTTCGTACACGACCTTGTCCAGCGCTCCGGACCGCATGTTGTTGACCAGTACGTCGGCTCCGGCGTAGACGCCCGCGATCGCGCGACGCGCCACGGGCTCTTCGATCGAGACGCGGTCGGCGAGACCGCGAGCAACGACGAGCCGCTCGAGCGACTGCCGCTCGTCGAGCTCCTCGGCGGTCAACGAAGGGCCGCGAATCTCCACCGAGACCGGCAGCTCACCGAGGAGCGCTGCCGCCTCGACGATCGACCGGAGCCCCTTCGCGGGCGACGTCCGCCCGAGCGCGAGCAGACGCAGGACACCGTCCTCGGCGCGGGCGGCCGGCGTGACCGCGCCCACGTCGATCCCGTGTCCGACGGCGATCACCTTTCGCGACGGCAGCGGGAAGCTGCTGCGCTCGACGCTCAAGACTCTCGTCGAGAGACGTTCTGCGACTTCGAGCAGGCGCGAGCGCCGCCAGTGGGTGAACCACAGCAGCACGGGGACGCCCACTGGACGAGCGAGCGGAGCACTGAGCACGGCGTAGATCGGGGCCATGTGCGCCAGGACGGCGGCCGGCCGCGGCCTAAGCTCGGCTGCGAGCGCAGCAGCCAGGCGTGCGCCACGGAGCGCCTGCACGGGCGCTGCGATCGTGCGCACCCGCACGTTCCCGGGTAGGTCGGCGGGCCGGGAAACGAGTGTCAGGACCGCGAGCTCGTCGACACGTGCTGCCAGCGCGCGCAACATCGGGACGGTCGCGCCGAGCGCCGGGTCGTCCGGATCGATCCTCTGGGTGATCACGACCAGCTTCACCGCTCGACGAGCTCCCGCACGCTGGCCGCATACTCGTCGGGCGAGACCAACCAGGCTTCGCCCGCGGCGCGTGCTGCTCCTGCGAGGCGCAGCAGTCGCTCCGGATCCCCGATCAGTTCGGCCAGCGCAGCCGCGATCGCCTGCGGCTCGGGCGGGACCAGCACACCGTCGACACCGTCGTGAACGAGATCGGGGATGCCGCCGACGGCGCTGCCGAGCACCGGGCGGCCGCGGAGGTGCGCCTCGATGACGACCCGGCCCATGCCCTCGGACCGTGAGGGCAGGACGAGCAGGCTCGCCTCGTCGAGGGCACGCACGACCTCGTCGGTGTCGAGTCGCCGGTCCCACGAGACCCGGCCCTCTTGCACGAGAGCCCGTGCCAGATCGGCTCGTGTGCCGTCGCCGACGAGACGGAGCGTCGCGTGTGGGATGCGGTCGCGCGCGAGCCGCCAGGCCTCGGCCAACCCGTCGATGTTCTTGTAGGGCTCGAGCACCCCGATGAACAGCACGACGGGCTGCTCCGGCAGCGGCAGCTCGGGCGCGGTGAACGGCGCGAGGTCCATGAACGCGGGGAACTCCGCGTCCGGCTCGCGGCCGGCTGCCCGTGCCAACCCGGCGGTGTAGGGCGAGACGGCGCGCACCTTGGCTGCCTTGCGGACCGCCCGATCGCCGATCGCATCTGCGATGCGAGCGAGCCGGCGACGCGACGGCGATCCGTACAGCCGTGCGAAGGTCCTCCAGTCGCCGTGGAGCTCGACGATCACCGGCACGTCGATGCGGGCCGCCAGCGCGGCGGCGGCCTCGTACGGGCTCTGGGCGACGATCGCATCGGGCCGGAACCGCCGCACCTCACGACGGAGACGCCACGGCAGCGAAAGCCAGAATCGCGGTCCGTCGAGCGGCGTGCGAGGTCGCAGTCGGAACGTCTCGTCGCCGGTGGATCGATCGGGCGACGACGCGATGACGCGGAAGTCGACCGCTCGTCCGACTGCCGACCATTTTCGCTCGAGCGAGGACCGCAGCGGCAGCGTGTACCGGGCTCGGGCGACAAAGAGGACGCGCGGTGTCATCGCGCCGCCCGCGCGAGAATCGCCTCGAGCCGTCCGTAGATCTCGTCTGCGGAGTAGCGAGCGACCGACGCTGCGGCCCGATCCGCGAGCCGCCGGCGGAGCGGCTCGTCGTCGAGCAGTTTCCGCAGTGCCGCGCCGAAGCCCGCGGCGTCACCGTGCTCGACCAGCAACCCGTTCTCGCCGTCGACGACAACCTCGGGCACTCCGCCGACGCGCGTCGCCACGACCGGCGTACCGACGGCCAGCGCCTCGACGACACCGTGCGGAAAATTCTCCCAGGCGGACGAGAGGATGACGATGTCCGCAGCTCGCATCAGGCCGAGCGCGTCCGCCCTCGACCGTGACCCGAGGAAGCGAACACGGTCGCCGAGCGCGAGCTCGTCGCGAAGGCGCTCGAGCCGAGGCCGGTCGGGGCCGTCGCCGACGATCGAGAGATGGGCCTCGGGCACCGCCGACAGCGCCTCGAAGGCGAGCCCGAGATCCTTCTGCGCCGTCAACCGGCCCGCGAACACCAGCGCAGGACGCTCTTCGATCTCGCCAGGCTCGACGTCGTCGACGTTGGGCGCAGGGTTCGGCAGCAGCGTGACGTGCTCCGGGTCGGCACCCCAGGAGATCGCGAGCTCGACCATGTACGAGCTTGGGCAAACGATATGGGCCGCATGCCGAACGCCGATGTCTCGCATCGCCCGCAACCCGGAGGCGCGCAGGCCGCTGCTGGGCGACCCGACAGCCGCGCCGGAGACGATGCCCGCGCGACGCGCACGCTCGAAGGCGGGGTCGGCGGTCAGCTTGAGGACCACCGGTGTCCGCGCGGCCGCGGCGCCGGCGACCGAGCGTGTGAACATCCCGGTCGAGTAGACGACGTCGGCCCGTCGCGCACGCAGCGCGATCCGTCGTGCGACCTCGGCGTGCCGGACGCCGCGCGGCAGCGATCGTGGGATGAACGAGATCGGGTAGCCGGTGACCGCCGGGCTCGCGTCGGCGGTCACGATCGCCTCGACGGCATGACCGTGAGCCACCAGCCAGGCTGCCAGCTCCGGTGCGTGACTGGCCGGCCCGCCGACGTCGGGAGGCCAGATCCCCGAGACGACGAGCACCCTCACCCCGCTATCTCCACGATCGTCTCCACGACCGCCTCGTCCGCCTCGTTCGCCATCGTTGCCTGAAGCGGAAGGCGCACGAGGCTGACCGTCCAGAACGCTGCCAGGACGAGCGACGAGCCGAGGATGCCGCCCGCTGCGCCCGTCGCGCCGTACGCCTCGGCGAGGACGAGGACGAGCGGGATGAGCGCGGCGAGCTCGACCAGCTGCCCCGCGGTCCGGAGCCGCGGCCGGCCGATCGAGACCGGGAACGATTTCGTCCAACCGAAGACGAGCTGCACGGCGGATGCCAGCAGCATCACGCGCACTGCGTCCGACGCAGCGGAGTAGCGAGCTCCGTAGATCGTGCTCACGAGCCACGGCGTCAGGATCCAGAGAACCGGCACGGAGACGGCGGCGAGGACCGACGTCGTCGCGATGTAGCGGCGCAAGAGGCGGAACGCCCGGTCGCCGCGGCCATGCTCGATGTCGCGGGTCTGCTCGGCCAGCAGCACGAGCCGCACCGGAGCCGACAACGCGGCCATCGCCGTCTGGGGAGCCTGCGCGATCCGGAACTTCGCGATCTCGGTCGTGCTCGCGACGACTCCCACGAGCAGCGTCGGCAAGAGAGCGCGTAGCGAGGTCAGGGCCGAGGCGATGGTCGACTGGATAGCGAACGATCGAACCGCCACTCGGTCACTCCCGAGCGGAACCGCCGGAACCTGCGGCCAGCGGCGAAACGCCTTCAGCGCGACGGCCGACACCGAGGCGGTCGCCACCGTCTGCGCGATCACGAGCGCGACGAACGTCGGCACCAGGCCGATCGAAGAGCCGATTGCGATCGCCGCGAGCCGCAACCCCATTGACCACGCGAGGAAGGCGCCGCGAATGTCGTAGCGGTTCCGGACGAGGAGCGTGGCGCTCGCCATTCCTTCCGGGGCCTGGACGAGCGGAATCACCGCGGCGATCAGCAGCGGCTCTTGGAGGCCGCCGATCGGCCAGATCCAGGGCGCCACGAAGGCCGTCACGACCGTCGCCACGCAGCCCGCGACACCGCCGGCGAGCTTGACGTAGAGGCCGACCTCGAACAGGCGCCGGAACCGTCCCCAGTCCGAGCGAGCCGCGTAACGGTTCCCGTATTTGACGACGACTTCCTCGATCGTCAGGTCGAGGAACAACTGGAGGATGCCCATCACGGCGAAGACGAGCGCGAAGCGGGCGAAATCGTCCGTACTCAGCCGTCGCGCGGCGACGATGGTGGCAGCGATCCCGAGCAGCGCCGATCCGTAGATTCCGACGGCGGTCGCGAGCCGCCGCCAGAGGAGACCGAAGCGCATCTGAGACGGCAAGTATAGTCCCGACCTCAGTGGCTCCCCTCGCGACGCCGCGCGCGCAATCGAGGGCGGCGCCCCTCGTCCTGGCCCTCGCCCTCCCGTTCGTCTTCCTGCACAGGCACTACCAACCGTCGGTCTCGATCGGCGCGGTCGACGCGTACCTGTCGGACGTCGCCGTGCTCGCGGTCGTGCTCGCCGGAGCGTTCTCGCCCCCCTTGCGACGGCTTCCCCGTGCGCCGCTGGTCGCGTGGTCGGCGCTCGCAGCACTGGTCGTGATCGGAACCGCGTGGGGGGCGTTGCGCTACGGCGCCTACCCGGCGGGGAAGCACGCCGTGACGGCGGCGAAGTGGCTCGAATACATGCTGCTCGCACCTGCAACTGCGCTGATCGTGCGGACGCGCGACGATGCACTGCCTGCGGCCGTGTCGCTCGTCGCCTGGAGCACCGCTGCCTCCTGCATCGGGCTGCTGCAGTTCTTCGGCGTGCTCGGAAGCATCGATCACACGCACGGCGGCGGACGCGTTCCATCGTTCCTGGGCGCGCATGACTTCGCCGCGGTCTCTGGAGCCACGCTCGTGGTGGCACTGCTGGTGCTGGCGCGAGGCTCCCGAACGGCGCTCGAACGCCGTGTGGCGATCGTGGCCGGAATCGCAGGCGCCAGCGGGATGATCCTCGGCGGCGCGTTCGACGCACTGCTCGGTCTCGTCCTGGCGGCGATCGCGATCGGCGCGCTGACCGCCCGGCGGGATCGGCGGCGGCTCGTCGCGATCGGCGGGATCGTGCTCGCGCTCGCCGTCGGCATCATCGGCATCCGAAGCCAGGCGGTCGCCGACGGTCTCAAGTTCGTCGGTGTCAAACAGGGCAACGGCGGTGCCTCGCAGAACATCCAGAGCTACCGCCAGCGAACGCTCCTCGCCTACATCGGCGTCCGCATCTTCCTCGACCACCCGGTACTCGGCGTGGGCTGGCAGGGGTCGTCTGACGAATACGCCTACCGGCCGTACGTGGCGGACGCAAAGCGGCGGTTCGACCAGCCTCCACGGGCGTTCCCGTCGCCGGCACACCCATGGGGAGTGCAGAACGCCTACGTGCAGTCGCTCGCGGACCTCGGGGTCATCGGCCTGGCGCTCTTCCTGAGCGCTCTTCTGCTTCCCGCCGCGCTCGCCGTCCGGCGCGGGCGAGGCGACCTGCAAGTCGCCGGCGTCGCCTTGACGCTGCTGACGATCGGGTGCTGGAACGGGTTCGGGCTCGTGGCGGGGATCCCGGTCGCGGCATTGACCTGGCTCGCTGCGGGTCTCGCGACAACGGCAGCGCGCAGAGCCGCGGCCGACTCCCTAACAGTCGGCCGTTAACCTGCCGCCGATGTCCTCGTCACAGGAACATCCGGGCGGAGCCCACCGCGATCCCCCGCGTAGCTCACCCACTTGGTCGATTCGGCGTCCGCTGGCCGACTGGATGCGGGACGAGGGGGCACGGGCCGCCGGCAAGCGGCTGCTCGACGTCGGCTGTGGCGTCAAGCCCTACCTGCCGTTCTTCGCGGGCGTCTCGTCGTACGTCGGCGTGGACGTTCAGGAGAACCCGTATGCCGACCTACACGGCGCGATCGAGTCGCTGCCGGTCGAGGACGGGAGCTTCGACATCGTCCTTGCCACACAGGTGCTCGAGCACGTCGACGACCCGCCACTCGCGGTTCGCGAGCTGCACCGTGCGACGGCTCCGGGCGGGCGCGTGCTTGCCTCGACACACGGCGTGATGGTGTACCACCCCAACCCCGTCGACCACTGGCGCTGGACGCATACCGGGCTCGAGCGGCTCTTCGCCACGAATGGAGACTGGGCCGACGTGACCGTCAGCCCGGGCGCGGGCACGGCCGCGTGCCTGGGGTTCCTCCTCTCCGAGTTCGTGCACCTGCTGTTCAAGCGAGCTCATCTCGGAGCCGCTGCCCGCCCGCTGATCACCGGTCTGAACGCCGGAGCGGCGGCGCTCGACAGCCGGATCGCACTCCTGCGCGCCCCCGTGCCCGGGGCCCTCTTCGCGAACTTCCACGTGACGGCGACCAGGCGATGAGCCGCGTTCTCGTCACCGGCGGCGGCGGGTTCATCGGCGCGAACCTCGTCCGCGGCCTGCTCGCGCGCGGCGACGATGTTCGTATCCTCGACAATTTCGCGACCGGAAACCGGGCGAACCTCGACGGGTTGGACGTCGAAGTCGTGGAAGGCGAGCTTCGCTCGTACGAGCGCGTGCACAACGCTGTCCGCGGTGTCGAGGTCGTCTTCCACCTCGGCGCTCTCGGCTCGGTGCCGCGCTCGGTCCAGGATCCGCTCACCTCGAGCGCGGTCAACATCGAGGGAACGCTGAACGTGCTGCTGGCGGCACGCGACGAAGGGGTGCGACGTGTCGTCTACTCGTCGAGCTCGTCCGTCTACGGGCTTCGCCGCGAGCTTCCCGTCACCGAGTCGATGGCGCCGGATCCACTCTCGCCGTACGGCGTCGCCAAGCTGGCGGCAGAACGCTACTGCGTTGCGTTCTCGCGCGTCTACGAGAGCTTCGAGTCGGTCGTGTTGCGGTACTTCAACGTCTTCGGCCCGCGCCAGAGCCCCGACTCGCAGTACGCGGCCGTCATCCCGCTCTTCATGGCGCGGATCACAGCAGGCGAGCCGATCACGATCAACGGCGACGGAGAACAGTCACGCGACTTCACGTACGTCGCGAATGTCGTCGACGCGACGATCCGCGCCGCCGATGCTCCCGCAGTGAGCGGCAGCCTGCTGAACGTCGCCGCGAGCGCGCCGGTCAGCGTCAACGAGCTCGCGGACACGATCGGCAGGATCCTCGACCGCCCCGTCACGAAAGTGTTCGGCCCGCCTCGCGCAGGTGACGTCCGTGACTCGTGGGCGGACATCTCGGCTGCCCGCGAGGCGCTGGGCTGGGAGCCTGCGGTCGGTCTCGAGGACGGCTTGCGACTCACCGCAGAGGCGCTGCTTGGCTGACGCACCGGTCCGCGTGATGAGGATCATCGCGCGGCTGAACATGGGAGGTCCCGCCCTCCACGTCTCATACCTGACCGACGGCCTCGCCGCGCGCGGTTACGAGACGACACTACTCGCGGGCCAGCTCGCGAGGGGCGAGGACTCGATGGCCTTCGTCGCCCAGGATCTCGCGATTCCCGTGCGCAACGTTCCACAGCTCCATCGAGAGATCTCGCCGTTCTACGACCCGATTGCGATCCGCCGCATCGTGCAGGAGATCCGGCGTGTCAGGCCGCAGATCCTGCACACGCACACGGCGAAGGCAGGCGCAGTCGGCCGTGCGGCCGCGTTGCTCGCAGGCGCCGCCCGGCCGCCGATCATCGTCCACACCTTCCACGGACATGTGCTCCGCGGCTATTTCGACCCGCTTCGAACGGAACTCTTTCGCCGGACGGAACAGGTGTTGGCCCGCCACACCAACCAGCTGATCGCGGTCAGCCCGGAGGTGCGCGACGATCTCGTCGAGCTGGGCGTCGCACCGGCGTCCAAGTTCTCCGTGATCCGGCTCGGCATCGACCTGCCGGCGCGCGTCGCGAGTGTCGACGAACGAACCGCGCTTCGGCGGCTGTTCGGCGTTCCAGAGACGACCTACGTCGTCGGGTGGATCGGACGGATGACGGCGATCAAGCGACTCGACGACACGATTCGCGCCTTCGCACTGCTCCGCGGGTCAGGCGTCGATGCTCGGCTCTGCCTCGTCGGCGACGGTCCCGACCGCGCCGCGGTGGAGGGACGGCTCTCCGAGCTCGGGATCGCCAGGGAGACGCTGCTGCCCGGCTACCAGCGAAACATCGGCTCGTACCTCGCCTTCTTCGACACGCTGCTCCTGACGTCGGGGAACGAAGGCACCCCGGTGGTCGCGATCGAGGCGCTCGCGGCGGGCCGGCCGGTCGTTGCGACGGCGGTCGGCGGTGTCCCGGACGTCGTCTCGAACGGCGTCGACGGCCTGCTCACGCCTGTCGGCGACATCGACGCGCTGGCGGCCGCCCTCGGCCGCCTCGGCGCTGATCCCGAGCTGCGCCGCCGGATGGGTGAGGCCGGCCGCGAGCGCACGTTGCCTCGCTACGCGGTGAGTCGGCTCGTCGACGACATCGACGGCCTCTATCGCGAGCTGCTCAGCTGTTCGGGTTTGGCGCAGCCGCGGCCATGCGCATGAACGCGGCGAACGAGGGCTTCTTCTTGCCGCTTGCGGTCAGCAGCCCGGACTGCCATCCGTTCAGCGTGGGCTCGTCCCGCAGCAGGAACCAGAGCATCATGTCGATGCGCGGGTTCTTGCGCGCGATCGCAAACGCCTGAGTCAGGTAGCTCGCCTGCTTCGCGTAGGAGACGCCGACGAGCCGGTCGGGCGGATTGGTCTGGTAGCCGTATTCCGTGATCCAGATGCGCTTGTTCCCGTAGAGCTGCGTCAGGAGCTTGGTCAGATCGCCGAGGTTGCCGAGGGTGACCGCAGTCGCCGGCCCACCCCGGGCGCCGGTCGGCTTCGACGTGGGCGTGTCGGTCGGTCCGGAGTAGTACGGATGATGAGCCCAGGCGTCGAATTTCTTCAGCCCTGCCTTCTTGACGGCTCGGAGGAACGACAGCGGTGACACCGACGGCCGGCTGCTGTTGGGGTTGTTGTTGCCCCGGGGTCCTGTGACGCCGCACGCGACGCGCTCGTTCGCGAACAACGTCGCGTGCACCCCCGTGTACACGGCGTTGCAGATCCTCGTGTAGTCGATCGCGCTCTGGATCGTCGAGCCCTTGTACTGCGGCGCCAGGAACAGCGGGTTGTTCGGCTCGTTCCAGGCAAGCCAGTCGCGTACCGGCGGCAGGAATCCGCCCTGGCCGTCGGGGAACTGCCCCCCGTAGCGCTTCGCCGCCGCCAGCGCGAAGTTGCGCAGATCGATCGCTATCGTCGGTGCGTGGTTCGGCCCGAGCCCGCCGTTCGCCCACGTCGGCGTTCCGTAGATCGAGAACAGCACGTGCATGCCGTACTCGTTCGCGTAACGCACGACGCGGTCGTAGAGCGACCAGTCGTAGGCGGGATCGGCAGGATTCGTGGGGTTCAACGGTCGACGTGACGCAACGCCGTAACGAGCGCCGCCCCAGTAGAGATTGAGGCGGATCTCCTGTACGTGCAGCTGCTTCAGCTGCGGCATGGTCTTGTCGATCGGCCCGTACAGGGTCTGCGCCTCGTCGTAGATGCCGACACGGAGGTACCGCGAGGCGTGCGCAGGGGCCGCCGTGACGGCGAGCGCTGACGCCAGCAGCGCAGTGGCTGCAACCATGATCCCTGCGAGCCGCACTAGAGGCTTGCGGGCTCCCGGCCGAGGGCCTGGACCCACAGCTTGAGACCCTGCTCGAGATCGATCTCCGGCGCCCAGCCGAGCAGTTGTCTGGCGCGTGTGATGTCCGGGCGACGGATCTGCGGATCGTCGATCGGCAGCGCCTCGAAGACGATCTCGCTGCTCGAGCCGGTGAGGCGGATCACTGTCTGGGCGAGCTCGAGCATCGTCACCTCGTGATCGGGGTTGCCGATGTTGATGGGCAGGTGCTCGTCGCTCTCCATCAGCAGGTACAGGCCGCGGATCAGATCATCGACGTAGCAGAGCGACCGCGTCTGCGACCCGTCGCCGTACACGGTGAGGGGCTTTCCCGCGAGTGCCTGATTGAGGAAGTTGACCGAGGCACGCCCGTCGTTCTTCCGCATCCGCGGTCCGTAGGTGTTGAAGATCCGCGCAATGCACGTGTCCACGCCCTGTTGCGCGTGATACGTCATCGTCAACGCCTCCGCGTAGCGCTTCGCCTCGTCGTAGACGCCGCGCGGGCCGATCGGGTTGACATTGCCCCAGTAGGTCTCGGGTTGCGGATGCACCTGCGGGTCGCCGTAGACCTCGCTCGTCGACGAGATCAGGAAGCGGGCTCGCTTCCATTTGGCGAGCCCAAGCGCGTTGTGCGTACCGTACGAGCCGACCTTCAGCGACGCGAGCGGCGCGCGCAGGTAGTCGACCGGGCTCGCCAGGGCCGCGAGGTGGAACACGTAGTCGACAGGCTCATCGATGCGAATTGCCTCGGTGACGTCCTGGTACATGAACGAGAATCCCGGATCGCGAAGGTGATCGATGTTCTCGAGCGAGCCGGTCTCGAGGTTGTCGACGCAGATGACACGGTGTCCCTGCTCGATCAGGTGATCGCAGAGATGCGACCCGAGAAAGCCGGCACCGCCGGTCACGACTGAGGTCGACATTCCGCTGGATCGTACTCAGGGTGCCGGATCCGACCCAGCTTCCTTACGCATCCTTTTCAAACCACCGCCCTGGGGAAGCGGTTCAGTCGCGAGAGAAGACCGTCACGTCGCCGTGCTGTGCACGGCGGGCGAAGTGGGTCCCCAGCCACTGCATGAGCCCGGGGTACTGCGTGAAGGCGCGGCCGGCGACGACGACGTCGATGTGCCGCGTCTCGATCTCCCGCTCGACGTCCCGCACCGAGAGGTAGCCGGCAGCGAAGCGCAGGACCGCGGTGTCGACGAGCTTCCCGGGAACCTGGCGACGAGCCAGGTAGGCGAGATCCGGGAGGTCCGTGACGACGAGGCGTCTCGCGGGAGTGCGGCGGCGGATCTCCGTGACGACCGACCGGTCGTCGGCCGAGATCTCGACCTGATTGCGGAACAACCGCCGCACTTCTTGTCCGTACCCGCCGACGAGGAGCACCGCGAGCATCGTCGCCACGGCGACGCGCACCCACTCGGGGGACGCTGCTCCGACCGCCTCGCTGAGGACGTAGCCGGTCGGCAGGGCGAGCGCGACGGCGAGCAGCACCAGATGGTTGTCGTGCAAGGGGCGCTGCCAGACGATGAAGATCGCCGAGACGAGCACGAACGTGAGCAGCGGGAGCAGCACCTGCAGCTGCGGCCGCCTGACGATCCAGAGCGCGCTCAGGAGCGCGAGGACCACCAACCAGCCGAAGCCGGTCTTGAAGTCGAGGTAGTGGACGACGCGGTGGGCGTTGTCGGCGAGCGTGCCCGAGCCGGCGACCTTCCGCGCCGCGACGTGGTAGCTGACGGCGCCCCGCCAGAGCGGATGGAGCGCACCCAGGTGCGCTACCACGAGCACGCAGACCGTGACGACGGCTCCTGCGACGAACGCCGCCGCGTGCGACCGGCGATCGTGCCTGCGCGCGAGGAGCAACACCAGCGTCGGCACGATCGCGAGCGCCGAGAGCTTGATCATGAACGCCAGGCCGACGACGCACCCGATCATCGCCCAACGCCAGAGCGCG
>DASYPH010000063.1:0-9591 GCA_036006925.1 Gaiellaceae bacterium
TCGGTCCCGTACGCCGACCGGATCATCGCCCGGAGCAGCGTGCGCACCCCGCTGGTCGGGGAGGTCGCGGCGCGCAGCTCGGCGAGATGCGGGATCGGCGCCTCGCGGAGCTTCTCGGCCTCCTCCTCGACGCGGGCGGCGGCCTGGATCGCACGCCCTCGCAGCCGGCCCTCGACGAAGTCGACCGACGAGCGAGCCAGCCCGGAGTAGGGCGATCGCAGGTACGCGAAGAGCTCCCGGCGCTCGCCGTCTGCCCAGGCGTAGCGCAGAAGCTGCAGCAGCGCGTGGCCGAACGGCGTCGCCCCGAGGCGTGCGCGCGACTCGACGGCGTAAGGCACACCGAGCGCGCCGAGCACCGTCTCGAGCGGCGCGCGCCAGCCGTCGAGCGACGGTGCGACGAGCGCGATCTGCTCGGGAGGCGTGCCGCCGCGGATCAACTCGAGCAACTCGTCGCCGACGAGCTCCAGCGTGCCCCGGGCGCCCGCGCCCTCGAAGAAGCGAACGGCGCCGTCGAGCTCGACGGACGGCGGCGGCGACTCCTCGAACAGCGTTCGCTCGAGATGAGCCAGGGCCGGGTGGGCGTATTCCGCAGAGCGCGGCGCGAGCTCTTGGATCGACCCGTCTGCGAGCGCGGACAGGTCGGTCGCCGTGCGCGCCAGCGAAGCGAAGGCGAGGCGCCCGGGCTCGTACGGGAGCGAGACGAAGACCTCGGCACGGCCGGACAGCGCCTCGAGCAGCGTCCACTCGGCGCCGGTCAGATCCTCGAAGCCGTACGCAAACACGGGCTCGCCGCTCCAGGAGGCGAGATCGTTCTGCAGCCGTTCGACCGCGCGTCGGCGTTCGGTGTCGCGATCCCAGAGACCGAGCCGCTCGAGCTCGGCACGGTACGCGCCGTAGAGCACCGCCAGCTCGCCGTCCACGTCGGCGGGGTCGAGCAGGCCGGACTCGAGCTCGCCGAGCGTCCTCAGGAGCGAGTCCGAGAAGCCTGCCGTTCGCGCCGAGCCGGCGAGGCCGTCGAGCGCGACATCGGCGAGCGCGCGTCGGACGACCAGCGAACGCTCGGCCTCGCCCGCGACCCGTCGCCACCGGGGATCGCCTGCCGCAAGCCGGGCGAACAGGTCGTCGAAGGTGCCGATCGTGCCGCCGAGGAGGCAGCCGCAGCGGGCGAGCAGGTCGCGCTCGACCCGGTCGACGTCCGACCGGTTCGGCACGATCAAGACGGGTTCGTCGTCGAGGCGCGCCAGATAGCGCTCGAGCAGAAGCGCGACTTTGCCCGCGTGCGCAGGCCCTGCAAGCAGGGAGAGTCCCACCTTCCCATCGTAGAGCGGCCGCAGGACGTGTCCCGGGCTGCCCTCGACGGGTTTTCCCGCTCGCAGCTAGGCCGACGCCTGTGCTTTCGGCCGGCGACCCCGGCGGGCCGCGGCGCGTCCGGGCATTTTCCCGGCGCACTCGTCGCACAGGTCGGCGACCTTCGAGCCTCGCCGGGCGTCGGAATACGTGACCCGCAGCGAGGCGCCCTGTGCCTCGTCGACCTCGCGACCGCAGCTGTCACAAACGAGCACTGTTTTCCGCGCCAAATTCGCCTCCTGAACGAGTTTCGAGGCTCGGATTCTAATCGGAAATCAGCGCCTCCGTACAACGGCCGAATTCCGTGTGGCTAGTGTGCTGTCCCGATGGACCTGCATGCGATCGTCGTGCTCGAGGGCGACCAGACCGGCCAGGAGCTGCTCGAGGAAGCGCTGCGCGTGCTCGATCCAGAGGTCATCGGCGTCGAGCTCGCGCTCCCCCGCTTCGATCTCTCGCTCGCCCATCGCAGGGAGACCGCGAACCAGGTCGTCCACGACGCGGCGGCGGCGATCCGCAAGCACGGCCTCGGCCTGAAGGCCGCGACGGTGACGCCCGAAGCACGCGACGACGTCGGCTCGCCGAACCGCATCCTCCGCGAGGAGATCGGCGGCAAGGTGATCGTGCGGACCGGCCGGCGTATCCCGGGCGTCGCACCGCTCGGCGGTGTGCATGCGCCGATCTCGGTGGTGCGGATGGCCGTCGGCGACGCCTACGGCGCGCGGGAGTGGCGCGAAGGGGAAGGAGCCGACGAAGTCGCCTACCGGACGGAACGGATCGAACGCAGCGTCTGCCGCGCCGTCGCGGAGTTCGCGTTTCGCGAGGCTGCACGGACGGGCGCGAAGGTCTTCGGCGGGCCGAAGTTCACCGTGTCGCCGACGTACGAGGGGATGCTCAAGGAGGAGATGGATGCGGCGGCGGCTCGGCATCCGGAGGTGCCGTACGAGCCGCAGCTGATCGACGCGACGTTCGCGCTGCTGATTGCCTCGACCGGCGATCCGCTCGTGATCCCGGCGCTGAACCGGGACGGCGACCTTCTCTCCGACCTCGTGCTGCCCCTCTTCGGGTCGATTGCCGGCTCGGAGTCGATGCTCGTCGCGTTCGAGGGTGACGATCTCGAGCCCACGGCGCTGATGGCGGAGGCGGCGCACGGGACAGCGCCGTCGCTCGAGGGCAAGAACGTCGCCAACCCGCTGGCGATGATCCTGGCGGCTGCGGCGTTGTTGTCGCAGACCGAGCCCGGACGGGCGGCCGGGCGGGCGATCCGCGAGAGCGCACTCGAGGCGGTCGCCCAGGGGACGAAGACGGCCGACCTCGGCGGCCATGCGCCCACGAGTGAATACACCGACGAAGTGATCCGCCGGACGCGCACGAAGCTCGAGGTGTGGTCGAGTCTCTAGCTACGACAGTTTGGCGGCCAGACGGCGCCGCCAGAGACGCAGCGCGAGGAAGACGATCACCCCGAGCGCGATCAGACCGAGGACCCCGTACAGCCCGTAGCGGTTGACCGTCTCGGCGACGGCCTTCCCCGCCTCGTAGCTGAGCAGCGACACGGCGGTCGCCCAGGCGATGCCGCCGGCGGCGTTCCAGAGCAAGAACTTCCACCACCGCATGTGGGTGATCCCGGCCAGCACGGCGACGGTGACGCGCAGTAACGCGACGAAGCGGGCGATGAAGACGGTCTTCGGGCCGTGACGCTTGAAGAACCGTTCTGCAGGAGGCAACACCCGCTCGGAGTGCCGCCGAGTCACGGACCAGCGGTTCAGGAGCCCTCGGCCGCCGGCTCGTCCGACCCAGTAGCCGATGTTGTCGCCGATGATCGCTGCAATCGACGCGACGATGATCACCGCGAGCAGTGAGAAGTGATGCTGCTCGGGTCGGGCGAGGTAGGCGGCGACGATCAGCGTCGTCTCGCCGGGAATCGGCACACCCGCCGACTCGATCGCGACGGCGGCGAAGAGCAGAATCAAGCCGTACTGCTCGAGCAGGTGGGTCACGCAGGAGAAGTGTAGGAGGGTTCGGCGGGATGCCCTTCGTCGCAGGGGTGGTGCGCTGCTCGTTCCGAGGCAAGGACGCAGGGAGCGCCGATAGCCGTCGCTGTCGACGCAGGACGCAGCATCGGGGCGAACAGCGCGGCCCTGCGGCACAACTGTATCCCGCCGAGCCCTCCGCAGAGGGTTCGGCCGCGCCTTCCGGTAGCGTCGCGCGTCATGCGGGTCGGAGTGCCGAAAGAGACCATGTCCGGTGAGCGCCGCGTCGCGCTGGTGCCGGAGACGATCGGAAGGTTGCCGGAGGGTGTCGAGGTCGTGGTCGAGCCGGGCGCAGGCAGTGCCGCTGCGTTCACAGACGACGCGTACACCGAGGCCGGCGCGACCCTCGGCGACCCGTGGCCTGCCGAGGTGATCGTCAAGGTCGCCCCGCCGAGCGCAGCCGAAGCGGCACGGCTGCACGACGGGCAGGTGCTGATCGGCTTCCTGCAGCCGCTGACGGATGCCGCCGGCATCGAGCGTCTGGCGAGCGCCGGGGTCGTCGCGCTGGCGCTCGAGTCGGTGCCGCGCATCACCCGCGCGCAGCCGATGGACGCCCTCTCCTCCCAGGCGACCGTCGGCGGCTACAAGGCGGCCCTGATCGCCGCCGACCGCCTGCCGCGGTTCCTCCCGATGCTGATGACCGCGGCCGGCACGATTCCTCCGGCGAAGGTGCTCGTGCTGGGTGCCGGCGTCGCCGGGCTCCAGGCGATCGCGACGGCGCGGCGTCTCGGCGCCGTCGTCTCGGCGTTCGACGTGCGCCCGGGGGTGGCCGAGCAGGTGGAGTCGCTCGGGGCGACGTTCCTCGACCTCGGCGTCCGCGGCGAGGAGACCGCCGGCGGCTACGCGCAGGAACTCACGCCGGAGCAGCAAGCGCAGCAGCAAGCAGCGCTGCAGGAACGGATCCCACAGTTCGACGCCGTGATCACGACGGCCGCGATCCCAGGCCGCCCGGCGCCGACGCTGGTCACCGCGGCAGCCGTGCGGGGAATGCGGCCGGGCTCCGTGATCGTCGATCTCGCCGCAGAGACCGGCGGCAACTGCGAGCTGACGGAGCCTGGCGCCGAGGTCGAGCGCGACGGCGTCACGATCGTCGGCCTCACAAATCTGCCGGCGACCATGCCGACGCATGCCAGCCAACTCTTGTCGCGCAACGTCGCGGCGGTGCTCGGGTTGATCGTCTCCGACGGCGCGGTCTCGCTCGATTGGGAGGACGAGATCGTGTCTGGTGCCTGCGTGACCCGAAAGGAGGTACGGACGTGACCCACACCGCGACGCTCGTCGCCGAACTGACGGTGCTGATGCTCGCGATCTTCCTCGGCTTCGAGGTGATCTCGAAGGTGCCGACGATGCTGCACACACCGCTGATGTCGGGCACGAACGCGATTCACGGGATCGTGATCGTGGGCGCGATGATCATCGCGGGCTCCCCGCATCAGGACGGCCTGCTCAAGGTGATCGGCTTCGTCGCGATGGTGCTGGCGTCGGCGAACGTCGTCGGCGGTTTCGTCGTCACCGACCGCATGCTCGAGATGTTCAAGAAACGCGAGCCGCCGAAGCAGGACGGGTAACCGGGAGGCGCTTTGGGGACGAACGGCGTCAACCTGCTCTACCTGGTCACGATCGCGTGTTTCATCCTCGCGCTGCGCTTCCTGTCGTCACCGGCGACCGCGCGGCGGGGCAACCAGATCGGCGCCGTCGGCATGGTCGTCGCGATCGTTGCGACGCTGCTCGAAACGGGCGTCCACATCACGTGGCTGATGGTGATCGGCGCGCTGATCGGCGGATCGTTCGGGGCGGTCGCCGCGCGTCGCGTGAAGATGACCGCGATGCCGCAGATGGTGGCGCTGTTCAACGGCGTCGGCGGCGGTGCAGCCGCGTTGGTCGCGCTGGCGGAGTTCCACAAGCTCACGCCGGTTCCGGGCCGGATCCACGGCGACGTTTCCCTCTCGATCCTGCTCTCTGCCTTGATCGGCTCGATCTCGTTCTCCGGCTCGCTCGTCGCGTTCGCGAAGCTGCAGGAGCTGATCCAGGGGCGGCCGATCGTCTACCGAGGCCAGAAGCTCGTGAACGCCACCCTGATGAGTGCCTGCCTCGCGCTCGGCGCGGCGATCCTGCTCGGCTCCGAGCGCAGCTGGCTCCTCTGGCTGATGGTCGCCGGCGCACTCGTCTTCGGCGTGCTGTTCGTGTTGCCGATCGGCGGTGCTGACATGCCGGTCGTGATTTCGCTGCTGAACGCGTTCACGGGACTCGCGGCGGCGGCAACCGGCTTCGAGCTCTCGAACAACGTGCTGATCGTCAGCGGCATGCTCGTCGGCGCGTCGGGGACGATGCTGACGCTGCTGATGGGGCGGGCGATGAACCGCTCGATCACGAACGTGCTGTTCGGGGCGTTCGGCCAGGTCGTCGCTGGGACCGCGGCGGGCGGCGGTGCCGCGACTGCGAACGGCGCGGTCCGGTCGGCGAGCGCCGACGACGTGGCGGTGATGCTCGCGTACGCAAGCAAGGTCGTCGTCGTCCCCGGCTACGGGATGGCGGTGGCGCAGGCTCAGCACGATGTTCGCGCACTCGCCGACATCCTCGAAGCACGAGGCGTCGAGGTGACCTACGCGATCCATCCTGTCGCCGGTCGGATGCCGGGCCACATGAACGTGCTGCTCGCCGAGGCCAACGTGCCGTACCCACAGCTGAAGGAGATGGACGAGGCGAATGGCGAGTTCGCGCGCACGGACGTCGCACTGGTGATCGGCGCCAACGACGTCGTCAATCCGGACGCACGCGCGAACGCGAGCAGTCCGATCTACGGGATGCCGATCCTGAACGTCGACCAGGCGCAAGCGATCGTCGTCTTGAAGCGCTCGATGAACCCTGGCTTCGCGGGGATCGAGAATCCGCTCTTCCTGAACCCGAAGACGGTGATGCTGTTCGGGGACGCCAAGGACTCCGTGGCCAAGCTCGCCGCGGGCGTCAAGGCCGCCTGAACCGGGCGGGATCGAACAGCCCGAGCTCCGGCGGGCGCTCGCCCAGGATCGCGCGCGCGACGAGCTCGCCGCAGGCGAGGCCGAGTGCGTTACCGTGGCCTGAGTAACCGCCGGCGACCCAGACGCCGTCGCGCCCGGGTACCGGGCCGACAAGCGGCAGCAGGTCCGGCGTCGTACCCCAGATGCCAGCCCACCGCTTCGTCACCTCCGGTCGTCCCCCGACCAGCCGCTCGGCCAGCGCGTCGAGCCCTTGTTGGATCGCGGCCGTCGTCGCGATCACGTCGGTGTCTTCCGTGTCGAGCGACGCGTCGCGGTTGCCGCCGAGCACGAGCCGGCCGTCCGGCAGCTGCTGCCAGTAGTCGTAGCCGCCCCGGGCGTAGTGCGGACTCGGGTAACGAAGCTCCGTGAGCGGCGCGGTGACGAGCACCTGCCCGCGCGTCGGGCGCACCTGGGGCGCCAGCTCGGGCAGCAGCGAGGCCGTGAAGCCGTCGCCCGCGACGACGACGACGTCCGCGTCGAGGGCGTCGACGCGAACCGAGTCGTGCTCGCGCACATCGGCGCCGGCTGCCGCGGCATGCGCAGCCAGGCGCCTCACCCACCGCGCCGGCTGCAGGGCGCCGTCCGGCGGGTGGTGGATCGCGCCCGCGTAGAGGCGGTCGAGCGGCGCAGTGAGCTCGTCGACCCAGTCGACCGCGAAGCCGTCCTCGCGCAGAGCGTCGTACTCGGCGCGAAGCTCCTCCCGCTCGGCTCCATCGACGGCGAGCCGGAAGCTGCCGACCCGTCGGAAGGCGTCTCCCGCCAGCTGCTCCATCCGGTCGAGTGCGCCTTCGGTCAGCGCCATCAACCGGTGCGCCTGCGCGGACCCGAAGTCGACGCGGGCTCGGTCGTAGGCAGGGGTCGCGCCGCGCAATGCGAAGCCGCCGTTCCGGCCGCTCGCGCCTGCCGCGATCTCGCCGGCCTCGTGCAGGCGCACTCGCACGCCCCGCTCGGCGAGGGTGAGCGCGCACGAGCAGCCGGTGACCCCGCCCCCGATCACGGCGATGTCCGCGCGACCGTCGAAGTGCGACGCTGGCAACCCGAGCCGCGGCTCGTCGAGCCAGTATGAGGTTGTCGTAGCGCTCGTCAGGTGTGGTCCGGTCGTCGGCGCGTCAGTGGATAGCGGCTTCGAGCACCGCCTGCAGCTCCGCCTGCACGGCATCGGCAGACAGGTCGAGCTTGGCCGCCTCGGCTTCGTCGAGCTTGGCACGGAGTCGCGTCTTGCCGTCGCCGGCATCTGTCGCGACCAGGGCAGCTGCGACCCCGTGTCCTCGCAGCCACTGCTCGATCGCGGACTGAACGGCGCCCGCCCTGGCAGCCGGGACCGTCAGGCTGAGCTGCTCGCGCCGCCGCACCGTGCGCGGCCGTCCGCACGCGAGCGCACCGGTCAGCCGCTCCAACCAGCCCTTGCGTGGCTCTTCGAAGATTTGGCCGTCGGCCATCCACCGATCCTATGCCGAGGGCATCACCTCCCGGTAACGGCCGTCGGCCTGGACGACCACGCCGAGCAGCTCGAGCTCGGCGAGTGCCCCGGCGATGCGCCCCGCGTCATACGTCGTTCGCTGCACGAGCTCGTCGACCGAAGCCGGGGCGTCTGCGATCAGCGCCCGGACGTCTTCCAGGCGCTGCTCGAGCGATGCACGCAGCGCGACGGGCTGCGCGGGCAGCCCCAGCGACGCGAAGACGTCGCCGACGCAGGTGACCGGTGTCGCTCCGAGCCGCAGGAGGTGGTTCGTGCCACGTGCCAGCGAACTCGTGATCTCGCCGGGGACCGCGAGCACCTCCCGGCCCTCGTCGAGCGCGAGGTCGGCCGTGATCAGCGCGCCACTCCGCTCGCGTGCCTCGACGACGACCGTCGCGTCGGCGAGCCCGGCGACGATCCTGTTCCGGGCCGGGAAGCGCCACGGGGCGGGCTCGACTCCCGGCGCGTACTCGGAGACGATCAGGCCGCGCTGCGCAATCTCCGCCGCCAGGGCCGCGTGCGCCCGCGGGTAGTCGCGATCGATGCCACACCCGAGCACGGCGATCGTGGTGCCTGTTTCGAGCGCACCGCGATGCGCAGCAGCATCGACCCCACGCGCCAGTCCCGAGACGATCACGACGCCCGCTGCCGCGAGCTCGCGCGCCAGGCCGTGCGCGACGTTCGACCCGTAAGGCGAGCAGGCGCGAGCACCGACGATCGCGACCGTCGGCCGCATGCCGAGGTCCGGCGGCGCCGGCGTGCGGGCGAAGAGACCAGACGGCGGATCGTGGATCGCCCGCAGTCGCGGTGGGAACAGCTCGTCGGCGCGGCCGATCCACGAGCTTCCGCCGAGCCTGAGACGTCGCCGATAGGCGACCTCGTCGAAGGAGCGCAGGAAGACCTCGAAGCGCCGGCCGCGCGGCGCGTCCGGCAGATGCTCGCCGGCTTCTGCAGCGAACGCAGCGACGGCCAAGCCGCTCACTCGCCGAGCTCCCGGGGGGAACGATACGAGAGCGCCTCGGCGAGGTGCTCGGGCGCAACCGCATCTGCTGCCGCCAGCGCGGCGATCGTCGTCGCCACGCGTGCCACCCGCGCTCGGCCGCGACCGGACAGCGGCAAACGCTCGACAGCGCGAGTGAGCAGCTTCTGTGAGTCGTCGCCGAACGGAGGCTCGGCGTCGCGGAGGCGACGTCGCGCGTCGAGGACCCGGTTCCGGACCCGCTCCGAGGTTTCGCCGGGCGGCCCGGCGAGCTCGACGGCGCGCGCACGTGGCACTGCCAGCGTCAGGTCGAAGCGATCGAGCAGCGCGCGCGACAGCTTCACGCGGTAGCGGTGGACACGCTCGGGCGTGCACGCGCATTCCGCAGCGGGATCGCCGCGGGCCCCGCACGGGCAGAGGTTCATCGCCGCGACCAGCTGGAAGCGAGCGGGAAACGCCGCCCGGCCCATGACACGCGAGACGGTCACGACGCCGTCCTCGAGTGGTTGGCGGAGCGATTCGAGCACCGGGCGGGCGAACTCGGGGAGCTCGTCGAGGAAGAGGACGCCGTGGTGCGCGAGGCTGGCCTCTCCGGGACGCGGGGTGGTGGCGCCGCCGCCCACGACCGCGGGCGCCGACGTCGAATGGTGCGGGGCGCGGAACGGTGGAACGCGGATCAGCCCGCCACCCGGCGCCAGCATGCCGGCCACCGAGTGGATCCGGGTCGCCTCGAGCGCCGCATCGTCTGTGAGGGGCGGCAGG
>DASYPH010000064.1:0-4481 GCA_036006925.1 Gaiellaceae bacterium
GCTTCCCATTCGGTGGTGATCCCGAGGATCTCCTGCGCGGCCTGCGTGAGTTCGCCGAGCAGCAGGCCGAATCGGTGCAGGAAGCGCAGCGCGAGCAGTTCGCGACGCTCACGCTGAACACCGCTGTGGAACTGACTGCCGCGGCGCTCTCCCAGCTCCAGCTCGAGGGGCCGGTCGACGGGCAGACGCTCGCCATGCGCGATGCGATGCGCGTGCTGTTCCCCGAGGCGGTGGCGCTCGTGAGCGCCGCCCGCCAAGGGTTCATGCGCGAGTCCTAGTCTTAGGGCCCTAGTAGCCCGGCAGAGTCGGCGGAATGTAGTTCGTCGTCGTGGTGTCGCCTGTCGTCGACGGTGCCGGCCCGACCGCAGTCCCCACGGCGAGCGACGCCTTCATCCCGAGAGCGGCATGTCCGGGAACGGGACACCAGATCGCGACCTTTCCCTTCTTGAACGTGACGTTCAGCGTTGCGGACTGGCCGGGCTTGATCAGCGGCGTCCGCTTCGAGAGCGTCCCTTGCTTGACGGCGATCGCGTGCGAGTACGTCCCGTGGTTGTGAATCACCAGGTGCACGAGCCCGACGGGCGCCTTCTGCGCCGAGAGCTTGATCGAATACTCACGCTCGGTGACGTTGATCGTCGTCTTCGTCGTGCTCGCTTGAGCGACGACTCCCGCCGTCACGGCGCCGAGCACGCCGAGGGCGAGGATGGCAAGCAGCTGGATTGGGCGAGTGATCTTCATGCTCTCCTCTACGTGCGGTCGGATCGATCGGTTTGCTCTACGATCGGCGCCGCCCGTGGCGCTACTCGGCCGTTCGACCCTCGACCGCACGATCGTCCGTCTCCTGCCGGCCGTCCCGCGACCGGTGGTGCAGCGCCTATCGGCACGCTACATCGCGGGCTCGACGATCGACGATGCGGCTCGCGTGGTCGATGAGCTGAACGGCCAAGGGAAGCTCGCCACCGTCGACGTGCTCGGCGAGGAGATCACCAACGCGGGCGAGGCCCGGGCGATCGCCGGCCAGTATCACCATCTGCTGGCACGGATCGACGACGACGACCTCGACTCGAACATCTCGATCAAGCTGACCGCGCTTGGGCTCGACCTCGATCTCGGCCTGTGCCGCGAGAACCTCGAGGCGGTCGTCAGAGACGCCAAGGAGCGGCAGAGCTTCGTCCGAATCGACATGGAGGACTCGTCGACGACGACCCGTACCCTCGGGTTGTACCGCGACCTTCGCGAGCTCGGGTACGAGAATCTCGGCGTCGTCGTCCAGGCCTACCTGCGGCGGACGATCGACGACGTCGAGGGAATCGACAACGTGCGGCTGTGCAAGGGGATCTACGTCGAGCCGCCGGCGATCGCGTACCGCGAGTTCGAAGCGGTGCGCGCGAACTACCTCCTCGTGCTCGAGAAACTCCTCGCGCAGGGCTCGTTCGTCGGCATCGCGACGCACGATGAGTACCTGATCGTCGAGGCGTTGCGTCTCGTCCGCGACGTTCCCTCCGACCGCTACGAGTTCCAGATGCTGCTGGGAGTGCGTCCCGACCGGGCCGACGCGCTGGTGGGGGCAGGCCACCGGGTACGCATCTACGTCCCGTACGGCACGCAGTGGTACGAGTATTCGCTGCGCCGCCTGCAGG
Source organism: Gaiellaceae bacterium (assembly GCA_036006925.1). Lineage (GTDB taxonomy): Bacteria > Actinomycetota > Thermoleophilia > Gaiellales > Gaiellaceae > PALSA-600. The sequence continues at coordinate 1,641 of DASYPH010000064.1, forward strand.
AGAACCCGAAGATCGCGGGCTACGTCGCCGGCGACACGCTCAACAAGCTCCTCCGCCGCCCATCCTGACCGGACATGTCGAGATGTGGCCCGTCAGGCGGCGGCCGGATCAGGCGAGGAGCGAGAAGCCGCCGTCGACGATCAGCGTCTGGCCCCGGACCATGGCGGCGTCCGCCGAGCAGAGGAACGCGACGGCGCCCGCGATGTCGTCCGGCTCGACGATCCGCCCGACGGGGTTGGCGCGCCCAGCGGCCAGCATCTCCTCGCGGTTCGGGAAGTGTTCGAGCGCGCCCGTCTCGACGACCCCGCCCGAGACCGCGTTGACGCGGATCCGCGGGGCGAGCTCGACCGCCAGATAGCGCACCAGCGACTCGAGAGCCGCCTTCGACGTTCCGATCAGCACGTAGTTCTCGAGTACCCGCTGCGCGCCGAGTGACGAGATCGCGACGATCGACGAGCCCTCCGGCATCGCCGGAGCCGCCACGCGCGCCAGCTGCAGCAACGCGCGGGCATTCGCGTTGAGCGTCCAGTCCCAGTGCTTGTCCTCCGTCTCGAGTGCCGGGCGGATCACGCCGGTGGCGGCGTTGTGAACGAGTACATCGAGCGGCCCGAGCGCGGCGACTTCTGCGAGGACGCGCTCCGAGGTGATGTTGCCGCGCACGAGTACCGGCTCCGCCCCGAGCGCGCGGAGCTCGGCGGCCGTCTCCTCGGCGGCGCGATCGTTCCGCAGGTAGCCGATCGCCACGCGGTCGACGCCGTCGCGGGCGAACCGCAATGCGATCGCACGGCCGATCCCTCGTGTGCCGCCCGAGACGAAGACCGTCACGAACGAGGCGGTAGCGGCTGGTCTGCCGGGGCGGCCGACGGAATCTCGTCCCAGCCGATCCGGGCCGGGGATTCGCGCGGGCCCTCGTCGGCCTTCGACGACGCGTGCCCGAGCCGGTCGAGGCGCTCCATCTGCGTGTCGGCGTAGCGGCGCACCTCATGCCCCGCAGGCAGCCCGGCGACGAGCTCCCTGACGCGCGCTCGCAGCTGATAGGCGAAGTGCGGGGTCGCGGGAGCGACCAGTGCGTCGACGTCGTCGCGGGTCGGCTCGTCCATGACGCGCGCAAGCGTACCGCGCCAGGTGGGCCAGCTAGGGTCGAGACGTGCGGCGGGTTCACGCGGTTGACCTGATGCTGCTCGGCACGGTCCTGCTGTGGTCGCTCAACATCACCGTCACGAAGTACGTCCTGGAGCACGGCTTCCAGCCGCTCGCGTACGCGACGATCCGTTACTTCGCGGCGACGGCGCTCTTCTGGTGCTTCACCTACACGCGCGAGCACTCGTTTGCGATCGCTCTTTCCGACGCCAAGCTCGTCGGGCTCGCGGGTCTCCTGATCTTCCTCAACCAGATCTGTTTCGTCTACGGGCTGCACACCTCGAGCGCTTCGACGATGGCGCTCATTCTCGGGACGACACCGATCTTCATCGGCATCTACGTGACACTCTTCCGGCTCGAGCAGGTAGGCCCCCGCTTCTGGGCCGCAGCGCTCTGCTCGTTCATCGGCGTCGGCTTCGTCGCCGCCGGCAACGGCGACATCTCCGCCGGGATCCGCGGCGACCTGCTCGCCCTCTTGACGGCTGCGACCTGGGCGGGCTACTCGGTGACGATCGCGCCGCTGATGCGGCGCTACTCGCCGTTTCGAATCAGCGCCGTCGTGCTCGCGCTTGGCTGGCTCCCGATCGCAGCGGTCGGTGCCGTGCAGACCTCGCGCCAGAGCTTTCACTTCGGCTTGGCGACCTGGCTCGGGTTCGCGTTCGCGGTCGTCGGGCCGCTTTTCCTGACCAACATCCTCTGGTTCACCGCGATCGACCGAGTGGGGCCGTCGCGGGCGTCGCTCTTCGCGAACCTGCAACCCTTCTTCGCCGTCCTCTTCGCGCTCGTGATCCTGGGTGAGCACCTGAGTCGCTGGGAGATCATCGGCGGCGTCGGAATCGCGGGCGGCATCGTCCTCGACCGCACCCGGCGACGGGCACCAGAGCCGCAAGCTGATTAACCTCGTTAACCTTTTGGCATGAACGTTCGCGCGCGCCTCGCCCGCCAACCGCCCGGGTACGAGTTCACGATCGGCCGCATCCTCGCGATCTACTCGGGGCTGATGGTGACGCTGCTACTCGCGGCGCTCGACCAGACGATCGTCGCAACGGCACTCCCGCGGATCGTCAGCGACGTCGGCGGCATCACGCAGTACTCGTGGGTGTTCACCGCATACATGCTCACGTCGACGGTGACGGTTCCGCTCTACGGCAAGCTCGGCGACGCCTACGGGCGCAAGTATCTGTTCCTGTTCGCGATCGTCGTCTTCCTGCTCGGCTCCGCGCTCTGCGGTCTGGCCACGACGATGACGCAACTCGTCGTCTTCCGAGCCGTTCAGGGGATCGGCGCGGGCGGTCTGTTCCCGCTCTCGCTCGCAGTGATCGGGAACATCGTGCCGCCGCGCGACCGCGGCCGCTGGCAAGGGCTGATCGGCGCCGTGTTCGCTGCCTCGTCGATCATCGGTCCGGCGATCGGAGGGTTCATCGTCGACAACGCGAGCTGGCGGTGGATCTTCCTGGTCAACCTGCCGGTCGGCGGCGTCGCGCTCGTGGTCATCTCGCTGACAATGCCTCGGAGCGCGACGCGGCATGAGCATTCGATCGACTGGCTCGGCGCCGGCGTACTCGCCGGCGGCACGGGCCTGCTGCTGCTGGGACTGGTCTGGGGCGGCAAGCAGTACCCGTGGACCAGCCCGCAGGTGGTCGGGGCACTCGTCGCATCTGCCGTGCTGCTGGCCGGGTTCGCGTTCATCGAGCGGCGATC
>DASYPH010000065.1:0-2116 GCA_036006925.1 Gaiellaceae bacterium
CCTCCTGCGCGTGCGCCACCACGTCAACATCAGCGCGGATCGCCTGCGTTAGCGCCCGGTCGAGTTTCTTGCTGTGCGCTTCCGTCTGACCGCAGCGAACAAGCCACAACTCGCCCCGGCGCCGCACCCGAACTTCGCGGCCGTCGGGCGCATACGAGTGCCACTCCCCCTCCATCGTCCCTCCTCGCGAAGCCGCCGGCCCCATCTACAGTAAGAGACGCGCTGCGCCCTCGACTTCGTCCGAATAGGGTGATGGTGCGGCCCAGCCGAGCAGCCAGCCGAGCTCCGTCTCCTCCGTTCCGGGGCCGGACGGCGCGCCGAGCGTAGGGGCGACGTCGAGCGGGAGGACGCTGGCCAACGCGGAGGTTCCGCGCGTTCTCAGGCAGCGTCGCAGACGTTCTTCATTTCCGTGAGGGCGCTCAACTTGCCCATGGAGCTCTTCTCGATCTGCCGGATGCGCTCCCGTGACAGGCTGAAGATCACGCCGATTTCGTCCAACGTCGCCGGCTCCCGTCCGTCAAGCCCGTAGCGAAGCTCGAGCACGCTTCGCTCTCGCAAGGTCAGGGTCGTCAGGGACTCAGTTAGCGCGCGTGAGCGGGATTGGTCGTCGGCGACGTCCTCCGGCAACGGAGCGCTGTCGGCGAGGAAGTGACCGAACTCCGAGTCATTCTCGTCGCCGACGGGCTTCTCGAGCGACACCGGCGTCTGCGCGCTGCGCCTGATCTGCTCTACCTCGTCGAGTGGGAGGTCTGCGTCGCCTGCGATCTCGGCCGGTGTCGGCTCGCGGCAGAGCCCGCCGCGGAGGTTGCGTTCCGAGCGGACGATCTTGTCCAGCTTCTCGACGACATGCACTGGCAGGCGGATCGTCCGCGCCTTGTCGGCGAGGGCACGCTGGACGGCCTGCCGGATCCACCACGTCGCGTAGGTCGAGAACTTGAAGCCCTTGCGGTGGTCGAACTTCTCCGCCGCGCGCGCGAGGCCGATCGTCCCCTCCTGGATCAGGTCGAGGAACGGCAGCCCTTGGTTGCGATACCGCTTGGCGATCGAGACGACCAGGCGGAGGTTCGCCTCGACCATCTCCTGCTTCGCGCGATGGTCACCCCGCTCGATGCGTTTCGCCAACTCGACCTCCCGCGCGGCGGTCAACAGGTCGACCTTGCCAATGTCGTTCAGGAACGCCTGAAGCGAATCCTGCGATGAAGAATCGCCAGCTGCCGTCAATGACCTTCGCCTCCACTCCCTTGCCACGCGGAGGAAGGCGCCAGCACGCCATAGATCCTCGCCCCGTGCCCCGAAGTCTAGCCGCTCGCTGTCTGTAGCCACTCCGCGCCGGTGACGGCGAGCCCGTAGACATGCACCGGGTTACTCACTGCTCGGACTTCGGCCACAGGGACCGCTCCTGCACGCCGAGCTGCTCCCTCAAGAGCCGCCTGGCGAGATAGGTCGCGTCGCACCCCTCCGCCCGCGCAGCCTCCTCGAGCGCACGCTTCAAAGTGAAACCGACACGCACCGTCTGATTGAGACTGACCGCCGGCACTTCCATCGGCTCTTCCAACTGGGCTCCTCCTAGATCGCGGTTCCTAGAGAAACCCCGTCCCCCGCCGGGGCGGTACTCCCGACGGGGACGTCTGGCAACCACACCCTCACGGGGCGCCTTCGCGAGGCGCTGCGACGGGGACAGCCGGGAAAGGAACCGGCCATTACGGCGACGCGCACGGGATCACGCTGAAAATGCAAAGGCGCAGAGCCCGTTACGACCTACTCGTCCACGCATACTGTCGCCGGTTTCTCTCAAATCGCTACGCGGCCTCGCCAGCAAACTCGCGCTCAACCTCCTCGAGCGCCGCCTGCCTCTTGGCCTCGCGCAGCCCAGCGGTCGCCGCCTCGATCTGCTGGTCAAGCTTCCCGAGCTGCTGCTTCTTCTACCGGTCGCTCAACTGGCCGCAGACGGCCCTCGCCTGCTCCGCCAGCCACTCCTCGAACTCCGGCCGGCTGACAATGAACGCGGTCAAGACGGACTGCAGCGGATCCGCGAGGCGATGAGTGGGTGAGCAGTCTGCCGCGGAGGGAGAACGTGCAGGCAACCGGTATGTGACGCTCCACCCTCGACGAGCGG
>DASYPH010000066.1:0-2839 GCA_036006925.1 Gaiellaceae bacterium
CTCCGTCGAGCGGGACGACGCGCCGTCTCGAAGGTGTTGATCCGGGACGCCCGCTGCGGATGATCGCGAGTCGGGAGCAGCATCCTGACGCTGCCCCGGTCGCGCGGGAGTCACAAGGAGGAGCTGTGGCTTTCATGATCCACCACCTCAAGATCGAGGACTTCGACACCTGGAAGGCGTACTTCGATGAAGATCCGGTCGGTCGCAAGCAGGCGGCAAAGGGCCATTCGATGCTCCGGAGCGTCGACAACCCGAACGAGGTCTTCACGCGCGTGGAGTTCGACTCGGTCGAGGACGCGACAGCGTTCCGGGATCGGCTCGTCGCTTCCGGCGCGCTCGCCCGGGCCACCGTGTTGACGCCCCCGACGGTCGTGGAGCTGGTCGAGAACCCCACGTACTAGATCTCGTCGACGTACAGGTGGGCCTCGCCCACCTGTACGAAGCCGAGCTTCTCGATGATCGGTTTCGACATGCGGCCTGCCTGCACGGTCAGGGCGGGCGTGCCGCGGGCAACCGCTGCCTGCCAGCGGGCGGTGATCAGTGCCTGATAGACGCCGCGCCCTCGCGCCTCCTCGAGCACGGAACCGCCGAAGAGGTTCACGCCGGCGGCCCCAAGGGCCGCGTACGCGGTTCCCACGACGCGTCCGTCGGTCAACGCGATGAACTGCCGGCCGGGGTTCGAGTCCAATGTGTACTCCTGCCACCGCTTCGGCAACTCGGCGACCGCGTGGTCACGCATCGCCTCCGGGTAGTCGAATGCCTCCATGGCGACGTGCGTCGCTGCGACGAACTCCTCAAAGGTCTCCGTTTCCTTCACCTGCACATCTCCTCCGGCGCGCGCTCGCGGCGCCTCCAGGAGCACCATCGCGTTCTCAACGGCTTCGAAGCCCGGCGTGTCCTCGTGCACGAGCCCTGCCGCCTGGAACCGCTCCTCGAGCTGCTGCCGCTCGGGCGCGAGCCACCAGGCAAGGAGCGGTTTCCCGTGCTCCCGGGCAACTCGCCGCGCGCTCTCGACAGCCGCCCCGACCTGCTCCGGAACGACGTCGATCGGCTCGACCACCTGTGCCGACGGGAACGGATTGAGCACGAGGAGATATCCATCGCGTTCGATCCGCTCCGACCCCGGAGCGAGCGGCAGCTCGCGAAAGGGGTGGAGCGCAAGGTCCAGAACAGCCGCCGGAACATCCACGGAGCCCAACCTAACGAGCGTGTGGCTGCGATCGCGGCCAGGAGCTGCACCCGAGTAGGATCTGCCGGGGAGTCGCGACCTCGGCGGACGGCTGGGCCGCACGGGATGCAACGCCGACTCGAGTGAGGAGGTGGCATGACTCGCCCGGGCATTCCTGAACGTCTGCTGCAGCGGCTCGACGACCTCGGGGCCGCGCTTGCGGATCGCGGCGATGTGGTGGCGTTGATCGCTCTCGGTTCGGTGGGAGTCGAGCGCGACCGGCTCGACGACCACTCGGATCTCGATTTCTTCGTGATCGTCGACGACGGCGCGCGACAGCGGTACCTCGACTCGATCGACTGGCTGGAAGATCTCTCCCCGGTTGCATTCAGCTTCCCGAACACCGTTGACGGACGGAAGGTGCTCTTCGCAGACGGGCTCTACGGCGAGTACGCCGTCTTCACCGTCGCCGGAGTCACGGCGTGTGCGGCACCGGCCGGCCGAATCGTGTGGCAGCGCGCAGACGCGCCTGCCGGGCTGGACGCTGCTCGGGGCGTGCCCGGGTCTTCGCCGCACGACACGGTGCAGTGGCAGGCGAACGAGGCGCTCACGAACCTCTACGTCGCACTGCACCGGCTCGCGCGGGGCGAGTTGCTCAGCGCGACGCGGTTGATTCAGGTGCATGCCGTCGACCGCGTGCTGACGATCGCCGGTTTACATACCGGCGGGAGCAGCCAGCAGGATGTGTTCGCAGTCGAGCGTGGCGCCGAGCGGCGCTTCGGCGTGCGTGTGCCGTTCACCTCGATGGTTCCCGGGTACGACCGAAATCGCGATGCGGCCCTGGCCATCCTCGCGTGGCTCGAGGCGCACGCGGACGTCGATCCGGTGCTCGCGGGTGCGATCCGCGACCTTGCCGAGAACGACGCACGTCCCGGTGACGAACAGAGATCAGGCAACCCGCCGGCGCTCTGTACGATCGACGATTCGCGACAACCACCTGCACGGAGGTGACCGAATGAACGACCAGAAGTGGAAGATCGCGCGTCTCGATGACATCGAGCAGCGCGGCAGGAACATCCCTGTGCGCGAGCACCTCGGGATCCACTCATTCGGAGTCAACGGCTGGAAGACCGGCGACGACGGCACGCTGATCAACGAGCACACCGAAGGCCCGGAGGGCCAGGAGGAGCTGTACGTCGTGCTCGACGGCCAGGCGACCTTCGAGATCGACGGCGAGACGGTCGAGGCACCCGCGGGGACGCTGTTGTACGTGAGTTCGGAGGCCCGGCGGAAGGCGACCGGGGAGGCGACCATCCTCGCCTTCGGCGGGATTCCCGGCGAGGCCTACCGGGGGCTCGACTGGGGCGAAGCGTGGCCGTTCCACACCGAGTCGATGACGGCGTACGGTGAGCAGCGCTACTCGGACGCACTGCAAGCGGTCCGCGGTGGCCTCGAGCGCGTGCCGGACCATCCGGGTCTGAACTACAACTACGCGTGCTTCTCGACGCTGGCGGGCGAAACCGACGAGCAGACGTTCGAGCACCTACAGCGATCTGTCGAATCGTTTCCGGCGTTCCGCGAGCAGGCGCGCGTGGATGACGACCTCGCCGCCGTTCGCGACGATCCGCGGTTCGAGAAGGCTCTGAGCTGACTTGGGTGGCGCGGTGGGCT